>DATKDL010000233.1:0-16301 GCA_035512695.1 Anaerolineales bacterium | reverse complement strand
GGGACCAACTACGCCTCGATCGCGACCGTCGGCGCGGGCTCGAGCGGGGTCGTCCAGCCCCACGCCGCCGGGCTGAACGGCGTGTACGCCAAGGGGACGCACTGGTGGTTGGTCAATTTCGGGAGCGTGACGGGGTGGGTGGCGGAGACGGTGCTGGGGGGGAATTGAAAAAATGAAGACCGGCCTGGGGCAAAGCCCCAGGCCGGTCTTCATTTTTTCTACTACAATCACCGCATGGATGCCGATTACACTATCCGCCCCATCACCGACGAATCCTCCGAAATCGAAAAAGAACAGGCCGCCGAGATCCTGACCCTTGCATTCCGCGCCCACTGGCCCGGCGCCTGGGAGACGATCGAAGATGGACGGGAGGAGGTGGCCGAGATGCTGGCGGACGACCGCATCCTGCTCGCTGCCCAGTCGCCCGATGGCCGCGTGCTCGGCTGGATCGGCGGGATCCCGGAGTACGACGGCAACGTCTGGGAGCTGCACCCGCTGGCCGTTTACCCGGATTTCCAGGGGCAGGGGATCGGCCGGGCGTTGGTGGAGGCGTTCGAGGCGGAGGTGCGCAAGCGCGGCGGGCTCACCATCCAGCTCGGCACGGACGACGAGGACGGCAGCACGAGCCTCTCGAATACCGACCTGTACGAAGACACCTACCGCAAGATGGCCGAGCTGGAGAACTACGCCGACCACCCGGTCACGTTCTACCAGAAGCTGGGGTACAAGCTGATTGGGGTCATGCCGGATGCGAATGGGATCGGGAAGCCGGATCTGATTATGGGGAAAAGGGTGGATTAGAAAACTATAGCGCTTGACGCCTAGCGCATCGCGCTATATAATTGGGCCATGATTAAATCTTTCAAAGATAGAGAAACTGAGAAGATTTATCATCGTCATTATTCAAAGAAATACCCATCCGATATTCAGCGTATTGCCCTCCGTAAGCTCAGGATGCTGAACAATTCGCAAAATCTGCAGGATTTGCGATCACCTCCGGGAAACCGACTCGAGAAGCTTCGAGGCGTACGCTCCAGACAGCACTCTATCCGAATCAATGATCAATGGAGGATCTGCTTCGTTTGGCGGGATGGCGACGCATTTGAGGTAGAAATAACTGATTATCATTAGGAGCCTGATCGATGGTTGATGAAAAAATAAAGCCCGTTCACCCCGGCGAGGTTCTTCAGGAGGAATTCCTGACACCATTAGGCTTGAGCCAGCATCGGCTGTCCCTCGAAATCGGCGTCGATCCGCGCCGGATCAACGAGATCGTCCTGGAGAAGCGCAGCGTGACCGCCAACACCGCCCTCCGCCTGGCGCGTTACTTCCAGACCTCCGCTGAATTCTGGCTCGGATTGCAGGCGCAGTACGATCTGGATATGGAGCAGGATCGGTTGGGAGATCGACTCGAGAAAGAGGTCAAAGTCTATTCCTAGTTGACCCGTCTTACCTGATATGGCATAATCCCCCCATTCCCAAAAGCCACGATGGAGACGAGTACCCCTCCGCAAGCCTGCCAGCGAGTCCGGAAATGGTGTAAGCCGGACCAGGCCGAAAGGGCGAATATCCCTCCGGAGCCGCGCGCCGAACGCAACCGCCAGTAAGCAAGCCGGGCCTGCCCCCCGTTATCCACGGCACGAGCATCGCCTCTCACCAGGTCGCGCTCGACGGAGCGCCCGCCCAACCGGCGGGAACCGGGGTGGTACCGCGGGAGAGCAAGACTCTCGTCCCTGAAACAGGACGAGAGTCTTTTTATTATGAAAAATTTGGATACACCGGCGGCGAAGCCGCCGGTGTATCCAAATTTTTCAATCTCTTTTTATGAGCTGGAGCGAAGATGACCTTTAAACCCGTCCCAAACAAAATCGACCTCGTCGCCCAGGAATACGACGTCCTGGATTTCTGGGAGATGTCCGACGCTTTCGAGAAGATGCGGGAAGTCCACAAGGGTAAGCCCAAGTGGTCGTTCCTCGATGGGCCGATCACGGCCAACAACCCGATGGGCGTCCACCACGGCTGGGGCAGGACCTACAAGGACCTGTACAATCGCTTCTGGACGATGCAGGGCCGCGAGCTGCGCTACCAGCAGGGTTTCGACTGCCAGGGGCTGTGGGTCGAGGTCGAAGTCGAGCGCGAACTGGGTTTCAAATCCAAGAAGGACATCGAAGCCTACGGCCTCGAGAAGTTCATCCGCAAGTGCAAGGAGCGGGTGCTCAAGTACGCCGCCGTCCAGACCGAACAGTCGATCCGCCTCGGCTACTGGATGGACTGGAACGACCCCGATGAGCTGCGCCTGCTGGCCGACCTGATCGCCTCAGACCCGACCCAGGAGTTCACCCTGGCCCGCCCGGACGGCCCGGTCACCGACACGATCGAACAGCTGGTCGGCCGCCTCGGGCTCCAGGACCTCGGCGGGAGCTACTTCACGTTCTCCAACGAAAACAACTACATGATCTGGGCCTTCCTCAAGCAGTGCTGGGAGAACGGCTGGGTCTACCGCGGCGCCGACTCGATGCCCTGGTGCCCGCGCTGCGCCACCGCCATCAGCCAGCACGAGATCGTGACGGACGGCTATGCCGAGCTGACGCATCCGTCGATCACGCTCCGGTTCCCCCTTCGGTCGGAAGACAGGAGACCGGGGACCGAAGACGGAGGACCGGGGACGGAAGCGAGGGCCCGGTGGATGGATGACGGGGGACGGGTCAAAATGGACGGAGGACCGGGGAGAGAGGTCTCAGGTCCTCCGTCCCCGGTCTCCGGTCTCCGCGAATCCCTCCTCGTCTGGACCACGACCCCCTGGACCCTCACCTCCAACGTCGCCGCCGCGGTCGGGCCGGAGCTGGTCTATGCCAGGGTCCGACAGGGCGATGAGGTCTTCTACCTTTCCAAAGGCACCCTGCACATGCTCGACGGCGAATTCGTCGTCCTCGGCGAACTCAAGGGGGCGGAGATGGAGGGCTGGACCTACGACGGCCCCTTCGACGAACTGGAAGCCGCCAACACCCCCGGCGGGGTGACCCCACTGCGCGAGCTGGTCAAGGGCGTCTCCGCCACCGCCCGGGAAGCGCACACGATCATCCTGTGGGATGAGGTCAGCGACGAAGAAGGCACGGGAATCGTCCACATCGCTCCCGGCTGCGGGAAGGAGGACTTCGAGCTGGGCAAGGAATACCACCTGCCCATGATCGCCCCGCTCAACGAAGAGGGCTTTTTCCTGCCCGAGTTCGGTTTCCTGGCCGGCTTCGACGCCAAGGACCCCGGCCACCGGGAAAAGATCTTCGATAATCTTCGGGAAAAAGGCCTGGTCTACAAGGTCGAAGACTATACCCACCGCTACCCGACCTGCTGGCGATGCAAGACTGAACTGGTCTTCCGCCTGGTCGACGAGTGGTTCATCTCGATGGGCCCCACCTACGACAAACCTCGCGAGGAATTGACCAGCGAGGAGAAGGCCGCCTCCCTCCGCTACCAGATGATGGACGTCGTCGACGGGATCCGCTGGATCCCGGATTTCGGCCATGCCCGCGAGATGGACTGGCTGCGCAACATGCACGACTGGCTGATTTCGAAGAAACGCTACTGGGGCCTGGCGCTCCCGATCTGGGTCTGCGAGGACTGTAAGGCTTTCGAAGTCGTCGGCAGCGACGACGAGTTGGAGGAGCGGGCTGTCGAGGGCTGGGAAACCTTTGAAGGCCACACCCCGCACCGCCCGTTCATCGATGCGGTCAAGATCGCCTGCTCGACCTGCGAGGGCCGCATGGCCCGCATCGCCGACGTCGGAAACCCCTGGCTGGACGCCGGGATCGTCAGTTTCTCGACCATGCACTACAGGGAAGACCCCGAGTACTGGAAAGCGTGGTTCCCGGCCGATTGGGTCAGTGAATCATTCCCCGGGCAGTTCCGCAACTGGTTCTACAGCCTCCTGGCGATGTCGACCGTCCTGGAGGGCCGGGCGCCGTTCAAGACCCTGTTCGGCTACGCCACCCTCTTTGCCGAGGACGGCCGCGAGATGCACAAGTCCTGGGGCAACTCGATCGAGTTCAACGAGGCCGCCAACGAGATGGGCGTCGACGTGATGCGCTGGCTGTTCTGCGCGCACAAGCCGGAGAACAACCTCCTTTTCGGCTACAACCGGGCCGACGAGGTCCGGCGGCGTTTCCTGATCCCGCTCTGGAACATCTACTCCTTTTTCGTGACCTACGCCAACCTGGACCGATGGCATCCCCCCGGCGCCGACCCCACGCACGCCGGCCGGCAGACGGAGGACTTTGACCCCGCCCACCCCGAAGGCGCCACCCCGGAAAGCGCCAACGCCCTCGACCGTTGGATCCTGTCCCGCCTCAACCGGGTCGTGGAGCGAACCACCCGGAACCTGGAAGATTACGACGCCTTCGCCGCCACCCTGGTGATCGAACCGCTGATCGAGGACCTCTCCAACTGGTATGTCCGCCGTTCGCGCCGCCGCTTCTGGAAGAGCGGGCTGGACGAAGACAAACATGTGGCCTACCTGACCCTCTACCACGCCCTGGTCAAGCTGGCGCGGATGCTGGCGCCGTTCACCCCCTTCGTCGCCGAGGTCATGTACCAGAACCTGGTGACCGGGATGTACCCGGCGGCGCACATGAGCGTCCACCACACTTCCTGGCCGGAACCCGACCCGGCCGCCCTGGACGGCGAACTCGACGAGCAGATGGCGCTGGCCCGGCAGGTCGCCAGCATGGGTCTGAGCGCCAGGGGCGCCGCCAACCTGAAAGTGCGGCAGCCGCTCAGCAAAGTCATGGTCCATGCCGGCGAAGGCCGGGCGGAGCTTTCGGGTGAACTGATCGAGATCGTCGCCGACGAACTGAACGTCAAAGCCTTCGAGTTCGTCGACGACCCGGGCCGGCTGGTGGGCTACCGGGTCCTGCCAAACAACCAGCTGCTCGGCCCGAAGTTCGGGGCCGATTTCCCGAAATTGCGGGCCGCACTGGCCGGGTTGGACCCCCGGGCGGTCGCCGCAACGGTTGGGCGGGGTGAACCGGTCGAGTTCGACCTGGAGGACGGCCGCCCGGTGAGCCTGGCGCCGGAGGAGATCCTGGTCGAAACGATGCCCGCCGAGGGCCTTGCCACGGCCACCGACCGCTACCTCACCGTCGGGATCGATGCGACCGTCACACCGGAGCTGAAAACCGAAGGCCAGGCGCGCGAGATCGTCCGCCGGATCCAGGACATGCGCAAGTCGGCCGGTTTCAACATCGAGGACCGCATCCGGACCTGGTACGCGGCCGGCGATGCGCTGACGCACGTCGTCGCGGAATGGGGCAGCTATATCAAAACCGAGACGCTCTCCCTCGACCTGATCGCAGGGGAGGGACCGGAGGACGGGCACACGGAGACGCACGACCTGGATGTGGAGTCGATCAGGCTGACGGTGAAACAGGCAGGGTAAATTTTTTAATGCGAAGACGCAAAGTTTTTTGCATTATTTATAAATAATGCAAAAAACTTTGCGTCTTCGCGCCTTTGCGTCTTCGCATTAAAAAAAGCCCCTCCCAGCCCCCAAAAAATCAGGCGCGCGCGGACCTCCCCCCTCACTTTTTCGATACGATAGCTCCACACCGCTCCTCCATCCGCGGTGTGAGAGGCGATCTTGTCGAAAACCATCTTTCCTCACACATTCCTGCTCCCCATCCTGTCCGCCCTGGCGCTCCCGCTCCTGGCTGCCGGTTCGGCCGGCTCGGCGGTTTACCGCGATGTTTGCGTGATCCAGGGTTCCGGGCTGGCATCCCCCTATGTCGGGGACCTGGTCGAGACTCGCGGGGTCGTTACCTTCGACCGCGACGAGAGCTGGGAGATGGGTTTCTTCATCCAGCAAGCCAACTGCGACGGGGACCCGGCCACCTCCGACGCCCTGTTTGTCTACACCGGCGTCCAGGAGAACCTGGTCTCGGTGGGCCAGTTCGTTGAGGTGAGCGGCTGGGTGGTCGAGTTCGGCGGGATGACGGAGATAAGCGCCGGACCCGAGTACATCCAGGTGCTGGGGACCGCTCCGCTCCCGCCCGCCGTCCCGTTCTCCCCACCCTGGCCGCCCGGCGCATCCCGGCTGTACTTCGAAGCCCGAGAGGGGATGCGGATCTCCATGCCGAATACCGTCGTCGTCGGGCCCACCACCGTCTTTGACCAGACCTTCGTCGTCGCCGCCGCCCTGGGCGTGGACCGGATCCTGACCGGGATGCCGACCGGCCCGATCGTCCGGGTCGATGACGATGGGCTGTACGAGATCGCTCCGGAGGTCCGCACCGGGCAAACCGTGCTCGGCCTGGCCGGGATCCTGGACGTGTACGACGGCGAGTTCCACGTCCGCCTGACGGCGCCGCCGGTCGTCGTCCCATACGCGGCTCCCGCCGCACCATTCTCCCCGCCCACTTCCGACCTGACCTTTGCCAGCCTGAACCTCTACAACCTGTTCGATACGGTCGACGACCCGAACACGCAGGACCCCCTCCCCGATCCCAGCCAGTACCAGACCAAGCTCCAGAAGCTGGCCCGCATGATCTCCGAAATCCTCGGGGAGCCGCTTTTCATCGCCGTCCAGGAGGCCGAGAACGCTGCCGTGCTCCAGGCCCTCTCCAACCGCCCTGAGATCGAGAACCAGTACGGGCACGTCCTGATCGACGGCCCCGACGTCCGCGGTATCGACGTCGGCCTGCTCTACCGGCTCGACCGGGTGACCGTCCTATCCGTCGGGCAGCGGCAAGGCTGCACGTCCCTGGTGGACGGCCTCGGTCCCGACGGCAACCTGGATGTGATCAACCCCTCCAACGCCCTGACATGCGATCTCGATGGACAGCCCGGATTCGAGGGAAACCGTATTTTCTCCCGCCCCCCGCTGCTGATCCGGCTGGAGGTCTGCCCGGCGGACTGCAGCCAGGGCGGCCCGGGTGACTTCTACTGGGTGATCCCGGTCCACCTCAAATCGAAATCACAGGACACGGCGATCCAGTACACCCTGCCGCGCCGGTTGGAGCAAGCCGCTTTCCTCAACGAGCTGACCGCCGAAATTTTGGCCGCAGACCCCGGGGCGGCTGTCATCCTGATCGGGGACTTCAACGACGTGATGGGCTCCGCGCCGATCGAGCTGATCTCCGGCTCAGGGATGTTCAACCTGATGCCGGGAGTCCCATACCCGGCCCGCTACACCTACATCTTCGACGGCGTTTCGCAGGCGCTCGATTACGTCTTCATCAGCCAGGCCCTGGCATCCGACCCGCTCAACATGTTTCAAGCGCTCCCTCAGCCGTTTGCTGCGGACTTCCCGGCCTTGCTGGCGGATGAAGCGGCGACGCCGCTGCGCGCCTCAGACCACGACCCGGTCCTCGTCGTCCTGCATCAATTCGACCGGACCTTCTTTTTTCCGTTCACCGGGAGGTAGAAATGAAATTTCGCCGGAATAAACCACCCCGCTTTCCGATCGCCGCGCTTTCGTGCGCGGCGGCGGCCCTGTTCGCCGCCCTGCTGGCCGTGCAGCCGCTGTTTACCCTGGCCGCGCAAACCGGCCCGCATTGGAGCTTTACCCCGACGATGGAAATCATCCTGGCCCTGGTGCTCCACCGCCCCGCGATCGGCGATGTGGGGCACCTGCTGATCACCGAGGTCCTTTACGACCCGTCCGCCAGCCAGGGCGAAGTCGAGTGGATCGAGATCTTCAACCCCACCGGGGATGTGATCGCCCTCGATGACTATAAGATCGGCGATGAAGAAACGATCGGCGGGAGCGAAGGCATGTTCCAGTTCCCCGCCGGGGCTGTGATCGGCGTCGGGCAGACGGTCGTAATCGCGAAGAACGCCTTTGATTTCAAGGCCGGTTTTGGTTTCGACCCGGATTTCGAATTCAGCGACTCCGGCTCGCCGGTCCCGGACATGGTCAAATACGCCGCCTGGGCGGGGGGCAGCGTCTCGCTGACCAACTCCGGCGATGAGGTGCTCCTGCTGGACATTTTCGACGACCTGGTGGATGCCGTCTCGTGGGGAAACTCGAACTGGGCTTTCGATCCGGACGTGGCAGGTGTACCGAAAGGCACGTCGATCGAACGTTCCCCGGCTTACGTCGATACCGACTCCGCCGCGGATTGGCTGGCGCAGCCGTCCCCCACGCCGGGGCAGGTGGATCTCACCCCGCCGGTGCCCACGCCGACCGTCGGTCCGTCGCCGACACCGTTCATGGGCGGCCTGCTGATCGCTGAGGTGCTCTTCGATCCGGACGGTCCGGAGCCCAAGGCCGAATGGTTCGAGATCCACAACACCACCGCTGAGGCGATCGATATTTCGGGTTTCAAAGTGGGGGATGAGGAATCCCCAGGCGGCTCGGAAGGAATGTACGCTTTTCCGGCGGGCAGCCTGGTTCCGGCCGGCGGGGTGATCGTGGTGGCGAACGACGCCGTCCAATTCGCGGCGGAGCACGGCTGGCAGCCTGATTTCGAGCTGGCCGGCGCCGATCCGGACGTCCCGGACCTGGTCAAATACACCGTCTGGTCCGGCGGGAGCATCTCGCTCAGCAATTCCGGGGATGAACTGCTCCTGCTCGATCTCTTCGACAACCTGGTCGATGCGGTGTCCTGGGGCAGTTCAACCTGGGCCTTCGATCCGGCGGTCCCGGGCGTGCCAGAGGGTCATTCGATCGAACGCTTCCCGGCCGGCGCCGACACGGACAGTGCGGGGGACTGGCGCGGGCAGGAGAGCCCCAATCCGGGCGATCTTCCTTAGAATTAAAGCAAAAAGCGCCCGCTCATTCGAGCGGGCGCTTTTTGCTTTAATTTTCAGTTCACCCGCTGATCGAGCTGTCGGATCACCATCACGACCTTTCCCTGAATGCGCAGGTTGCGCGGGTTGTCGATATAGATCGGCTGCATGGTCGGGTTGGCGGGCTGGAGGCGGACGCGCCCCTTTTCGCGGTAGAAGTACTTGAGCGTGGTCTCGTCCTTGTCGTCGAGCCAGACGGCGACCATTTCGCCATTTTGGGCTTCCTGGGCGCGCTTCATGATCACGATATCCCCATCATTGACCATGGCATCGATCATCGAGTTGCCCTGGACTTCGAGGGCGAACAGGTCTTCCTTGTCGCGCTGGGGGATCATGTTGCGGGCCACCTCGACCATGTGCTCTTCGTCGAAATACGGGAAATCGGACGAGGGCACCGGGACGGGCGCCGAGGCGACGATCCGGCCCACGATCGGGATCCGCATCACGTCCCTGACCTTGTCGCGCAGCTGGTCCGCCAGCGGTTGGACCTGGTTGTAAAGCTCGCCGGTCGCCAGCCGGATCAGGCGGACCCCGCGCGAGATGTTGCGGTCGCGCTCGATAAAGCCGTCTTGCTCGAGCTGTTCGAGATAGTAGTTGACGACGGAGGTCGAAGAGATATTGGTCCGCTTGCCGATCTCGCGGATCGAGGGAGGATACCCGTTCTGGTCCGTGAACCGTTCGAGCACGCCCAGGATCTTGTGGTGGCGTTCGCCTAGTCCCTTCCGTTTTCTGGCCATGATTGGCTCCTTTGATGGCATGGTACCGATCCTAAAATTCGGAGGTTGGGCGATTTTGGGGCCAGCTGCGGCAATACCGCAGCTGGCCCCAAAATCGCCGCCCCTATTTTTAGATTGGTTTTTAAACCGTTCATTTGTTCTAGGATTTTACTCGAACGGACGTTCTGTGTCAAGCGGTTTGCATGAGCGAAAATGGGGCGCCTGGGGGAGGCCGGGGGCGGCCCGGTGTGCATTGAAGTAAGCGCGGGCGGCATCAGCGAGTTCGCTGCAACGCAGCCGGGCGAGCCTGTCGGGGGGCAGGGGGGATTATCGTTTGAGGGGGGCGCGGTATAATGGAGGGGAATTCGTTTGCTATCCAACCATCCAACCAACCATTAATTAAAAAAAACCGCGGAGATCTATCCATGTCCGGACATTCCAAATGGTCCACCATAAAGCGCAAGAAAGGCGCGACAGATGCGAAGCGGGGGCAGCTGTTTACCCGGATCACGCGCGAACTCATGATCGCAGCCCGGGAAGGCGGGGGAGATCCGGAGACGAACGTCGGGCTGCGGCTGGCGGTCGACAAGGCTCGCGCGGCCAACATGCCCAAGGACAACATCGAGCGCGCCATCCGGCGCGGCACCGGGGAGGACAAGGACGCCAATGCGTTCGAAGAATCCACCTTCGAAGGCTATGCGGCCAATGGGGTCGCCCTGATCATCGATGTCGTGACCGACAACCGCAACCGGGCCGTCGCCGATCTCCGGCACGTGTTGAACAAGCACGGCGGCAGCCTGGGGGAGGGCGGTTCGGTCGCCTGGCAGTTCACCCGCACGGCCTTCTTCGTGCTCCCCGTAGATACCGCCGAATTCGACGAGATTTTCGAACTCGGTGTTGAGGCGGGCGCCGATGACGTCGTCGAAGCCGAGGGCTACTTCGAGATCACCGCCCCGGTCGAATCGTATAAGGCGATCAGCGACGCATTGTCCGCGCGCGGGCTGCGCCCGGAGGACGCCGGTTTGCGGATGGTGCCCAACCACGAGATCGAACTCGACCCTGCAACGACCGTCAAGGTCATGCGGACCATCGAGACCCTCGAAGATCTGGACGACGTACAGAACGTCTATTCGAACCTGGCGATTTCCGAAGAAGCATTGCATCAGCTCGAGATGGCCTGAGCCTGAGGCATCCGGATGCTCGTCATCGGTGTCGACCCGGGCACCGCCACAACCGGTTATGGTTTCGTGCGAGAAGGGCCGGGGGGCGACCTCACCGGGCTGGCCTACGGTGTGATCCAGACCCCCACCGGCTTGCCGATCGCCGAGCGGCTGGCCCTGCTTCACGGCGAACTGGCCGTGCTCCTTGAGCGCCACAAACCGGACACCGCGGCCGTCGAGAAGCTCTTTTTCCAGAAAAATGTCACCACGGCCATCTCGGTCGCCCAGGGTCGCGGGGCCGCCCTCGTCGCATTGGCGCAGGCGGGTCTCGACGTGGCCGAATATACGCCAATGGAGATCAAACAGGCGATCGCCGGCTACGGCGGGGCGGGGAAGTCGCAGGTTCAACAAATGGTCCGCGCCCTGCTCAATCTGGACGACCTGCCGCGGCCCGACGACGCCGCCGACGCCCTGGCGGTCGCCATCTGCCACCTGCATTCCCGGAAAAGCCGGGCGCTGTACGATCAGGTGTGATTCTGTCCGCCGAACTGCTGAAAATCAAATGAGGAGGTCCAAACTGTCGTGATTGCCACTCTCAAAGGGACAATCCAATACCGGGACGCCGAGGCCTTCGTCGTCCGGATCGGCGGGGTCGGGCTGCGAGTCTTCGTTCCGGCGGTCCTGCTGGACACCTGCGGGCCCGGTGACGAGATCGAACTTTACACGCACCTGGTCGTGCGGGAGGACGCCCTGACTCTCTTCGGTTTCGAGACCCGTGAGGAGCGTGAGTTTTTCAACCTGCTGCTGGGCGTCAGCGGGGTCGGGCCGCGCCTGGCGCTGGCTGCCCTGTCGACCTTGAACCCGGACGCCATCCGGCGGGCCGTCTTCCACGAACAGGCCGAGGTATTCAACCGGGTGCCCGGGATCGGGCTCAAGACCGCTCAGAAGATCCTGCTGCACATGCAGGATAAAGTCGGCCCGACGGGCGATCTGACCCCCATCACGGCGATGACCGATCTGGACACCGAGGTCCTGGAAGCCCTGGTCTCCCTCGGCTACAGCGTCGTCGAGGCGCAAGCCGCCCTGCAGTCCGTCCCGAGGGATGCCCCGGAGGACGTCGAGACCCGGCTGCGGCTGGCGCTGCAGTACTTCGCATAAATTGCAAAAACGGATCTTGCGGGGCCAGGGGTGTGCCCTGCCCCGCAAGATCTGTTTTTCCAGGAGGAACAAGTGACCACGATCACCTTCATCGGCCCCGGAGTGATGGCCGAAGCCATGATCGCCGGGATCCTTCGGGAGAAGCTGGCCTCGGCGGAGGATATCCGCGTTTCCGGCCCCCGGCTGCGGCGAGGGGAGTTTATGAACCAGGCTTACGGTGTCGCCGGGTTCTCGGATAACCAGGCTGCTGCTGACGGGGCGGACATCGTCGTCCTGTCGATCAAACCGCAGTCACTCGGGGACGTCCTGAATGATCTCGCCGGGACTCTAAAAGAGGAGGCGCTGGTGCTGTCGATCATTGCCGGCGCGCCGATCAAGAAATTGATCAAGGGGCTGCGGCACGCCAGCGTCGTCCGATCGATGCCGAACACCCCGGCCCGCATCGGCATGGGCATCTCGGTCTGGACCGCCTCGCCGGCCGTGACCGACCCCCAGCGCGATTTTGCCCGCCGGATCCTGGCCGCTTTGGGTATTGAGATTTTTATGGAGGACGAAAAGTACCTGGATATGGCGACGGCGCTGTCCGGGACCGGACCGGCTTATGTCTTCATGTTCATGGAAGCGATGGTGGATGCGGGGGTGCACCTGGGTTTCCCGCGCCGGATCGCAGAGTCGCTGGTCGTAGAGACGGTCCGGGGTTCGGTCGACTATTACCTGGCGGCGGCCGAAGCCGGACAGATCCACCTGGCCGGGTTGCGCAACGACGTCACCTCGCCCGGTGGAACAACGGCCGCGGCCTTGTATTTCCTCGAAAAGTCCGGCTTCCGAACCGCGTTGTCGCGGGCGATCTGGGCAGCCTACGAGCGGTCCCAGGAGCTCGGGAAGGATCCGAAGGCACACGCACCGGAAGAGATGTGATATAATCCCCTGTGCAACCCCGTACCCAGAACCTGCCCGCAACGGCATTCCAGTGAAATCAACGGAGGACAGGCGCGGCGGCTCCGGCCCCGCAGCAAATCGCATAGTCGATCATTCTCTCTGAGTAGAAGACGAGTACGTCATCGTCCTGGGATTTGGTTCGAGAGACCAAATCCTTTTGTTTAACTGCTGGAACAGCGTCGCGGCTGGTCTGCGAACGGATGTCCGAACAGTAAACAGGTGATCCGAGGATCAGGAGGTGTCGATGAAGACGATCGAAATTCGAAACGGAGAGTCAAACCACCAGCTGCTCGCGCGTTTTCGCCGAGCGGTTGCGCGGAGCGGTGTGCTTCGGGATATGCGTAAGAAGCGCTGGTTCGTCTCGAAATCAGAGCAGCGCCGGATGGATAAAAAGAAGGCGGTGCGGCGGATCAACCGGCGTTCGCGCCGGAACGACGCTTAGCCGGATTTCGGTTCCGGTCACCTGCAATGGGTGCAGTCGCGATAGAATACAGGCCGAATCGATAATAAAACCGGCGAATTCGGGGCCGCCGGCGGTTTCACTCCCGGCGGCCCCGAATTCGCCGCCCCCATTACGGATCGGTTCCGGGAGACAGCTCGGCGAGCAGGACTCGCCTGCATAAGGAGCAAATTGGCAACGAAAGAACAAAAGATACAGATGGAAGGGAAGATCGTCGAAGCGCTGCCCGGCACCCAGTTCCGCGTGG
Organism: Anaerolineales bacterium; assembly: GCA_035512695.1. GTDB lineage: Bacteria > Chloroflexota > Anaerolineae > Anaerolineales > JABWBV01 > DATDOR01. The sequence goes on along the minus strand of DATKDL010000233.1, from coordinate 2,840 downwards.
AACTGGATAACGGGCACGAGGTCCTCGCTTACCCGTCCGGCAAAATGCGGAAATACTACATCCGCCTGCTGCTTGGCGACCGAGTGACCATCGAGATGTCCCCTTATGACCTGACAAAGGGTCGCATCACATACCGGTATAAGAAAGCCCGCAACCAGGCGATCGAAGAATAATCAGACCAGTTTTCCGCGACCCTCGAAAACCGGCCGGTCTGCCAGGATTCTATCCGGGCAAAAGACGGACAGATCGAGGGAGCACGGCGCCCCGAGGATCAGCTCGGACAGGTGCCGGCCTATCGCATGGCACTGCTGGAACCCGTGGCCGGAGAACCCGTTCACCAGCAGGAAACCTTTCAATCCCGGCCATTCCCCCAACACGACGTTCCCGTCGAATCGGTTGACGGCATACAGACCCGCCCACCCGCTCACGATCTTGAGCCTGTCGAACGCGGGCGCGTACTCGACCAGTTCCGGCCAGACATGTTCTTCGAACCGGTCCCGGTGAAAAGTGAAATCGTAGCCGACCGGGTCGTCGTCGAGCGATTTCCCGCACATGAACCGGCTGCCGTGCTCGTGGATCAGGTAGAGACCGGAGGGAAAGACGGTCAGCGGGTAGACGGTCTCCGGAGTGAATTCGGTCTCGAGCACGAAGACCTGGCGCATGACCGGATCGACCGGGATCTCGACCCCGGCGGTGCGGGCCAGGTCGGCCCCCCAGGCCCCGGCGCTGTTGACGACGAACCCGGCCTGCAAGACGGTCCCATCCGCCAGGGCGACCCCCGTGACGCGCCCGCCGCTGTGGAGCACCCGGACGACGACGGCGTGGATGAATTCCGCCCCGAGTTCGATTGCCTTGTCGCGATAGCCGGCCAGAATGGCCTGCGGGTCCATCGTGCCGTCCAACGTGCCGTAGGTCCCACCGGCGAACCGAGCGGGGTCGTAAAGCGGAAATCGGGCGGCGATCTCATCCGCTTCGAGCCAGGTCACCGGGCAGCCCAGTTCCTGCTGGACAGCCAGCCCGGCCAGGGCGTTTGCTTTTCCGGCCTCGTCGCAGATGAAGAGGTTCCCCTCCTGCCGGAAAGCCGGGTCCGGCCGCCGGTCGCCGACGGCCATGTCGTCGGCGAAAGTCTTCAGGACTTCCAGACCGTACTGTGAGATGTGGATATTCTCGGGCAGGTTGAACTGCAGGCGCGTGTTGCCGTCTGAGAGCACGGTCGAGTTGAAGCGGTAGGAAGGGTCCTTCTCGACCACGGCGACCCGGATGGACGGGTCGGTCTTGAGGAGATAATAGGCGGTTGCACAGCCCATCACCCCACCGCCGGCCAGGATGACGTCGAATTGCGTCGGATTAGTTGTCATATTGTGATTGAAAAAATGCCCCTGTCCGGGTGCTTTTCACCCGGACAGGGGCATTTTTTCCATTAAACAGACCGAGTCAACCCCCCATCCACGCGGATATTCTGTCCGGTCAGATAGCCGGCCTCATCGGATAACAAGAACCGCACCGTCGCGGCGAGCTCCTCGACGGTCCCATAGCGCCGCATCGGGATCTTCTCCCGGAGCGCCGGGCTGTCCGGATAACTGTCGACGTAGCCGGGCAGAACGCTGTTCATCCGGATCCCGGCTTTGGCGTACCGGTCGGCGAAGAGCTTGGTGAAGGCGCCCAGGGCGGCGCGCAGGCTGCTGGAGACCGGGAAGGCCGGCTCCGGCTCGAACGCCGCGAAAGTCGAGATATTGACGATCGCCCCACCTCCCTGCGCCTGCATGACCGGTGTGACCAGCCGGGCTATCCGCACGACGTTCAGGAGCAGCAGATCCAGGCCTGCGTGCCAGTCCTCATCGGGGATCACGAGCAGGTCGCCCTTCGGGGCGTGGCCGGTGTTGTTGACCACGGCGTCGATCCGCCCGTAGGCGTCCAGCGCCGCGGCGACCAGCCGTTCGAGATCGACCGGATCGGCGACCGAACCGGTCACCCCGATCCCGCCGAGCTCCATGGCGAGAGTCTCCGCCCCACCGGAATTCGAGAGCAGGGCCAGCTTGTATCCGTGGGCGTGCAGTTCGCGCGCGATCGCGGCGCCGATCCCCCGCCCGGCAGCGGTCACGATGGCGGTTTTTAGTTCCATAATAAATTTCCGCAAAGAAAGCAAGAATTGAAGAACCGGGCGGGGGTTTGCCCCGCCCGGTTCTTCAATTCTTGCTTTCTTTGCGGAGTTTCATGAATTTTTTCGCCGTTTCCACAGCCACGGCTGCATCACGGCAGTAGGCGTCGGCGCCGATGTCCTCGGCGAAAGCCTCGTTGAGCGGCGCTCCGCCGACCAGGACGATGATCTCCTCCCGGATCCCGGCCTCGATCATCGCATCGATCACGACGCGCATATACGGCATCGTCGTCGTCAGCAGGGCGCTCATCCCGACGATGTCGGGTTTGTGTTCCTCGATCGCCTCGAAGAAATTCTCGACCGAATTGTTGATCCCGATGTTGAAGACCTCGAAACCGGCCCCTTCCATCATCATCGCCACCAGGTTCTTGCCGATGTCGTGGATGTCGCCCTTGACCGTCCCGATCACCATCGCCCCGATCTTGGGTGCGCCGGTCTCGACAAGCAGGGGGCGCAAGACCTCCATCCCGGCCTTCATCGCCTTGGCGGCCATCAGGACTTCGGGGACGAACAGGATCCCGTCCCGAAAATCGTTCCCGACGATCTCCATCCCGGCGACGAGGCCCCTGGTCAGGACGTCATACGGCTCCATACCGCGGCCGAGGCATTCGTTGACCTCCGCCACGATCTCGTCGGCGTACCCGTCGTACAGGTCTTCGCCCATCAGCTCGAGCAGCTCCTC
>DATKDL010000232.1:0-34837 GCA_035512695.1 Anaerolineales bacterium | reverse complement strand
TGAAGCGTGGGGTGCGTACGTACCCCACGCTTCAAATTTTTATCATGATCAACGAAACCCCTCCCCAACGCGTCGTTTCTCTGGTTCCATCGATGACGGAGAGCCTGTTCGACCTCGGCTTCGGCGCGGCCGTGGTCGGGGTCACCGATTACTGTGTCCACCCTGCAGAGAATACGGCTGCCCTGCCCAGGGTCGGGGGGACGAAGGACGCCCGGATCACCGATATCCTGGCGTTGGAGCCCGATCTCGTCATCGCCAACCAGGAAGAGAACACACAGGAGGTCGTGGAAGCGCTGGCCACCGCGGGAATCCCGGTCTGGCTGACCTTCCCGAAGACGGTCGACGACGCCCTCCGGCTGCTGTACGACCTCGCGGAGCTGTTCCGCGGGCAGAATGCCATGCTCTCGGTGCGGTCGCTGGCCGGCTCGATCGATTACGCCCGCCTCGCGGTCGCGGACCTGGACCCCGTGCGGACCTTCTGCCCGATCTGGTTCGACCGGACCTCGGACGGCGAGCCCTGGTGGATGACGTTCAACGCCGACACCTACCCGCACGACCTGCTGAAGCTGTTTGGGATGGCGAACGTCTTTGCAAACCGGTCGCGCCGTTACCCGCTGGCGGCCGATCTGGACGTCGCGAAACCCCAAAGGTCTTTGAGACCTTTAGGGTCGCGCGACGACCGCTACCCACGAGTGAGCGCCGCGGAAATTCGCGAGGCTGCGCCGGCGCTCGTCCTGCTGCCGTCCGAGCCGTTCTTGTTTAAAGAGGGCGACGAAGCGCCGCTGCGGGAGATCCTGGGGGATTCGGCCCGCTACGTTTTCTGCGACGGCAGCCTGCTGACCTGGCACGGGACCCGGTTGGCGAAGGCGCTGAAATCAGAATGGAGCAGTTGAATCTCGGAGCGGTGCGAAGCACCGCTCCGAGATTCAACTGCGCCGAACAATGAGACAGGTGCGGGCATGATATCCAAAAACTTGCTTACGATCGTTTCTGTTTTCGCGCTGGCCCTCCTCGCCTGCACCCTCTCCGGCGCCCCGCCCGCGACTCAGACGCCGGCCGAGGCCACGCCGCTGCCCCCGGATGCCGTCGTCCTGACCTGGTCGCGGGTGGGCGGGATCGCCGGTTTCTGCGACCTGCTGACGATCACGGCGGACGGCGCCGCCACGGCCACAACCTGTCAAGCTGCATTTCTGCCGGCGCCCAAACTGCTGGCCCCTGCGGATTGGGCGCAGCTGCAGGCCTGGCTGGAAGCCATCGGGCCTTACTCCGATACGATGACGGACGGCGCGGTGGCGGATTCGATGACGACGACGCTCGATTTTTACGGCCGCGGCCCGGGTGAGGCCGGTGAGATGGAGATGCAGTCCCTGCTGGATTTCGCCGCGCGGATCTACGCCGAGCTCTACGAACCGCCGGCCCCGCCGGCGCAGGCTGCGCCCTGCATGGTCAGCGCCGTCTCGGACATCACCGTCTACGGGCGGCCGTCCACCGAGGCAGGTGTTTTCGGAGTGGTGGGGAGTGGGGAAGCCGTTGCGGTGACCGCTCAGTCGGTGAACGGCTGGTACGGTTTCGATCCGGATGTCGCCCAGGCGGCCAACGTCGGCGTCTTCCGGCTGCGCTGGATCCCGCCGGATGCGGACGCCGAGGTCTCCGGAGACTGCGACCTCCTGCCGGTCGCGCCGGTCCTTTCACCGCAGGCCTGCTACACGATGGCGCCGACCGCTGTCCTGGTGTACGCGGAACCGGATGCGACCAGCCCGCTGGTGGTCCTGCTGCCCTTCGAAGGCTTCGCCGCCGTGACAGGGGTGAATGCGGACGGCTGGCTCCAGGTCGATCTGAGCGACAGCAGCGAACCGCAGGACGCGGCGGGGTGGGTGAGCCCGGGGGATGCGAATTTCAACGGGCCGTGTGAGGCTTTGCCCGATCTGCCTTGAATTAACACCGGCACCGATGACGCCATCGCCCTGATGGCCGCCGCGCTTTCGCCGGACATCGATCTCATCGGCGCCACGACCGTCAACGGGAACTGCCCCGTCCACGTCTGCACGGAAAACACCCTGCGGGTGTTCGACCACATCGGCGTTTCCGTCCCGGTCTACGAGGGCCATGCCCTCCCGCTGGTGTCCACCCTGCCTCCGGATCGCCGGCCCGGAATCCCCCAGGCCGAACCCAACGCCGTCCACGGAAAGTACCCGAACGTGCACGTGGCCCTGAATGCCGACCGCGCACAGTTCGAAGCGATGATGCTGGAGATCCTGGGGCGGACGGCCTGATCACCGCTTGACTCTGGCTCCGGAGGGGGGTACAATGTCAATCCAATCGTTAATATTAATATGAATAATAAGAGGATTTAGCCGAAATCGAATTCGCATGGACCTTGAAAACGAACTCTTCACCTATCTCGCCACCCACCAAAACGGCTCCGACGATCCGGACCGCATCCCCCCGCTCGATGACCTGAGCGCCGAGATCGGGATCAGCGTGCCCAAGCTGCGCGAACAGCTTGGCGCGGCGCGCACGCTCGGCCTCGTCGAGGTTCGTCCCCGCACCGGGATCCGCAGGAAGGCATACACCTTCGCCCCCGCGGTCGCCAACAGCTTGCTCTACGCCGTCGCTCGCGACCGGGCACACTTCGCGGCGTTCTCCGACCTGCGGGCCCGGCTCGAGACGGCCTACTGGTGCGAAGCCGTGTCCGCGCTGACGCCGGAAGACATCGCCGAGCTCGAGTGCCTGGTCGCGACGGCCTGGACCGAACTCAACGGCATGCCGATCACGATCCCGCACGCCGAGCACCGCCGGCTGCACCTCAAAATCTTCAGCCGCCTCGGCAACCCCTTCGTAACCGGTCTGCTCGAAGCCTACTGGACCGCATACGAGGCCGTCGAGCTCAATGCCTACGCTGACCTGGCCTATCTGCGCGAGGTCTGGGCATGCCACGAACGCATCGTCCGGGCCATCGCCGCCGGCGACGCCGAGAGGAGCCTGCAGACTTTCATCGAACACACAAAACTCCTGCGCCACCGCTCCGGATAAAAGGATCTGACAATTTAGAGATAGAAGCGGGGTTTCACCCCGCTTGCATCTCCAAATTGTCAAAATACGAGAAAGAAACCCATGATCACAATCGAAACGACAGAAAAACAAGAAAAATCGTCTGCTTCCGCCCCGATCGTCAATGACTTCTCGATCGTCGTCGGCACAAAGAACGGCTCCGGGAGCCAGACTTCCAATTTAACGATTATTCGGGCCCTGTTCAAGATGGGCATCCCCGTCTCCGGAAAAAACGTCTTTCCGTCGAACATCCAGGGGCTGCCGACCTGGTACACGATCCGGGTCAACCACGAGGGCTACACCGCCCGCCGGGAGGCCAAGGAGATTGTCATTGCGATGAACCCTGACTCCTTCGGTGCGGACCTGGCCGAAGTCGATCCCGGGGGGCTGTTCATCTACCCGGACCACCTGCGCTACCACATCGATCGGGACGACATCCAGATCCTGGCCTTCCCCGCCAAGGACCTTGTCCGCGACGCCGAGGTCCCGAGCGGTCTGCGCGATTATGTCATGAACATGGCTTACGTCGGCGTGCTGGCGGAGCGGATCGGGCTGGACCTGGACGCCGTCCACGCCGCCCTGGACTTCCATTTCGGCGGAAAGCAGAAACCGGTCGACCTGAACTATAAGGTCATCCGGATGTCGGCGGAATGGGCGGCGGAGCAGGACCTCGAACCGGCGCCCTTCCGCGTCGAGCCGCTGGATCTGACAGAGGGCTATATCCTTTCCGACGGCAACACCGCCGCCGCCCTCGGCGCAGTCTACGGCGGAGTGCAGCTCGTCACCTGGTACCCGATCACCCCGGCCTCCAGCCTGGGCGAGGCCCTCGACGCCTATCTGCCCAAACTCCGGGTGGACCCGGAAACCGGCAAGAACACCTTTGCCGTGATCCAGGCCGAGGACGAACTCGCCGCCATCGGGATGGCCGTCGGCGGCGGCTGGGCCGGTCTGCGGGCCATGACCAGCACCTCCGGCCCCGGCATCAGCCTGATGACGGAGTACGCCGGGCTGGCCTACTACTCCGAGACCCCGATCGTCGTTTGGGACGTTCAGCGGATGGGGCCCAGCACCGGGCTCCCGACCCGCACCTCGCAAGGCGACATCTCCCAGGTCTTTTTCCTGGGCCACGGCGACACCCAGAACATCCTGCTGCTCCCCGGATCCCTCCAGGAGTGTTTCGAGTTCGGCTGGCGGGCCTTCGATCTGGCCGAAACGCTCCAGATGCCGGTCTACGTCCTGAGCGACCTGGATCTGGGGATGAACACCTGGATGACCCGCCCGTTCGAATACCCGGACGAGGCGATGCGGCGCGGCAAGGTCTTGTGGGAGGAGGACCTCGAGAAGCTGACCGAGCGTTGGGGCCGCTACAAGGACGTCGACGGAGACGGGATCCCCTACCGCACCATCCCGGGCAACAAGCACCCGGCCGCGGCCTGGTTTGGACGCGGCACCGGGCACGACGAGTACGCCCGCTACACCGAGGCCCCCGACGATTGGGACCGCAACATGAACCGCCTCTTGAGGAAATATGAAACCGCCCGCGGGCTGACCCCGGAGCCGGAGATCGACCGGGTCGAGGGGGCCGGTATCGGGATCGTCGCCTTTGGGTCGACCGGTCCGGCAGTCGACGAGGCCCGCGACCGGCTGGAGAAATCCGGCACACCCACCAGCTACATGCGGCTGCGGTCGCTCCCATTCAATACAATGGAACGCGAATTCATCCTGTCGCACGAACGGATCTACGTGATCGAGATGAACCATACCGGCCAGATGCACCAGATCATGACGGTCGAATTCCCGGACCTGGCCTGGAAGCTGGTCTCGCTGACCCACAACAACGGCCTCCCGCTGACGGCCCGTTGGATCGTCGAATCCATTGAGGGCAAGGAAGGTGAGTGACATGACCGCTGAAAACGGAACCGAACGCAAACCCGGCGCAAACGCCGCCGGCCTGACCAAAAACGACTACCGCGGCGCCCCGTCGACCCTGTGCGCCGGCTGCGGCCACAACTCGATCTCCAACCAGATTATCCAGGCCGCCTACGAGCTCGATATCGTCCCGGAGGACGTGCTCAAATTCAGCGGGATCGGCTGCTCGAGCAAGAGCCCGGCCTATTTTCTGAACCGGTCGTTCGGCTTCAACAGCCTGCACGGCCGCATGCCCTCCCTGGCGACAGGGGCCGCCTTCGGCGACAAGCATCTCAAGCCGGTCGCCGTCTCCGGCGACGGGGACACGGCCAGCATCGGGATGGGGCAGTTCAAGCACGTCATCCGCCGCAACCTGGACATGCTCTATATCATCGAGAACAACGGCGTCTACGGGCTGACCAAGGGCCAGTTCTCGGCCACGGCCGAGGAGGGGCTCCAGCTCAAGTACCACGGCGAGAACCCGTACGAGGCGATCGACATCTGTGTCGAGGCGCTGGCGGCCAACGCCACCTTCGTCGCCCGCAGTTTCGCCGGCGACGCCAAACAGGTCCGCGAGCTCATCAAGGCCGGCATGACCCACAAGGGCCTGGCGGTCCTGGACATCATCAGCCCCTGCGTGACCTTCAACAACGCCGACGACGCCCACCACTCCTACGGTTACGGCAAGGAGAACGAGACCCCGATCCACGACCTGACGTTCATCCCGTTCCGCGAAGAGATCCGGATCGACGACCACGAGGAGGGGGAGTACCGCGAGGTCGAGCTGCACGACGGGTCGGTGATCCTGCTCAAAAAGCTCGAGCGCGACTACGACCCGACCGACCGGATGGCGGCGCTCCAGGTTCTGGAGCAGGCCGCGGTCGACAAAGTCATGATCACCGGCCTGATCTACTTCGAGACCGGTCGGAAGAGCCTGACCGAGATCTACAATCTGACCGACACGCCTTTGAACCGGCTGACGGAGAAGGAACTACGCCCCTCGCGGGAGAGCCTGGCGGAAGTGAATACGATGATGTTCTGATGCGAAGCATTGATGGCCATTGCAGAAAAATAGGGGTGGGGTCGAGCGAAGCTCGACCCCACCCCTATTTTTTTTAAGACTGTTGCCCGACGGTGTGGAGCATGACAAGGTTGGACGGCCGCGTCTGGTCTACCGGGAAGCCGCAGATCAGGACGACCTGCTGGCCGCGCTGGACCGGGGTCTCCGCCAGCAGGCCGGTCTCGACGTGCGACAGGAGGTGCTCCATCGTCTCGGCCCAGGGCACCAGGTGCGGGATCACCCCCCAGTAGAATGCCATCCTCCGGTATGTCGTTTCGTCCGAGGTGAAGCCCAGGATCGGGACGCTCGGCCGGGCCTTGGACATCAGCAGCGCCGTGCTCCCGGACTTGGTGAAGACGGCGATCCCGGCTACATGCCGGTCCTGCGCCAGGGCAGCGGCGGCCCGGGTCAGGTAGACGGCGTCGCTGTGCGGCGCCTCGGCGCCGTTCTGCCCGCGCCAGTGGCCCCATTCCGGCAGGTGCTCTTCTGCCCGCCGGACGACGGCGTCCATGATCCGGACCGCGTTGAGCGGGTACTTTCCGACCGCCGTCTCGCCGGAGAGCATGACGGCGTCGGTGCCGTCAAAGATGGCGTTGGCGACATCGGAGGCCTCCGCCCGGGTCGGGCGCGGGTTTTCGAGCATCGATTCGAGCATCTGGGTGGCGGTGATCACCAGCTTCGATTGCCGGTTGGCGGAGGCGATGATCCGCTTCTGGGCAATCGGGACATCCTCCGGCGCCAGCTCGAGCCCCAGGTCCCCGCGGGCGACCATGACCCCGTCGGAGGCCTCGATGATCTCTTCCAGGTTCTCGAGCGCTTCCCGGCGCTCGAGCTTGGCGATCACCGGCGTCCGCGGATTGACTTGCTGCAGTTTGGCGATCTCCGAGCGCACCCGGGCGATGTCCTTTGCGGTCCGGATGAACGACATCGCGACCGCATCGACCCCCTGCGCCAGCCCGAAAGCCAGGTCCTCGCGGTCTTTCTCGGTGAACCCGTTGAGTTCCAGCCGGGTGTCCGGCAGGTTGATGCCCTGGTGGGCGCGCAGCTTTCCGCCCAGGACAACGACGGTGTGGATCTCGGTCTCGGTGCAGGATTTGACCACCAGCTCGAGATTCCCGTCCGACAGCAGGATCCGGCTGCCGGGCCGGACCAGCCCCGGCAGGTCGTCGTTGTCCACGCTCACCCGTTCGGCGGTCCCCGGCTGGTCGCTGATGCACAGGACCAGCGGCCGGCCCGCTACGAGCTCGACCGGCCCGTCCTTCAGGGGGCCGGTGCGGATCTTTGGGCCTTGCAGGTCCTGCATGATCGTGACCGCCCGCCCGAGGCTCTCGGCTTGTTCCCGGACGGCGAGAATGTTCTCGGCGTGATCCGCGTGGCTACCGTGCGAGAAATTGAGCCGCGCCACGTCCATCCCGGCCTCGATCAGCCGGCGGATGGTGGCTTTATCCCGGGTGGCGGGTCCGAGCGTGGCGACGATTTTTGTCCTACGGCGCATGTGATTAACCTTTTGAAAAATTGAAGGGGTGGGGTTGCGGAGCATCCCCACCCCTTCAATTTTTCAACGATGTCAGGTTGCGCGCAGCAGGCGGGCCAGGATCGCCTTCTGCGCGTGCAGGCGGTTCTCGGCCTGCGGGAACAGCCGCGACTGCGGCCCGTCGGCGACCTCATCGGTGATCTCCTCGCCCCGGTGGGCGGGCAGGCAGTGCAGGACGATCGCCCGGCTTTTGGCGCGAGAGAGCAGGGCGGCGTTGACCTGGTAGGGCGGGAAGACCCCGCGCCGGATCTCCGCCTCCTGCTCCTGGCCCATGCTGGTCCATGTGTCGGTGTAGAGCACGTCTGCGTTCTCGGCCGCGGCGTGTGGGTCCTGCAGCGTTTCGACCCGCCCGCCGTTCGACTCGGCGACGGCCGCCGCGGCGGCGACGATCTCATCCTGCATCCCGTAACCCTCCGGGTGGGCGATCGTGAAATGGGCGCCCAAAGCGGCGGCGATCTGCATCAGGGAGGTCGAGACGTTATTTCCGTCGCCGAGGTAGCTGATCTTGAGCCCGCGCAGCCCGCCAAACGCCTCCCAGATCGTCAGCGCATCGGCCATGGCCTGGCAGGGATGGCTGGCATCGCTCAGTCCGTTGATGACCGGAACCCCGGCCCATTCTGCCAGCCCGACAACGTGCGCGTGGTCGAAGACGCGGGCCATGATGGCGTCCACGTACCCGGCCAGCACCCGCGCCACGTCGGCGACCGACTCGCGCTGCCCCAGCCCGATCTCGAACGGGGACATGTACAGGGCGTGCCCGCCGAGGTGCTGCATCGCCATCTCGAACGAGACCCGAGTCCGCAGGCTCGGTTTCTGGAAGACCATGGCGAGCGCTTTCCCGGCCAGCAGCGGCGGGTTGCCGCCGGATTTATACTGTTTTTTGAGTTCGAGGGCCAGGCCGATGAGTTCTTCGAGTTCGTCGGGGGTGTGGTCTGCGATGTCGAGGAAGTTTTTCATGGTTTGAGTATAATGCCACTATATGGAAACCGCCAGTTTCTCCGACCAGCGTAGCGAATTCCTCCGCGTCGCCGAGCATATCGGCGGGCTGGATATCACCGAGCTCGATTTGGAAAGCGTGCTCAAACGCTCGGTGGAGCGGTCGCGCGAGCTGGTCGGGGGCGGCGCTGCCGAACTGGGATTGGTCGACCAGCGCAGCCGCGTGGTGCGGGTGCTGTGGTGCGACGTCCCGGGGCGGGAGCGCCAGTACACGATCCCGTTCGGGGAGGGCGTGGCCGGCCGGGTCGCCGAGAGTGGAGAGCCGCTGGTGGTCGATGATTACGACGCCTGGCCGGGTAAGCCGCCCGGGGAAACTCCGGATGGGATCACGACCGTGGCCGGCGTGCCTCTCCGGTACAAAGGGGTCCTGATCGGGACGCTGTCCGTGTTCGACAATCAGCCGGGCCGGGTCTTCACCGGCGAAGATGTCCACCTGCTCGAGCTGCTGGCGGACCGCATCGCGATCTCGATCCGCAACGCCCGGCTCTTCCAGGAGCTCGGCGAGCGGATCAAAGCGCAGCGAGCGGCCGAGAGCCGGATGGTCGAAGCGGCCCGCCTGGCGGCGATCGGGGAGCTGGCGGCCAGCATCGCCCACGAGCTCAACAACCCGCTCACCACGATCAACGGCTTTTCCGAGCTGCTGCTGGAGGAATTCCCGGAAGGCTCCCGGCAGCGTGAGAACATGGAGCTCGTCCTGGCCGAAGCGCGCCGGGCCCGGGATGTCGTCCGCCGCCTGCTGGATTTCTCCCGGCGGGAGGAGCACGTCAAACGGCCGGTGGACCTGACCGAAACGGTCTCCGAAGTCCTGGCGCTGACGCAGCCGCTGGCGGCGATCCAGCGGGTCGAGTTCCAGTTCGAGTCCTGGGACGAGCTGCCGCGCGTCTACGGCGATCGCAGCCAGCTCCGCCAGGTCGTTCAGAACCTGGTGACGAACGCGATCCAGGCCATGCCGGACGGCGGGACGCTGCAGATCACGACCGGGCTGGAGAACGGGGCAGGGCGGGCGGTGATTTCTTTCCGCGACACCGGGATCGGGGTCGCAGCGGCTTACCGCGGCCGGATCTTCGAACCCTTTTTCACCACCAAACCGGTCGGTTCCGGGACCGGGCTGGGGCTGTCGATCAGCCGGAACATCGTCTCGGAGCACGGGGGCGAGATCCGGGTCGAGAGCGAGGAAGGCGCGGGGGCCTGTTTTACCGTCGTCCTGCCGATCCACGCAGAGGGCGCGGAATCGCTCGAGGAGGCGACGGCGTGATGCGGGACAAGGTCATCATGGTCCTGGACGACGAGCCCGGGGTGGCCAAATACTGCCGGACCACCCTGGAGATGGCCGGTTTCGAGGTGATCGATTCGATGGACGCCCGCCGGGCGGTCGGGTTCCTGGAAAAGGTCCGCGTCGACCTGCTGCTGGTCGATATCCAGATGCCGCACATGGATGGGTTCCAGGTCATGGAACAGGCCCGGCGGGCTCAGCCCGATCTCGCGATCCTGATCATGACCGGCTACGGCACGATGGAAACGGCGACCCGGGCCTTGCGGATGGGCGCCAACGGGCTGCTGCTCAAACCGTTCTCCTCCGCCCGCGAGCTGGTGGACGACGTGGAGCGCGTCCTGTCGGAGCGGGACCAGAAAAGCGAGATCGTCCGGCTCGGCGCGCTGCGCCCGCTGCTAGCGATCACCGAAGACCTCTTCAAAGAGACCGACCAGGACAAATTGATCGACGTGATCCTGGATGCGATCACGACCCTGATGGAGAGCCCTCACGCCGGGTTCTACCGGCGCGAGCTGCAGCCCGACGGGACCATTTTCCTCCGCCTGGTCGCGCAGCGCGGGGAACCGCTGCCGGGCGAGCCGATCGGGTTCGAGGGCGGCCCGGTCGCGGCCGCCGATGCCTGGGGGACGCATGTCCCGGTCGATCCCGAGGTGGTTGAACACCAGGAAATGTTCAAGCGGGTTTCCGCCCACGGGCTGGGGGCCGTCGTCTGCGCGCCTGCGCTGCGCAGGTCCGGGGATAACAGCGTCATCCTGGCCGGCCGGGACGCGGGCGCCCAGCCGTACACCGAGGCGGATGTGGAGTTGTTTTCGATCCTGGCCAACCAGGCCGGGATCGCCCTCCAGAACACCCGGCTGCTGACCGATCTACAGGCCAGCCTGGACCGCCTGAAGCAGCAGCAGAGGGCTTTGCTGCAGAACGAGAAGATGGCGGCGATCGGACGCCTGACGGCCAGCATCGCGCACGAGGTCAACAACCCGCTTCAGGCGGTGCGCAACTGCCTGCACCTGATCACCCGGGATGACCTGGTGCTGGAGAAACGCAGCGAATACCTGGTCCTGGCCCAGGACGAGCTCCAGCGGCTGATGGACACGGTCCAGCAGATGCTCGATTTCTACCGGCCGAGCCCGTCCCAGCGGGAGCCGGTCGACGTCAACGCCCTGGTCCAGACCGTCCTATCGCTGCTCTCCAAGCAGCTCCAGCAGAGCGAGATCAAGGTTGAGACCCGGCTGGCGAAAGGCCTCCCGCTGCTCTATCTCTTCCGCAACCAGATCCAGCAGGTCTTTTTCAACGTCGTCCTCAACTCGATGGAAGCCATGCCGGACGGCGGGCGGATCAAGATCCGGACCGCCCTCCGGCCGGACGCAGTGGAAGTCCTGATCGAGGACGACGGCCCCGGCGTCCCGGAGGAGACCCGGCGGCAGCTGTTCGAGCCGTTTGTCAGCTCGAAACCGAACGGGACCGGCCTCGGGTTGTCGGTCTGCTACACGATCCTCGATTCGCATGGGGGCACGATCGAGCTGGTGGAAGCAAACGGCGCTGCCGGGGCGGCGTTCCGGGTCGCCCTGCCGCTGACGGAGGTGGTCTAGGATGCGAGGCCGGATCCTGATCGTCGATGACGAGGCGACGGCGCGGATCACGCTGGCCGAGATCCTGGAGCTGGAGCAGTACCGGGTCTCGGTTGCGGACAGCGGGGAGATGGCGCTGGATTATCTCGAGCGGGAGTCGTTCGACCTGATGCTGCTCGACATCAAGATGCCCGGGATCGATGGGGTGGAGGTCCTGAAGACGTCGGCCCGGCACAACCCGGACTGCAAGATCATCCTGCTGACCGCCCACGGCTCGCTCGAATCGGCGATCGAGGCCGTCCGACTGGGCGCGCACGACTATCTGCTCAAACCGGCCTCGCCGGGGCAGATCCTGTCCAGCGTCAACCGGGCAATGACCGAGCGGGCCGATGCGGACCGCCGCCGCCGGCTGATCGAACAGATGGAAGCCTCGCTGCGGCAGCTCAAGGACGTCGAGGGGCTCGAGAAGGAAACGGCCGCGGTCAGCCCGGTGGTGACGCTCGGGGACGGCGTGATGGTCGACCTGGAGCGGCGGGAGATCTGGAAAGGGGAGACCAAGGTCACCTTCACCCCGACGGAAGGGAAGCTGATGAAGGTCCTGCTCGAGAACCGCGGCCGGGTGATGAGCCACAAGGAGCTGGTCCTGCTGGTGCAGGGCTACAAGACGACCGACTACGAGGCCCCCGAGATCCTGCGCCCACTGGTCAGCCGCCTGCGGCGGAAGCTGGCGGAGTTTCCGGACGGGAAGGAATGGATTTCGAATGTGAGGGGGACGGGGTATGTGTTTGATAAGGAATAAAAAAACAGGGGGACGACGGGCGAGTTAAACCCACCCGCCATCCCCCTGTTTTTTTTTATCCTTATCACCGCGTCTGCGACAGATCGATCTCCGGCGTCGGCGGGGTGAGCCACCGCAGCCACCCGCCCGGGCGCAGCCGGCCCGGGCCGCCGCGCTCGAAGGCCACCAGCAGGACGACGGCCATCAGGATGCCCGCCCCGATCCACTGCGTCTGGGTCAGCCGTTCCCCCAGCCAGAGGTTGGCGATCGCGACGGTCACGATCAGTTCGAACAGGCCGAGCAAGGCGGTCTGCATGCCCCCCAGGTGCTTGACCCCTGTGAACAGGGTCAACCGGGAAAACAGGGTCACCAGGGTCAGCCCCAGCACGGGCCACCATCCGCCGTGGCCGGCCGGTGGCGGGTGTTCGGCGCCCGGGATCAGGAAATAGGCCGGGACGACGACCAGGCTCATGGCGACCAGGGTGTAGAGCGTCACGGTCTGGGCCGGCATCTCGTAGAGCACGCGCTGGTTGATCGGGAGGTGCAGGGCGTACAGCGCGGCCGCGCCGAGCATCATCGCCACCCCAACCAGGTCGAGACCCGCGCCGTCGGTTTGGGTGAGCAGGTAGATCGCCGGCAGCGAGAGCAGCAGCCGCGCCACGGTCAGCCGGGTGGGGGGCTGCCTATCGAGCGTCAGCCACAGGGCGACGAAAATGGGGTAGGTCGAATTGAGCAGCTGCCCGACGCTGGCGTTGATCCGGGCCAGCGAGCCGTAAAAGAGCAGCGATCCCAGTCCGTTGATCCCGCCCGCCAGCAGGCAGCCCAGCAGCCCGGCCGGGTAGATATAAAGGTATCCCCGCCGGGTCACGGCGATGGCGGTGAAAACGATCAGGGCAGCCAGCACGGTGCGGACGGCCACCACCGCCCAGGGGGACAGGCCCGCCAGGATGGCCTGCCGTCCGAAGATCGGGGAGAGACCCAGGAAGAGAGCGGAGGCCAGGGCGGCCCCGATGCCGGTGCGCCGTTTAATCACGATCGGACGGCCTTCCCGGTCATGCATCATTCCACCAGCTGGCGGATCTCTTCGAACAGATCGTCGTCCATAAAGCTGCCTTTCTGCATCAGCGATTTGATCCGCCCCGCCAGCCGGGCCTTCTCACGGACGGTCAGCTCCTTGGCCGTGACGACGATGACCGGGACCTCAGCCAGCGAGGGGATGTCTTTGAACCGGTCCAGCACGGTGAACCCGTCCATCTCGGGCATCATCAGGTCCAGGATGACGAGGTCGGGCGGGTCCTTCCGGGCGATCTCGAGCGCCACCCGGCCGTTCTCGGCTTCCGAGATGGTGAAATTGCCCTGGGATTGCAGGATGCGGACGATCAGCCGGCGCGCTTCCGGCGTGTCGTCGGCGACCAGGATGTGGGGGAAGCGGTCCTGGGTCACCCCGCGCAGCGCCGAAAGCAGCCCCTCTTCGCGCAGTCCGGCGTCCGGCCGCGCCGTGAACTCGACCGAGTGCGCCCAATTGGCCCCGAGCACGGCCGGCTCGACCGGCATCGTGTGCCCGGTGCAGTTGACCAGGACGACCTCATCCGGACGGATGACGCCCGCCCGGACCAGCTTGATCAGCCCCGCAAACCCGACCCCGGTCGCCAGCTCTGTCGAAAGCCCCTCCATCTTGGCCGTGACGTGCAGCGCCCGGAAAGCCTCCTCATCCGTTACGCTCTCGAACACCCCCCCGCTCCCCCGCTCCATCGCATCGTAGATCAGCGTGTAGGCCCGGCCCGGATCGCCGGTCGCCAGGGTCGAAATGATCGAATTCGGAGAAGGGACCGGTTCCGCCGTCCGGCTGCCCTGTTTCCAGGCCCGGACCATCGGCGAACAGCCCTCGGTCTGCAGGATGGCGATTTTCGGGACCCGGTCGATCAGGCCCATCGCCAGCAGCTCATCGAACCCCTTGATGACTCCCACCGGCCCCAGCCCGCCGCTGACGGCCTGGACGTACCAGTCTGGCGCCCGCAGCGGCGGGTCGGACGATCCGTTTTCTGTCCGGGGCCCCAGGACCCGGGCGAGCTGCTCGGCCGCTTCGAAGGCGATCGTCTTCATCGCCTCGACCGACGGGATCGAGCGGGTGCCGCGGTCCAGGTAGAACCCGCGCTGCGCCGCGAACTCCGCCGCCACCTGCTTGGCCTGGTCGTACGTGCCGGTGACCTTGATGACCTGCGTGCCGTACAGGGCTACCTCGCGCATCTTCTCGGCCGGGACCTGGCTGTTCAGGAACGCCCAGCACTTGATCCCGGAACGCGCGGCCAGGGCGGAATAGGCGATGGCGACGTTGCCGGTCGAGGCGACGACGAGTTCGGTGACCCCCGCTTCCTTGAGCGCCGCGATCGTCAGGGCGGCCTGCCGATCCTTGAAGGATCCGGTCGGGCCCTGGCGCTCGTCCTTGATATAGATGTGCTGGTTCCCCAGCATCATCCCCAGGTTGGCGGCGCGCAGCAGCGGGGTGCCGCCGGAGCCCAGGGTCAGATCGGCCATGGGCGTCCGGATCGGGAGCAGCTCCTCGTAGCGCCAGAGGTTGAAATCCCGGCCCGCGACGGCCTCGAGGAACCGGCCGGCGATCTCCCGGTAGTCGTACCGGGCTTCCCGCCATTCGCTCCCGCAGTTGGGACAGGTCGTCCCCGTCAGGGTGAAGTCGGTCTGGTGGCTGCAGTCGCGGCAAACGACGTGGATGGATTTCGTCATATCCCGGGTTTGTTCCGGGCTTTCAGGAGACCGTCGATCTTGTTGATCAGGATATCGCCTTTGAGGTTCCCTTTGCGGACCAGGTTGTACGCGTAGGATGCGATCGTTTCGTGTTGGGCGTCATCCATCTCGTGACCGGTCACGACGATGACGGGGATCTCTTTGAGCTCTTCGTCGGTCTGCATCATTTCGAGGACCTTGAACCCGTCCAGGTCGTCCATCAGCAGGTCGAGCAGGACGACGTCGGGTTTGTCCTCTTTCAGCGAGACCAGGCCCTGGCGGCCGCCCCTGGCCAGGATGATCTCGTAAGCGCCCGCCGGTTTGAGGATCCGCTCGACCAGGCGCAGGACGTCCGGGTCGTCGTCGACGACGAGGACCCTGTGGATCGGGTGGGAGACCTCCAGCCGGGTGAGGGCGTTGATCAGGTCCTCTTCGAGGATCGGCTTGAGCAAATAATCGTTGGCGCCGAGGCTGAAGCCGCGCGCCTCGTCCTCGATAATCGTGCAGAAGATGACGGGGATCTGGCGGGTCTCTTCATCCGCCTTGAGGTCCTGGATGACCTGCCAGCCGTTGCGGCTCGGCATCATCACGTCCAGGGTGATGGCGAACGGCCGGAGGATCCTGGCCTGCTCGACGGCCTGGGACGGGTCCTGCAGGCCGATGATCTGGTAGTTGTGGCTTTCGAGATAGCGCTCGTAGAGCTGCAGGACGCGGGCGTCGTCGTCGATGGCGAGGACGATGCGCCGGTCCTCATCCGAATCGACCGGGCGGGCCGCCTGGCGGACCGGCAGGGTGAACCAGAAGGTGCTGCCTTCGCCCTCGGCGCTCTCCACGCCGATATCTCCGCCGTGCAGGTCGATCAGGTTGCGGCTGATCGACAGCCCGAGGCCGGTCCCGCCGACGCTGCGCGTGGTGGACGAGTCGATCTGGGTGAACGGTTCGAACAGCATCTGCTGGTGCTCGGGGGCGATCCCGATGCCCGTGTCCTCGACGCTGACCCGGACGAACTGGATCCCGTGCCGGTTGGTCTCCAGTTCGGCCCGCACCCGGATGTAGCCCTGCTCGGTGAACTTGGTCGAGTTCTGCAGCAGGTTGAGCAGGATCTGGCGGATACGGGTCGCATCGGCGTAGATGGTGGGCAGGTCCGGTTGGACCTGCGCCTCGAGGCTGATCCGCTTTTCCTTGACCAGGCCGCGCGCCGTCGCCATCACGCTGTTAATGATCGCGTCGATTTCGAGGTCTTCGAAGTTCAGCTCCATCTTGCCGGCCTCGATGCGGGAGAGGTCCAGGATGTCGTTGATCAGGCCGAGCAGGTGCTGCCCGGCGTTGTAGATGGCGGTGAGGTCCTGCTGCTGCTGGTCGGTGATCGGGCCGTCGATCCCTTTCAGGATGACACGCGAAAAGCCGATGATCGAGTTGAGCGGGGTGCGCAGTTCGTGGCTCATGTTGGCCAGGAAGAGGTTCTTGAGCTGGTCGAGCTCGCGCAGCTTCTCGGCGGTCTGGAGCTGTTCGGCGTACAGCAGGGCGTTGTCGAGGGCGGCGGCGGTCTGGCTGGCCATGGCGGTCGCCAGCTCGATCTGCTCGGGAGTGAAGTGGAAGTCTCCGTCGTGGCTTTCGATTTCGAGCACGCCCCGGGCGATACCTTTGATGATCAACGGGATGATGACGAGGGAAAAAGCCTCGACCTTCTCCATATAGCTACGTTCATCCGGATCCAGATCCGGGTCGTCGAGGCGGAACACGGCCGGCTGCATCCGGTCTAAAACCCGCTGGGTGGCCGGATAGTCCTCCAATGCAAAGTCCCAGGCGGCCGGGTCTTCGACGAAAGTGCGCCGGCCGTCCTCGATCGCCTGGTCGGCGACGACCCGCATCTTCCCGGTCTCGTCGTCGTGGAGGCTGATCGAGCAGGTGACGCTCTCCCCGAAAAATTCCGAAATCGTCCGGATCGCCGTCTCGGCGATCTCGCGGACTTCCAGGGCGGAGGAGGACAGCTCCCGGCTGACGCCGTACAGGGTCGTCATCGCGTGGGCGCGCTCGCGGGCTTCGCGGAAGGCCTCCTGGGCCAGCTCGAAGGTGCGCGAGTTGTCGACGGCGACGGCGATCTGGTCGGAAAGGGTCTGGAGCACGGCGACGTCTTCAGGGGAGAAGGCCTCGGTCTCGGTGGACTGCACGTCGAGGGCCCCGATGACCCGGTCGCCGATCTTGAGCGGGATGCCCACCTCGGCCCGCGTCTCCGGCAGGAGCGGGTTGGGGCGGTGGATGACGTCCCGGGTCACGTCGTTGACGACCAGGGCTTCACCGGTGTGGGTGACGGAGCCGATGATCGATTGCGAGCCGATGGGGAGCATGTGCCGGCGGGCGATCAGCTCGCGGCCGGCAGCGCCGGTCGAGGCCCGCACGTAGGCGTTCTCGCGGGATTCGTCAAGAAGGAAAATCGACGCGTGATAGAAACCGAACCGGTCGCGGATCAGGTCGACCGCCCGGGGCAGCAGTTCGTCCAGGTTGAGCGATTCCGAGGCGTCCCGGGCGACCTCGGCTGCCGTCTGGAGCTGGGAGGCGCGCCGCTGGGTCTCCTCGAACAGCCGGGCGTTCTGGATGGCGATGGCGGTCTGCCCGGCGATCGAGCTGAGCAGGTCGCGCTCGTATTCGCCAAACAGGAACGGGATCGTCGTGCTCTGCATCGAGAGCGTCCCGATCACATGGGCGCCGATCGTCATCGGGACGCCCATCCAGCACAGCGGGACCTCCTCGTCGCCCAGGAAGACGGTCTCCAGACCGAGTTTTTCGATCTGATCCGGGACGTCCTTCTCGAACAGGATGGCCTGGTTGCTGTCGATCACGTACTCCGTCAGGCCCCGGTTCCCGTATGGGCGGGACCGGACGGCCACCCGCTCGCCATGGTTGATGACCAGCGGGTAGTGGATCATCTCCGCGGCTTCGTCGTAGAGCACCATGTGGAAGATGGTGGTGTCGAGGACGCGCGAGGCGAAATCGTAGACGTGGACGACCACTTCGTCGACGCTCAGCGTCGAGCTCAGGACCCGGCTCATCTCGTTGAGCACCGCCAGGTCGCGGTTCTGGCGTTCGGTCTGTCCGAACAGCCGGGCGTTCTGGATCGCGGTGACGGCCTGGTTGGCGATGACGGTCAGCAGGTCGCGGTGGCGCTCGTTGTACACTCCCGGGGCTTCGGTGGACTGGACCGAAATGACACCGAAGGTCCGCCCACCGGCGACCATCGGGACGCCCAGCCAGGATTCTGCCGGCTTGTCGTCGCCGAAGGTCATCAGCTCGATCCCGAGGTCGGTGTAATCCCCCGGGTCGTAGCGTTTGAACAGCAGCGGGGTCCGGTTGCGGATGATGTAGTCTGTCAGACCGCCGGCGAGCGGGCGCGGGTCGAGCTCGATCCGCTCCCCATCGCTCCCGATGGTGGCGAGCGGGAAGGTCAGCATCCCGGTCCGCTCGTTGAAAAAGGCGATATAGAAATTGCTGGCGTCCAGCAGCCGGCCGGTGTGGCGGTAGACCGTCTCGACGATCTCGTCTTCGTCGACCAGGGTGGCCAGATCGCGGCTCATCTCGTTCAGGACGGCCAGCTCCGCATTCTGCCGCTGCGCCTGTTCAAACAGGCTGGCGTTCTGAAGGGTGATGGCGGCCTGGCCGGCGATCGAGGTGACCAGGTCGACCTCCCGGGAGCTGTAGCGGTGCGGCGCCTGGACGCTCTGCGAGCCGATCATCCCCAGCGCCCGGTCGCCCAGGACGATCGGGATGCCGAGCCAGGATTCGGGCTCCTCTCCGATCAGGACGGTCTCGACGCCCAGTTCGGCGAGCCTTGCGGAGGCGTTCTCGCGGATGACAAGCGGAGCCCGGGTGCGGATCACGTGGTCGGTCAGACCGTCCCCGAGGGTGCGGGCGGGCACCTCGATCCGCTCGCCGTCGTCGACGACGTAGGGGAAGGTGATCTCCTGGACCTCGTCATCATACAGGACGATGAAAATATCCCGGGTGCCGATCAGGCGAGAGGTGGATTGGTAGATCTCGTCGACGATCCCGTCGAAATCCAGCCGGGTGGCCAGCGCGCGGCTGAGCTCGTTCAGCTGCGCCAGGTCCTCCGACTGCTGCTGCGCCCGGCCGAACAGGTTGGCGTTTTGCAGCGAGATGGCGACCTGGCCGGCGATCGAGACCAGCAGATCGCGGTGTCGTTCGTTGAACTTACGCGGGGTGGTCACGCTCTGGGTGCCGATCACCCCGATGACGGCCTCGCCCAACGTGACCGGGACGGCCAGCCAGGATTTCGGCGGGTCGCCGATCGTAATGCCTTCCAGCCCCATCCGCTCGATCTCCTGCTCGGCGTCCTCGACGAAAAGCAGCGGGGTGCGGGATTGGATCACATAATCGGTCAACCCGGTCCCCAGGGTGCGGGAGGGGACATCGATGCGTTTTTTCTCGTCCGTGACGGCGAGTTTGAAATCGATCCGGCGGGTCTCCTCGTCGTACAGGGCGATGAACAGGTTGGGGGTGCCAAGCAACCGGGTCGCAAAGGTGTAAGTGCTCTCGACAACCTGGTCGACATCCAGCTGGATCGAGAGGGCGCGGCTCATCTCGTTCAGCACGGCCAGCTCGCCGGCCTGCTGCTGCGCCTCTTCGAACAGGGCGGCGATCTGCAGGGCATTGGAGGCCTGGTTGGCGATCGAGATGAGCAGGTCGCGGTGCCGCTCGTTGTAGATGCGGGGAGTGGTCGAGTTCTGGACCGAGATCACGCCCAGGACCTGGTCGCCGATAAACATCGGGACGCCCAGCCAGGCCTCCGTCTTCTGCCCGACGGTCGTGTACGTGATCCCCAGCTTTTCGGCCGTGCCCTCGAGGTCCTCCGGGATCAGCAGGGGCTCCCGGCTGCGGATGACATAGGCGACCAGCCCGTTCCCGACCGGCTGGGTCGGGATCGACAGCGGCTGCCCGTCCTCGACGACCAGCGGGAATTCCATCTGCTCTCCGGCTTCGTCGTAGAAAGCCAGGAGGAAGCTGTCGAAGCGCATCAGATGGTCGGTGTAGATGTGGATCTGCTCGGCGATCGCCCGGCGGTCGAGGTGGGCGGTGAGGGCGCGGCCCATCTCGTTAAGGGTGTCCATCTCGACGTTCTGGAGCTGCGCCTGGGCAAACAGGCGGGCGTTCTCGATCGCGTTGGCGAGCTGGTCCGCCATCGTCCGCAGGGTGGTGATGTTCTCGTCGGTGAAGGCGGCCGGGGCGGTGCTCTGGATCGTCATGGCGCCCAACCGCCGGCCGCGCGAGACCAGCGGCAGGGCCATTTCCGAGCGCGTGTCCGGTAGGACCGGGTTAAGGAAGCGGTCGGCCTCCTGGCCGACGTTCAGGGCGATCTGCGGCTCGCCGGTCGCGACGCAGCGTCCGATCATCGACTGCCCGCCGACCTCCAACCGGTGCCCGGCCTCGATCTGCTGCCGACCGGCCTCGCCCGACCCGGCCCGCAAAACGGCCCACTCGCCCAATTCGTCGACCAGGAAGATACCGGCGTAGTACAGACCGAACCGGTCCCGGATCAGCTCGACGGTCTGGGGGAGCAGGACCTCGGGGTCCAGGATCGAAGAAGCGGCCTGGGAAACCTCCGCCGCGGTCTGGAGCTCGACGGCGCGCTGGGCCTGGACCTGCAGGAGCTGGAGGTTGTCCAGGGTAGACGCGGCCTGGTTGGCCAGGGTGTTGTAGTAATCGAGCTGCTCGTGCGTGACGGGGGTCGCTTCGCGAGTGTATTCGATTTCGATAACGCCGATGCTCTGGCCCTTGGAGGCCAGCGGGAGGATCAGGAGGGTTTTGACGTCGTTGTCGACCAGGAACTGCTTCTCGGCGGGGTCGATCTCCTCGTCGCCGAGCGAAACCGCAGCGGCCTGCCGGCTCTCCATCACGCGCCGGGTGAAGGGATAATCGGCCAGCGGGTAGTTCCAGATCGTCGGTTCCGGGTTCACGGTCAGATCCCCGTCCTCCCGGCGGACGTCGACGATGAAGTTGACGTAATCCTCTTCCGGGAGATGTATCCCGACGGCGGCGTTATCCGCCCCGGTGGTCTCAAGAAAATAAGTGCAGATCGTCCGGGCCGCCTCGACCAGGTCGGTCGGGGCGGCTGCAAAGGTCCGGCTACCTTCGAAGAGCGTCGTCATCTCCTGGAGCCGGCGCTGCTGCTCTTCGACCAGGCGGGCGTTTTCGAGGGCGGTTGCGACCTGGTTGGCCATGGCGGCGACCAGGTCGGCATCGGCGGCGGTGAAATTGGGCTGGTCCGGCGTTCGGGAGACGGCGATCAGACCGCTTACCGTGCCGCGGGCGCGCAGCGGTACGGCCACAAAGGCCCCGCTGCCGGCCGCGCCCCCCGGGGTCCGCACGCCGACCTGTGGTTCGCCTTTCCGGATGACCGGGCCGAACGGTCCGGCCGACAGGGCGGCGAAGGTCGGTGCGGCGCGGCCCGCCCCGATGCCGGCGCCTGCGGCAGCCGCCCCGCTGATCCGAGCCTGCGCCGGGTCGAACAGGTAGATCTCGGCCGTCTCGGCCTCGAGCGCGCCGGCGGCGATCTCGGCCGTCCGGCGGAGCAGGGCGTCGCCGGATTCGAAGGCGATGGCCGCCCGGCTGACCTCGAGCAGGGCGTTCGTGCGCGCGAGGGAGACCTGGGTATCGGAGAACAGGCGGGCGTTGTCCATCGCCAGCGCCAGGCGGCCGGTGAGCTGTTCGATCAGCGGGGCGGTTTCGCGGGCTTTCTCGCGGTCGTCGAACTGCAGGTTGAGCGCGCCGAGTGTCCGGCCGCGCAGCTGGATCGGGATGGCGACGCCGTCCGACGGCTGGCCGTTGCCGGTCTTCTCGGGGTCTGCGGGCCTGGAAAACTTCACCTGGGCGGACGGCCGGCTCCCGGATGGGATCGTGATCGGCGTTTTCTTACGCGCCGGTACGTCCGCATAGGTCCGGCTGATCTCCTCCAGGAACGGTTTCAACGTCTCGGGGACCTTATCGAGCGATCCGAAATGCCGGATGAGTTGTTGGACCAGGGTCTCGTGCACGGGGGGCTCCAGGGGACCGGGGTTCAGCCGGTCTCATCTCCGTTGGCGAATTCGCTCTCACCCACGGTGAGAGTCACGCCGCTGATATTCGGCAGCTGGCCGATCTCTTCCACCGCCGTTTTCAGGATGGTCTCGAAATCCAGCGACTGGATCAGCTGGGAGCCGATCTCATTCAACAGCCGTTCGTTGTCGGCCGTCTTCCTCGTTTCGGCGAGCAGTTCGGAGTTCTGGATCGCGACGGCGGTCTGGGTCGCCATGGCCTGGAGCAGTTCGGCGTCCTCATCGTTGAAATCGGGCATCGCGGGGCCGTTGACGGCGGTGATCGTACCGAGCACGACGCCGCGGACGACCAGGGGGACGACCAGCCGGCTGTGCGGCCCGTCATTCAGTTCGTCGCTCTCCATCACGGCCGAGTCGCGCGGGTCCCTTGCGCCTTTGGGCGAGAGGGCCGGTTTCTGCTCGCGGATGACCCAGCCGGTGAGCCCGCGCATCAGGCGCCGATACGAAGGCGGCGAGCCGGCCGCGCTGCGCCCGGACTGGACGAAATGGGTCACGGTTTCGGTCTCGTGATGCATGGCGGTGATGGAGACGCGCTCGGCCGGGAGCGTCTCGGCGATCGTTTCGACGACGGATTCCAGCAGCTCCGGCAGGCTGCCCATCCCGATCGAGGCCTGCCCGACGCGGTACAGGGCCTCGGTCCGGGCCAACGCTTCCTGCGTATCCCGGAAGGCGGCGGCGCTGCGGAATGCGACCGCGGCCTGCTGGAGGACGCCGTTGATGACCGCCTGGTCTTCCGGTCGGATGTGCGCATCGCGGGCGGTGTGGAAGGTCTCGACCACGCCGATCGACTCGTTCGCCTGGAGCAGCGGAGCCGCATAGCGCTCGTGGACGAAGCCGTCTTCCCGGCGCTCGGGGTTGTAGTCCGACCGGATTTCGGAGAAGACCTGCCAGAGGTCCGGCCGCTCCTCGGGGGTGACCAGGTCGCCGACGGCGTAATCGTCTTCCGGGTCGCCCGGGGTGTGGCGGTGGAACAGGCCGAAGACGGACCGGTCGGGGAGCCATTCGAAGACGTTGATCTGGTCCGGCCGGATCTGCTCGTCGATCTCCTCGACGATGATGCGCAGGATATCCTCCCGTTCGGGCGTCCGGGTGAACCGGCCGGCGGCCTTGAGCAGCGAATCGGCGATGCGGCGCTGCTCCTGGGCCGTCTCGGTGGCGATCCGGGACTGCTCGAAGAGCCGGGCGTTCTGGATGGCGGTGCCGAGCTGGTTGGCCATGGTCTGGAAAACGGTGATCTCATCGGCGCTGAAGGCGGCCTGCCGGTCCGACTGGATCGTGATCGCCCCGATCGCTTCGCCGCCGGCGATCAGCGGAAGCGCCATCTCGGTGCGGGTGTCCGGCAGCAGCGGGTTCTCGAAGCGGACGGCCTCCCGGCCGACATCCATGGCGATGCGGGGCTCCCGGGCGGCGACCGCCTGCCCGATCATCGACTGCCCGCCGACCTGCAGCCGGTGGCCGGCCTCGATCTGCACCCGCCCGGCCTCGCCGGACCCGGCTCGCAGGACGGCCCATTCATCGCCGGCCTCATCCTTTTCGACCAGGAAAATACCGGTGTAGTAGAGGTGGAAGCGCTCGCCGATCAGGTCGACCGCCATCGGGAGCAGCACGTCGAGCTGGAGCACGGCGTTGGCCGCCTGGCCGACCTCCGAAGAGGTCTGCAGCTGGACCGACCGCTCCTGGATCTCCCGGAACAGCCGGGCGCTGTCGAGCGCCGAGCCGAGCTGGTTGACGTAGGCGGCCAGGTAGCCCTTCTCGGCTGCGGTCCATTCCCCGGATTCGGCCGGCTTGCGCAGCCGGATCGTGCCGACGGTGATATCGCGGACCTTGATCGGGACGTCCAGCGGGATCGTCCCGTCCGCGGATGAAGGCGCTTCTGCGGGTCCGTTCATCGCGGACACCCCCTCCGGGGTCGCCACGAGGTCCCAGCGCTGCTGTAGGATCGTTTCGTTCCAGGCCTCGCGCGTGACCTGCTGGTAGGTTCGGCGCACGGTCTCGAGCGCCTGGCGGCTTTCCTGCAGGGCGGCCTGGTTCTGTTTGAGCAGGTTGGCGTTATCGATCGCGATCCCGAGCTGGTCGGCCAGGGATTGGAGGATGCCGACCGTGGTCGGGTCGAACTCGTCCGTGCGGGTGCTCTGGATGGTCAGGGCCCCGATCGTCTGGCCGCGGGCTCGCAGGGGGATGGCGGCTTCCGAGCGGGTGTCGGGGAGTTCGGGGTTGGTCAGGCGGACGATATCGGCGGCGGTTTCGCTTGCGGCGCGGGCGCGCCCGTTTCGGATGCTCCACCCGACCATACCTTCGCCGACTCGGATGCGGTGCCCGCGGGACAGCAGCTGCCTCCCGGCCTGGCCGGTGCCGGCCTGCAGGACGGCCCACTCGCCCTCTTCGTCATTCAGGAACATGCCGACGTAATAAAGACCGAAACGCTCGCGGATCACGTCCACGCTGGTGCGCATCAGCTCGTCCGGGTCCAGGATCGAAATGACGCCCTGCCCGACCTGGCTGGCCGCCTGCAGCTTACGGGTCTGGCTCTCGAGGTCGGCTGTGCGGGCGCGCACCTGGGATTCCAGGTTGGCGACCAGGTCGCGCAACCGGCCGGTCATGGTGTTGAAGGTCGAAGCCAGCACGCCGACCTCGTCGGAGCCGGTCACTTCGGCCCGGACATCGAGGTCGCCGTCGAGCACGCGCTCGGCCACGGCGGTCAGCGAGGAGATCGGCTGGGTGATAAACCCGGCGAACAGCCAGGAAAAAGCCATCGCGACGACGGCGGTCAGCAGGGCGGTGACGAAGGAGGCCTCCTGCGCGGCGGTGATGCCTGCCAGCGCCTCCGAGATGGGCTGGTAGATGGTGATGCGCCATTGGATCGTCTCGACCGGGCTGTCCGGCAGGGCGTCCCCGACGGTCGTCCAGGAGACGATGCTGCTGACACGGTCATACGCCAGGATGCGCCACGGGGTGGGGGAGGCGAGCAGGTCTCCCCAATCGAGAGCGATCTGCTGGTCGGCTGCGTCCAGGCCGGGCGCCGGCGCGGGCTGCGGGCTGATGGTGATCAGGACGCCGTTTGGGCTGAAGAGGTGCGTCCGACCGGCGATACCGACCTGGGCGGCCGCCAGGCTGGCGATCAGGTCGTCCAGGGAGAAATGCCCCATCAGCACCCCGACGACGGTGGTGCCGTCATTGGCGAAGATCGGCATGGCGATCTGGACGTAACGGCTCGCGGTCGCCGGGTCGCGCAGGGGGACGCTGACATGGACCGCACCCGTCCCACCCGCGTGGGCGGACCGCCACCAGCCGGCGTTGGAAAAATCGAAATGAGCTGGTGTGGCGGTCGCCGAGATCAGGCCGCCGTTTCGATCGGTGAGCTGCAGGAACGTGTAGCCCCGCGACCGGCGCTGGAAATCGGTCAGGATGCTGAGTGAGGAGGTGAAATCGGCCGGGATCTGCTCCGCCATGGTCAGATCGCTCAAGACCCATTCGAGCTCTTCGCCGTCGAGCCATGCCCGCAGCGCCGCTTCGTCCAGGTCGCTGGTCTGCTGGTTGCGCTGGTTGAGGGTGGACAGGAGCACGGGGGAGCGGCTGAGCGCGGTGAGTTCCTCGACCTGCGTGCGCAGGGCATCCGCGATCCCGCGGGCTTCCAGGCGCGCCAGGGCGTTGAAGCTCGTCCCGATCTGGGCGGTCATGCTCCGGCGGACGATCGACCCGGAGACGCTGGTGATGACGAGGATCGACGGAATGAAAACGGTGATCAGGACCAGGATCAGTTTTGCGAAAACCGGCCAGTTGCCGAGTGAACGCCGGACCGCATCCAGGCTCCAGGAGCGGGCGGGTTGGCTGAAGGCGCCATAGGTGAAAGCGAGGATGTAGGCTGAGTTAGCGATAATCGTCGTCAGGCTGAGCGGGAGCGAGGCCGACAGGAAGACCTGGCTGGCTCCGGCGACCAGGGTCGCCGCGCCCAGGACCCAGGCGAGCCGGCTCGTTTCCGGATCGGCCCGCCGGTCTACGATCCCGACCACGATCATCGGGCAGATGAGGGCCAGCGCCGGGAAGACGGTCTGGACGGTCCGCAGGATCTCCCCGAGCCTCCCGGCGGTCACCTGCCCGAGGGCCGGCGCGCCGCCGATGTAGGTCTCCGGTGACGGGGGGATGAAAACGAACGGGCCGCGCCCGATCATCCCGGAGATCCCGATCACATCGGCCAGGACGAGCAGGGCGGGGAACAGCAACAGGAGATAGACGGGGTAGTACAGCCACCTGTGCCGCAGCCAGGCCGGCCGCAGCGTGGCGACGGCGGCGAGGTAAACGGCCGGGCCGATCATGAACGTCGTCGAGACCAGGACGACGATCCAGGGCATGGCCTTGTCGAGCGAAAAGATCCCGACCAGGGCGCTGTTGGCCAGGCTGTTAATGGCGAAGACGGTGAACAGCAGCGCGACGGCGACGTTCGCGGCGGCGCGCCGGTCCGCGATCAAGGCGTAGATCGCCGGGATGATCTGGATCAGGAAAGCGACGGTGTAGACGATCGAGAGCAGGATCTCATTCATAGGCTTTCGGCCGGGTCACGTTCCCTTCTCGGCGTCCGGGTCTCTATCCAGACCGATCCGGACTTCCACTTCGGCCAGGCTCAATGTGCGCTGGATATCGGCTGCGGCCGTCCGCAGGATCGACTCGATATCGAGCGTCTCGCGAATGCGGGCGGTGCCTTCGCTCAGCACCCGCTCCTGCCGGGCCCTTTCCTGGGTTTCCTGGACCAGGATGGCGTTCTCGAGCGCGGTGGAGACCTGGTTGGCGGCCGATGCGAGCATGCTCAACTCCTCCTCGGTCCAGCGGCGGGTTTTGGACTGCAGTTCCATCACCCCGATCCGCTGGCCCCCGGCGACGAACGGCACGATCACCCGGGTGACGTCGCCCTGGTGACGGACCTGCATGCCGGCATCGGGTCCGCCTTCGAGCGCGGGCAGCGTCTCAGGAGGCGGGATGGCGATCTGGCCATCCCGGTACCGGAGGGCGGTCGGCGCAGTTCGGATGTCCCTCCGGTAAAAGCGGTTGAGGGTTTCGAGCCGGCCTTGCGATTCCTGGTACAGGCGGGCGTTATCCAGCGCGACGGCGACCGAATTGGCCATCCCCTGGAGCACTTCGATATCCTGGGCGTCGAAGGCGCTGCCTTCCACGGACTGCACGTCCAGCGCCCCGAGGACGCGGTCGCCGATCGACAGGGGCAGGGCGATCTCCGAGCGGGTGTCGGGGAGCAGCGGGTTATCAAAGCGGACCGGTTCGGCCCCGGCGTCGAGGGCGATGCGCGAGGACCGGCTGGAAATCGCTGCGCCGACCATGCTGCGCCCGCCGATCTGGAGCCGGTGCTCGCGCTCGAGCAGCGTTTGCCCGGCCTCGCCGGTCGCCGCGACCAGGTTGGCCCAGATCCCGCTGTCGTCGACCAGGAAAATGGCGGCGTAATAATGGCCGAACCGGTCGGCGATCAGATCCACCGTCCGGCGGACGACCTGGTCGGGGTCCAGCGTGGCGCCGGCCAGCCGGCCGACCTCGGCGGAGGCGGCGATCTGGGCGGTCCGCTCCAGGACCTGGTCCTCCAGGCTGTCCTGGACCGCTTCGAGCGCCATGATCGTTGTCCGCAGCTCGGCCTCGTTGGCCCGCTGCCGGACCAGGCTGGTGGAGAGGCGGTTCACGATCGTCAGCTGGATATAGGCGACCAGGACCAGGACGATCGTGGCGATGACGGCGTCGGACGGCAGCAGCCGTTCGGCGATGTCCATCGGGCGGAGCAGTTCGTACTTATGGATAAAAAGGATGGCCGTGTAAGAAAGCGATGACAGGCCGGTGAAGACCCACGTACCGCGCGCCCCGGCCAGCAGCGTGGCGAACAGGACCACCAGCGGGTAGCCCAGGATCTGGACCTCCCGAGTCCCGTCTCCGACGGCGTAGACCTCGTACGAGATCAGGACCCAGACCACGAGCGGGACCAGCCAGCGGCACCAGGCCAGCCGCCCGCCGCGCAGCAGGACCAGGATCCCGGCCAGCACGGCGGCCGCAGCCCCGAGTGCGACGGTGGAAATGTAGTCGGCGTTAAAGGCCGTCACGACGGCGACGGTGATGGCGCCGAAAATGGAAAACAGGACGATGTTGGCCAGCAGGCGGGCTGCGGACCGATCGTCCTCGTTCTCGTACTCGTACCGTTGGAGCAGCCAGTCGAAAACTTGTTTCATCCGCTACCCGCCTTCCCCATTGGCCGAGCTGCCGTTCTCCGGCTGCCGGTAGGCATCACCGGGGGTCAGCCGGACGGTGATCTCGGAGGCTTCGAGGATCCCGGCGATCTCGCGCACTGCGGTGTTCAGGATCCCGTCGACATCCTGGGCCTGCTGGATGCGGGCGGCGAACTCGCTCATCCGCTTCTGGGTGACCGCCGAGCGCTGGATCCGTTCGAACAGGATCGCGTTCTCAAGGGCGACGGCGATCTGCCCGGCCAGGGTCTGGAGTGTTTCGATGTCCTGCTCGCCGAAGGCGCCGGGTTCGGTGGACTGTACGTCCAGCGCCCCGAGCACCGAATCGCCGACGATCAGCGGCAGGGCGATCTCCGAGCGGGTGCGCGGCAGGAGCGGGTTGTCGAAACGGACGGGCTCTTCCCCGGCGTCGAGGGCGATGCGGGGCTCGCGCAGGCTGATGGCGGACCCGACCATGCTGCGCCCCCCGATCTGGAGCCGGTGGCCGCGCGCCTTGAGCTCCTCCCCGGCGTCCCCGGTCGCAGCCTGCAGGACGGCCCAGGTCTGGTCTTCATCCACCAGGAAAACGGCGGCGTAGTAGAAGCCGAACTTCTCCGCGATCAGGTCGACGATGTTGGCGATCAGGTCGTCGCGGTTGAGGATGGACGAGGCGACCCGCCCGACCTCGTTGGTGGCTTCCAGGCGGCTGGTGCGTTCGGCCACGATCCGCTCCAGCCCGGCCAGCATCTCGCGCAGCTGGCCGGTCATCGAGTTGAAGGCCACGGCGAGCGTCCCGACCTCGTCTCGGGTGGTGACCTCGGCGGTCACGTCCAGGTCCCCACCCGAGACGGCCTCGGCGGCCTCGGTCAGCCGCAGGATCGGGCCGGCGAGCTGGGCGGAGGCCAGCAGGGCGACGGCGATCGCGCCCAGGGAGATCAGGCCGGCCAATACGAGGCTGTTGAAGGTCTGGGCGGTGAGCGGGGCGAGGAAGACCTCCTGCGGCTGGAAGAAGGCCACGAGCCAGGGGTAGTTCCTGAGCCGGGCGGTGGCGACCTGGTTGGGGGTCTCGACCACGTTCGGGTCTTCGATCGTGAAGAAGGGCTGGCGGGCGGCGTTGTTCAGTTTCTCAGCGAGTTCGAAAAAGCCCGGCGAGGTCAAGCCGCCGCCCTCCTCGGGCAGGCGTCCCTGGGCGACCAGGTCTTCGCGCAAATTTACGTCCAGCGGGGCGGCGGGGCTGAAGACCAGGTCCGACCGGCGGGCGTGGGCCAGGACGATCTCGTTCTCGTCGAACAGGACACCGTACGAGCCTGCGCCGGCCAGGCCTTCGTTCTCGACCAGGAGCTGCTGGAGGAACTCGGCGCTGTAATGCGATAGGAACACCCCGACCGGCTGGCCGTCTGCGTTTTCGACGACGTGGCCAAAGGTGATGCGGGCGGTCTCCATCCCGCCGGGGACGCGCAGCGGGGAGGCGTAGGGGATGCCCTGCAGGGCCGGTTCGAAGAAGACCGGGTCGTTGAACAGGTTTTCCCCGACGGCCGGGTTGATCAGCCCGCGCGGGACGGCCGTGTCCAGAACGACGATGCCGGCCCGGTCGATCAGCGTGTGGCCGATCAGGAAGGAGTCGGCGTTGAGTTCGTGCAGGCTGTAGATCAGCTCGGCGGCTTCGGCCAGGTTATCGGTGAAGACCGGGTCATCCGGGGGGGTCTCGAGCAGGTCGATAAAGGTCGGCAGCCGGGCCTGGATCTCGACCGAATTGCGGTTGGCGTCGATGAAACCGTCGATGACGCCGGCGGTCTGCGATGCGATGGAGAACAGGCTCTGGTTGGCCGATTCGGTCAGCGATTGGCGAAAGGACAGGTCGTACAGGTAGCGGATGCCGGCCATCGGCACCAGCGAGAGGAAGAGGAACGAAACGACCAGTTTCTGCCGGAGGGACAGGGCGGCGAACTGCCGCAGCACCAGCAGGATTGTGGCGGCGAACGTGAAGGCGGTCAGGGCGGGCAGCAGGGCCAGGAGCGGCGCGGGGGTGGGGATCCGGAAAGTGGGTGCGGCCAGCAGGTCGATCACCGGGATCAGGGCGGCGGGGATCAGGCTGAAAAGCATCGGCCGGGAGGAGACCGACCGGTCGTACAGGATGCTGGCGAGGGCGATCGTGAAGATGACGAGGGCGGCGGACAGCGGGAGCCATAGACCGGCTGCCAGCAGTGCGATGAAGACGGGGGGAGCCCAGGCGATGCCGAGCAGGATCCGGTCGCCGCGCCGGACCGTCTCGCCCCGGCGGGAGCGGTTCTCGATCCGGCCGGTGAGGGCCGCGCAGACGAGGGTGAAGGCGAACAGGACCAGGCTCTGCCAGCCGGTTTCCGTGGTGGCGAGATAGACCACCAGCGCCAGCTCGGCCAGCAGCAGGCCGAGCACCGCCCGCGCGGCGCGGTTGATGGCGGCGGGGGAGGAAAGGCTGCGGCCGGCGGTTGTTGCGATCATCGGCTCTCTTCAGAACCCGTCCGGAAAGTGGGCCGGCGATTTTGGGGCGTGCGGTGGTTCAACCACCGCACGCCTCAAAATCGCCGGCATCTTCGGATGGCTCCTATTGGACCTCCCAGACGGGCGAGCCGGTCAGGATGCGGCGGATCTGCTCCGGGAAGCGGTCCGGATCGAGCGGCTTGCCGATAAAGCCGTCGAAGCCGGCTTCGCGGGCTCGGCCCATCTGCTCGGAGCTCGCCTCGGCCGTGACGGCGACGACAGGGATCTTCTTGAGGCTGCCGGAGGCGCGGATCTTGCGCAGGGCGCCGAAGCCGTCCTCGTAGGGCAGGCGGATGTCCATCAGGATCAGGTCCAGGTGTGGGAGGGCGTCGGCGTACTCAACGACTTCGTAGCCGGAGGTTTTCCATTCGCAATGGATGCCCATAAACCCGAGCATGCGAGCGATCAGGACAAAATTGGAGACATTGTCTTCGACCACCAGGACGGTCGTGTTCTGGGGCAGGGCGCCCCGGCTGAGGCTTTCGGACGGGGAGCGGGGCGAGTCTTCGGTTTTGGTCATCGTCAAATTCATCATAGGTATTGGGAGATCTGCCGGGGCAGTTCGTCGACGTCGACGGGTTTCTGGATGTACCCGTCGCAGCCGGCCTGGAGGGATTTTTCGCGGTCGCCTTTCATGACGTTGGCGGTCAGGGCGATGATCGGGGTGGCGGCCATTTTGGGGAGGCTTTTGATACGCGAGGTCAGGTCATAGCCGTCGACGTGCGGCATGTTGATATCCATCAGGATCAGGTCCGGACGGTGGGATTGCAGGAGGGTGAGGGCCTGGTGGGCGTCTTCGGCTTCCAGGACGTTGAAGCCTTCGGCGGTGAGTATGCGCCGGACGAGGATGCGGTTCTCGAAATTATCCTCCACGTACAGGATTGTGTGACCAGCGTTCATTAAATACCGGGCTCCGGTTGGATTTTAAGGCTTAACGGGGGTGATTTGTATATCATCATCGTTTTAATCATGCCAGGAAAAAAACTCGCGGCCGGCGGATGGATAAGGTTAAATAATAATCCGCCGGCGTTGAGTTTTATTAATGAAGCTCATTTTAGCATAACAGGACCTTTGGATTAGGTTTGGGATGGTTGGGGAGTTGCGGGGAATGGGGGGAGGGGCGAAACGGCGAATGGGCGAATGAGCGAATGGGTGAATGGGCGAATGGGCGAATGGGTGAGTCGCTGATTCGCTGACTCGCTGATTCGCCGATTCGCTGACTCGCCAAAAGAAACCGCCTCCCAAACGGGAGGCGGTGGCTGAAGGAGCGGGTGACGGGATTCGAACCCGTGGATGGTAGCTTGGGAAGCTACTGCCTTACCACTTGGCTACACCCGCGCGGGTTGGTATTTTATCAGAAGCCGGGCTTCTTAAGACGGCTGACACAACGTCTTTCACCAATGTGCATTTCCTCAATGCATCTCACAAGCGGTCATGATCTGCGGGCTCGACTTTCGCCACCTTTGCCATTGTCTTGAGAAATTTTGCCTCGCTTGCGCGTTCTGCACGGATCGCCAGATATTCTTCCGCGCCCAATGCAGAGAGTTTCTCCGCCAGTGCCAAGGTGATCAATTGGTTGATGGAAATATTCTCTCTTTCCGCAAACTCGCGAACAGATTTGTGAAGGGACTCGGGAAGCCGTAGACTGAGTGTACTCATATTTCACCTGCCATTCTTAAAAACTATTTTGGCGTCATAACCTGGATGCCGAATTCTTCAACTCCTTTGAAGTTGTTGATATTGTAAGCGATGATGTACCTGCAATTTGCCGTCACGGCTAATTCTAGAAACACATCGTCGCCGGGTTCATTGAGTTTTGGTCGAAATAGATAATAAATTTGCCAGTGGTTTGATTAACCGATCACAAAATCCAGGACGTCGTCGATTTCCTGTTCGCTAAGGGCGATCTCGCCAACAACAAGCTCGTCACGGCAGCCACCCGATCATCTGGTAAGGCTCGTAATCCCCATCGTAGACCGTGACGCTGCCGCCTCCCGAGACGTTCACCAGGCTGATGCTCCCGGACAGTGTGGAAATGTAAGCGATGGTCCCGCTGTCCGGTGACCAGGCCCATTCCGCAATCGTCCAGCCGTCGGTCAGCCTCACCGGGGACCCGCCGTCCGGGGAGACGACGAGGAGCCCCTTATCATCATAGGCCAACAGTTGGCCGTCCGGCGAGATGTCCAGCCGGGCTGCCGAGTCGCTGGTGGCTGTGATGAGCGTGACGGCTCCGGTCGAGATGTCGTAGCTGAAAACCCCGGTCTCGGGAGACGACTCGATGTAAAACAAGCGATTGCCGTCCGGATGCCAGGCGATTTCCTGGACGAGACCTTCGACGAGTACCTGTTGATCGGTCCCATCCGCACGGATCAAATAGAGACTCGGGATATTCCCGACGGCCGAAAAGGCGATCAGGCTGCTGTCCGAGGACAGTGCTGCCGTCCAGGGCTGGGTCGCCTGAATGGTGATCGTGTCAAGCGCCCCGGTGGAAAGTTCGTAGATATAGATGAAATGTTCGTCTTCAAATCCGTACCAATCCAGGTGTCGCCAATAGGCAAAGAAGCGGTTATCCCCGGACCAGGATGACCCGCGCAGCGCATCCGCCGCAAAAGGGAGGCCGATCGGGGTCCCGGAATCGTCCGCGGGGCTGGCGAGGATGATCGAACTGGAGGCTTCCGCAAACAAATTGTCGCCTGCCTGGGTGAAGGATTGGCGTTCAAAGGCCAGGGTGAGCAGGTCGGGAGAAAGCAGGGCGAATTTGTCGAAGATCGGATACACGCCGCTGAGCAGGACAACCGGCTCGACGGACCTATCCGGAAGATTCAGCCAGAAATACTCGTGGGCCCTCGGGTGCAGCGGGTCGGCGTTGCGCACCTCCGCACTTGCGAGGGCCGAAAAGAGCAACCGGCCGCCGGGCAGCTGGGGCGGAATGTCAGCCGGCGCGGCGGTGGTCGGGGTTGGCTCGGGTTCGCCGGTTTCCGTTTGGGTGGCGAGGGTTTGAACGGCGACCGTGGTTTGTGCGGCGGGAGGCGGTTTGGTTGAAGGGAGCGTGGGGGAGGGCGGTAAAGCGGTGGGTGCTGGTTGTGCACAGGCGGTGAGCAGCAGCAAGCCCAGGATCGTGAGGAGTTTCATGGAATCGCTGATTATAGCTTCATGTGTATGAGTGTCAATCCCGAGTGGAATCACCATGGAGGCGTCCCACTGGAGCGGTGCTGATCATGAATCGGTGAGGCGTTGGATCGGCGAACGATGCGAATCAGGGCGATAGTAGCGACAATTGGTGTAGAATCAGGATGGAGTAAAAGCCATGATACTGGACGAAAAAATTTACCAATCCGTTCAAAAACTGCCGAATTCCTTTCAGGAAGAGTTGTTCGATTTCATTCAATTTTTATTGATGAAGGCTGAACAACAGGAAAAGGAAGACTGGGCTGCGTTTTCCTTATCTTCCGCAATGCGAGACATAGGCGAAGAGCCTGCCATCTACAGCCTTTCCTGTTTGCGGGTCGTTTTTGCATGAAACAAGCGGGGCAATTCTTTTCGGCGCCATCGGTCAATTTTCCGGCCAAAGATTGGATTGAGTGAAGAAGCAATTGTCAGATTGGCTTTCTGAAAAATAAAACGCAGGCTTACAAATCGTTCAGCGGTCTTGTACACCGACGCTCAACGGGGTTGCTCATGATCACCGGCGAAATCAAATCCCAAATCGACCGCGTCTGGGACGCCTTCTGGTCCGGCGGCATCTCCAACTCGCTCGAGGTCATCGAGCAGCTGACCTACCTCCTGTTCATCAAGCGCCTCGACGAGCTCCACACCCGCGCCGAAGCCCGGGCCAACCGCCTCGGCCGCCCAATCGAGGACGGCATTTTCACACCTGCGCAGGAAAACCTGCGCTGGTCGCACTTCAAGAATTTCGACCCCAAAACGATGTTCCGGACGATCGAGACGGAGGTCTTCCCCTTCATGAAATCCATGGGCGCCGACGGCAGCGCCTTCGCCCTGCACATGAAGGAAGCCCGCTTCACCCTGCCGCCCGAGAAGGCCGGTTTGCTGGCCCGGGTGGTCGACATGATCGACCAGATCCCGATGGAC
>DATKDL010000231.1:0-13840 GCA_035512695.1 Anaerolineales bacterium | reverse complement strand
GGCCCCCG
This sequence comes from Anaerolineales bacterium, assembly GCA_035512695.1. GTDB lineage: Bacteria > Chloroflexota > Anaerolineae > Anaerolineales > JABWBV01 > DATDOR01. The sequence continues at coordinate 13,832 of DATKDL010000231.1, read as the reverse complement.
CGCTCGTTTGCCAATTTTTCCGCACGTTTCGCCGGTAGGCCCGTTTTGTGAAATGAAATGTGAAATAATGCACAAACCTTGACAGGCGCGCGCCCTTTATGCTATTCTTGCCGTTCTGGCAAAAAACGGAGGGCATGGCATTGATCAATTACGAGCGAGTCTCTGAAAACGTTTACTCATTCCAGAGCGAGAACTACGCCCAGGTGACGGCCGGGATCGTCGAAGGACCCAACTGGGCGGTCGTCATCGACACACTGGCGCTTCCGGAAGAAACCATGGCGATGCGGGATTTCGTCGAGCAGGATCTGCAGGTGCCGGTTCGCTATGTCATCAATACCCACTATCACGCCGATCACACGTGGGGGAGCTGTTTTTTTCCCGGCGCGCTGGTGATCTCATCTGCAACTTGCCGGCAGCTGCTGGCCGAATATGGTCCGCCCGCGCTCGAGAAGGCGAAAGCGGAGAACCAGGGGATGTTCCGCCAAACCAAAATCATGCTGCCGCACCTGACTTTTTCCAAAGGCCAGCTCGGGCTCAAGGTCGGTAAAAAGTCGCTCAATCTCGTCGCACTGCCCGGGCACAGCGAAGACGGGATTGGAGTCCTGATCGAGGAGGATCGCGTCCTGTTTTCCGGTGACGTGCTGATGCCGATCCCCTATCTCGTCGACGGCGATCTCGATGACATGATCGCCTCCTTGAAGGCGATCAACGGAATGGGGCTCGAAAACATCGTGCCGGGGCATGGCGACATCATCCTGCGTGGGGAGATCGAGGCCACGATCGCAGAAAACCTGGCCTATTTGAACGAAGTTCGGAAGGCTGTCCGCCTGGCCGGCAGGAGGAAATATCCGCTCGACCTTCTCGAGGAGATCCATGTGGAGGACGCGGGTAAAAGCCGGGTATTGCTGGGGGGGTTGGCGGAAGACCTGCACCAGCGCAACCTGGTCGCCCTTTATAAAAAGACCTACGGGGAACTGCCGGTCGGATCCGAATTGATCGACTGAGAAGGCTAACGACGGCTCGGCGCCGCTCGCTTTGCGCGCCAACCCACCAGCCTCTCCGTCCCGTTCAACAGCCGTTTGATATTGGGGCGCAGCGCCCACAACAGCAGCGCTTCGGCGAGGACGCCGTAAAGGATAAATTCCCAGGGAAATTGGAAGAACGCAGCCAGGACCAGGAAGATCATCATGGAGACCAGTCCAATGCTCATGGTCGCGACGGAGGCGTAGCCGAGGCCGAAAAGGACGATGAACCCGAGAGGGATGATGACGAGCAGGCTTGGCCACCACAGGCCGATCGCCCCGCCCACACAGGGGGCGCCGCCCGCGCCGCCGCCGAAACGGATCCGCCCGTCTTTCCGGTCGATCAGAAAGATCGAGTAGTTGTGTCCCAGGATCGCCATCAGCGGGGCGAACACTTTCAGCCAGGTGCTCCCCGGTAGCAGCAGCTCGGCGATCCAGACCCCGCTGGCGCCTTTTAAAATGTCGAGGAGCGCGGTGGCGAGCCCGACCCAAAAACCCGCCGCCCGCATCGCGTTTGTCCCGCCGGTTCTGCCGCTCGAAATATTGCGAATATCCTCCCCTTTGAGGAGCTTGACGAGCAGCAGCCCGAACGGAATCGACCCGATCAAGTAAGAGATCACGAGGACGAGTAAAAAGATCGCGACGGACATCCCTACCTCCATATGACGAAAAAGAAGGCTTCCGATCCAGTATACCGTAGAAAGACGCGGACCGGTTTCATCCCAGCAGAATCGCCGCCAGCCACAGCAGACAGAGCAGTACGAAGGGTTCTGCGATTGTCCGCAAAGGCGGGCGGGCATCGACCAGGTTGCCGAACAAGACGTTGGCGGCGTAAATCGGCGACAGCAGCGCGAGGCCGAAGCCCAACGGGCTGGCCGGGAAGTAATGGAAAACGGCGGCAAACTGCCCTGCGGCTGCGCCGACCGTTCCCGCTGCCAGGAAGGTCAATCGCCGGTTGCCCTCGTCGAGCAGATCCTGCGCCTCGAGCTTGATGAACAAGTAGCGGGCCGATATCACAATAACGGGCAGCGTCGCTGCCGGCAGGAGAAAGATCAAACGGGTCCCGACGGCCCGCAGGTTGATCGCAAGAACGAGAAAGAGCGCATACGCAAGGACGGTGAGACCGCTTCCGGCCAGGCGGAAATTTTCGTCTTCCGGGTTGACGGTGATAAACTCGGCGATCCAGACCAATACGAGAAAAACCGTGCCGGCACCGAGCACGACCCACCACAACGCACCTGCCGGAATGGATGAGATCGTTACAGAAAGCACCCCGGCGGTGAGCCCCGGAAGCGCCCAATGCTGCAATCCACGGGCGCCTTTTCCGGACGGATGTGCGTTCATCAGCCAGGCCATTCCGGCGATCGCCAGCCCGGCGGTCAGGAGCGCGAGCAGGGTCTCCGTGTTGAAGTTGAACTCCACCAGGACGTTGAACACACCGAAGGACACCGTTCGAGGTGGGAGGTCGATGAACTGGCCGAGGACGAACGCCAGCATCAGCGACGCTCCCAGGACGCTCATGGATTCAAAATCGGGCAGACGTGTGGTATTAATTTTCTCCGGTGAATTGACCATGCGATATCATCACGTGCTTGGTGATCTGGTAATCCCCGACCGCTTCAGCGGACAGGTCCTTTCCGAAACCGGACTGTTTGAAACCGCCGTGCGGTGTCTCCGAGGTGAGCGGGATATGGTCGTTGACCCAAACCGTGCCAAACTCGAGCGCGGCCGAGACCCGCATGGCGCGCCCCACATCGGAAGTGAAGACCGAAGCGGCCAGGCCGTATTGGACGTCGTTGCCGAACCGGACCGCTTCTTCGTCGCTTGTGAAGGATTGGATCGTGATCACCGGGCCAAAGACCTCCCCCTGGACGATTTCGGAACCCTGGTCGACATTTGTGATGACCGTTGGGGCGTAAAAGTATCCGTCTTCCATCCCGGCCGGCGGCCCACCACCAAGCAGGACGGCAGCGCCGCCGGCGCGGGCACGGTCGACATATCCCGCCACGCGATCGCGCTGGCGCGCCGAGATGAGCGGTCCGACCTCGACGCTTTCGTCCATCGGATCGCCGACCTTTACAGCCCGCATCGATTCGACCAGGGCTTCTTTGACCGATTCGAAGCGACTTGCAGGCGCGTAGACTCGCGTGGCCGCGGTGCAGTCCTGGCCCGTGTTGTATGTCGAAGCGAGCGTCGCTTTGGAGGCGAGGAGGTCCAGATCGGCATCTTCAAAGACGAGGATCGGGGCTTTCCCGCCCAATTCAAGATGGACGCGCTTCAGGGTCTGCGCGGCGGTTGCCATGACCTTCTTGCCGGTTTCCGTCGAACCGGTCAGGCTGACCATCCGGACGTCCGGGTGTTCGACCAGCGCCTGTCCGGCATCGTTGCCGCCGGTCACGATGTTCACCACCCCGTCGGGGATCCCCGCTTCTGCGGCGAGCTCGGCCAGCATGAGGGAAGTCAGCGGCGTGCCGGGCGCGGGCTTAAGGATGACGGTGCAGCCGGCGGCCAGCGCCGGCCCCAGCTTCCAGATGGCCATCATGAACGGATAGTTCCACGGCGCGATCTGTCCGACCACCCCGACCGGTTCGCGCCGAAACATCGAGGTGTACCCGGTCATGAATTCCCCGGCGTGCGATCCGTGCACGTCCCTGGCTGCGGCGGCGAAGAAACGGATGTTGTCGATCGCAAACGGCATATCCGCACCCAGGCTGACGAATGCGTACGGCTTACCGGTGTGCGCCGTCTCCGCTTTGGCGAAATCCGCGATGCGGGCCTCGACCAGGTCGGCCAATTTCAGCAGGGCATTGCTGCGAGCGGAGGGGGTGAGACCGGACCAGCGGCCGTCATAGAAGGCGGACTTTGCGGCCTGGACGGCCGCATCGACGTCTTCTCGCCCGGCATCCACCACCGTCGCGACCTGCTGCCGGGTGGCGGGGTTCTCGATCGACATCATTTTACCGTCTCGGGTTTCTGTCCAGTTTCCGCCGATCCATAGTCTATAGTCCATCATGCATGCTCCTTAAAGCGGGTGTTTTGGCGGACGGCGCCGGAGAAGATCTCCAGCGCCGAATTGATCTGCTCCTGGCTGACGATTAAAGGAGGGATCCACCGGACTGTGTTATCCCACGGTCCGCATGTGAGCAGGAGCAATCCCGCATCCGCACAATCATGCATGACGGCCTTTGCCATGGCTTTGTCAGGTTTCCCGTTGGGCGTGCGGAATTCGCTCCCGATCATCAAGCCGAGCCCGCGCACGTCGGCAATCTCAGGATGGTCTTCCTGGAGATGTCGGAGCCCCGTCATGAGCTGAACGCCGCGCTCCCGGGCGTTTGCGAGCATCCCTTCATCCCGGATCGCCCGGATCGTAGCGACCGCCGCAGCGCAGGCTACGGCGTTCCCGCCGTAGGTCCCGCCGTGAGAACCGGGCTCCCATTTGGCCATCAACGCTTCGGAGGCAAAGACTCCCGAAAGCGGCATCCCGGAGGCGATCCCTTTTGCGGCAACGATGACATCAGGGCGGATTCCGAAGTGTTCACAGGCGAACCAGAACCCCGTCCGTCCGAAACCGGACTGGATTTCGTCGGCGATCAAGAGGATCCCGTGCCGGTCGCAGCGTTCGCGCAGCCCCTGCATAAAAGACACAGGGGGCGGGACATAACCGCCCTCGCCCAGCACGGGTTCAACCAGCATTGCGGCCGTCTCCCCGGGGGCGGTCTGCGTCTCGAGCAGGTGGTCGAGCTCGGCCAGGCACCAGGCGGCCGTCTGCTCATCGGGCCAACCGTAGCGGAACGAATAGGGATAGGGCGCGACGAAGACACCGGCAGGCAGCGGCTGGTAGCCGGCCCGGTAAACGGTCTTGGAGGTGGTAAGGGCCATCGCCCCGGCAGTGCGGCCGTGGAAGCTGCCCTGGAAGACGATGATGTTGGTCCTTCCGGTGGCGGCCCGCGCCAACTTGACCGATCCTTCGATCGCTTCAGCCCCGGAATTGCTGAAAAAGAACCGGTCGATGTCGTCCGGGACGATGCTGCGCAGCGCCTCGATCAGCTCGAGCACCGGGCGATGGTAGACGATGTTGATCTGACCGTGGATGAGGCGGGCGGCCTGGTCCTGGATCGCCGCCACGACGGCGGGATGGGCGTGACCGGTGTTCGTCACGCCGATCCCGGTCGTGAAATCCAGGTAGGCGCGCCCTCGATCATCGTACAGATAAGCGCCTTCACCGCGCTCGATGACGAGATCGGTGTAGCGCGCCGTGACGGGGGACAGGTACTCTTTTATAGCCTACCCGCCGCTGCCGATCGCAGCTTTGAACTCGGTCCAGATGCGGTCATACAGTCCGAGCGCATCGCCGACGTCTTCGATCCACTGCAGCCGTTGCGAAACCTCGGCGGTCGGGTAAATCCCCTCATTGGCGAGGATGTCCGGGTCGATGAGCGCTTTGGCGGCGGCATTCGGGGAAGCGTAGCCGACCCATTCCGCGTTCTGCGCGGCGATCTCCGGATACTGAAGATAGTTGATGAAGACCATTGCGGTGTAGGGGTTTTCTGAGTCAACCGGAACGGCCAGGTTATCCTGCCAGATGGTGCAGCCTTCTTCCGGGATCACGTACACGATCCCGTCTCGGCCGCCGTATTCCGGATCGCCGGCCAGGATGGCGTCGCCGGTCCAGATATGTCCAAAGACCGTTTCGCCGGAGATGATCAGGTCGTCGTTGGTTTCGCTGTCATATGCCTTGACGCAATCGGACTGTGCGATCAACAGGTTTTTGGCCTCCTCGAGGTGGGCCGGGTCGGTATCGTTGATCGAGTAGCCCAGATACATCAGGGCAGCGCCGAGGGTCTCGCGCTGGTCGTCGAGCATGCTGATCAACCCGCAATGGGGCGAATCGGTGTCGAAGACCATCTCCCAGGATTCGGTGTAATCCGTCACGACGTTTGTGTCGACGGCGAACCCGGAAGTTCCCCAGAAATACGGGACGGTGTATTTCTGTTCTGGGTCGAAGTACTGGTTGACGTTCAGCGGATCCATGTTGGCGATGTTTGTGACCACGCTAAAATCGATTTCCAGCAGCATGCCTTCGTCGATCATGATCTGTACCATGTAATCGGAAGGGACGATGATATCGTACCCGCCGCCACCGGCCTGGAGGGTCGCAAGAAGGGTTTCGTTCGAGTCAAAATTGGTTTCGACCACGCGGACACCGCATTCCTGCTCGAACTGGGCGATGATTTCAGGATCGATATATTCGCTCCAGTTGTACATGTATATTTCTTCCGCAAGTTGGGACGTATCCCCACAACGGCCGCTGCCGTCACCGCTGCCGGAAGATCCACCGGTCGATCCGGTATCGCCGTTGTCGCCATCGTCGCTGGTGTCGCCGGTTTCATCACTTTCTTCGGTCGGGTCTGAAGCGACGCCGCCTCCACCACCTCCGCCGGGAGGTCCGGCCGGTTGGCATGCGATGAGGATCGCGCACAGGATCAGGATGATGAAATACCAGGTTCTCTTCATAGTGCTCTCCTTTTGTTGAGTGACTCTCAAATCAATAATACCAGTGAGAAGAACATCGCTGCGGTGACCACGAGGACGGTCAATACGCTCAGGACCCGACCTGCCGGATTGGCGTCGGGAAGCTCTTCACGATAATTCCGAATCGATCGGATCAGAAACACTGCGGTCCCGATCAAGGCCAGGTCCAGCAGGATCCCACCGGCCGCCGAAACGCCCGCGGTCCATTGCCGGGCCAGGTCGAACAATCCGAACATCACGGCGCCAGTGTACGCACCCACGGACATCGCACGGGTGTAGACCGGTCCGCCGCCCTGGGCGGTCAGGGAAAGGACGACCAGGCCGATCGAGCCGCCCAGCAGCGCGGTCGAAAGGGCGTTGATCTCCGGGGTCACGCCGCGGCGGACGAGCGAGTAGATGTAGAGCGGCATGGTCTGATCGCGGACGCCCTTGGTGAACACGGTGATCAGATAGTCGTCCAATGACAGGGTGAATGCCATCAGCGCGCCCCCGATGATCCCGGGCATCAGGAGCGGCAGTGTGATCCGCCGGAAGGTCCGCCACTCGTTTGCGCCGAGATCCTGCGCAGCTTCCTCGAGAGTCTTGTCGAAGTCGGCCAGCCGGGCGCGGACGATAATATAGACGAACGGAATATCAAACGCAATATGCGAGACGGTGATCGTGTGCAAACCGGTGCTGCCCCGGTAACCGGTCGCCGTTTCCAGAAAAGGGAACAGGGCCTGGTTGAAGAACAGAAGCAGGGAAATCCCCATCACGATCTCCGGGATCACGATCGGAAGATATAGATTGGCTTCGAAAGCGGTCCGGTACCGGAACCTGAAGCGGTCCATGGCCAGGGCGGTCATGGTCCCGATCACGGTCGCAGCCACCATGGCGATCAATCCGACCAGGAGGCTGTTACGTGCGGCTTCTAACAGGGCCAGGTTGGCTGCCAGGAGGACGTACCACTCGGTCGAAAAACCGGTGAAAACGGCGACGGAGCGGGTGTCGTTGAACGAGAAAACGATCAGGATCAGGACGGGCAAATAGAGGAAACCGAAGACAAGGGCGGCGTTGGACCACAACAGGCCGCGCCCGAGCCGGTCGGCCGGCCGGACACGGCTCCGCGTTCGGCGGGCAGGGCTCGGCGATACGGATCCGGCCGCTTCCATTTCTAGATCGCCCTCCGCGCGTCCTCGCCGCCGGATCGAAAGTATGCGATCACGCCGATCAGAACCAGGACCATCAGGAGAAGGGAGATCGATGAGCCGAACGGCCAGTTGCGCGCGACCCCGAACTGGCGGTTGATCAGCGTCCCGATCATTTCGACTTTGCCTCCGCCCAGGATATCCGGCGTGATAAACGCACCGACCACCGGGACGAACACGAGGACGAGTGCAGCCACGACTCCCGGCAGCGTCATCGGCAGCATCACTCGCCAGAAAGCCCGGCGAGGGGGGGCACCAAGATCGGCTGCGGCTTCCATCAGGGTGTGGTCGAACTTTTCAATCGAGGCGTACATGGGCAAAACGGCGAACGGCAGGTAGCCGTACACCAGCCCGAGCACGACGGCGAACTCATTAAACAACAATTCCAGCGGTGCATCGATCAGCCTGAGGGTCATCAAGAAATTGTTGACCAACCCTTCCGTGGCGAGCACCGACTTCAGCGCATACGTTCGGACGAGAAAGTTAGTCCAGAACGGGATGATGACCAGCAGGACCAAACTATCCCGCCAGCGAGGGCTACGGGTGGAAATGAAATAAGCCAGCGGGAAGCCGAGGAGGATGCACCAGAAAGTGACGGATAGCGCGATCCGGACGCTGTGGCCAAAAATCCCGAGATAGAGAAACGGGTTGCATTTCGGCCCCGAAAATTCGGATGCGCACGCGTTGAAGAGGAGGGTGTAATTATGGACCGTGAAAACCGGGGGCAGCTGGATCCCGCCGGCGCGTCCGCGCTCGACAAAGCTGATGAACAGGACGATCACCAGGGGCAGGTTGAAAAATAACAGAATCCAGAGCGCGCCTGGCCCCAGCAGACCGGCCAGCCTGAGCCGGATCGCAGCACGGTTTCTGCCGTTCAGCATTTGGCGAATCCCAAACCGCCGTTTTCGTATCCGTTCAGATGGCTGGTCATTCTGTCAGCACTCGCGCGGCGGTCCGTGTGAATGAGACGGTCACATGATCCCCTCTGGCGCATATCGATTTCGAGCCTCGATTTATGTTTTGCTCGCGGGCCCGCACGAACTGCCCATCCGGCAGCCGGATCCGGTAGTGGCTGTCGGTCCCGATGTAGATGATTTCTTCGGCGACCCCCGGCAGGTTGTTGCCGTTTTCCAGGGGCGCATTCAGCCTCAACTTCTCGGGTCTGACTGCAATCGTGACGCGCTGTCCCGGCGAGAAGCCCCGTTCCTCGGACATATAAATGAGGCCGGCAGAACCCAGGCGAACATCGACGACTCCACCGTCCTGGCCGGCAACCTCGCCTTCGAGGAAATTTGTCTCGCCGATGAAGTCCGCCACGAACTTGCTGTGGGGGGATTCGTAGATTTCCTCCGGCTCGCCGATCTGGAGGATCAGGCCTTCGTTCATCACCGCGATGCGGTCGCTCATCGTCAGGGCTTCTTCCTGGTCGTGGGTGACGTAGATGAAGGTGATCCCGACTTCCCGCTGGAGTGTTTTGAGTTCGAGCTGCATCTCCTTGCGCAGTTTGAGATCGAGCGCTCCGAGCGGTTCGTCGAGCAGGAGCACCTCGGGCCGGTTGACCAGGGCCCTTGCCAGCGCCACGCGCTGCTGCTGTCCCCCGGAGAGCTGCTTGGGTTTGCGTTTTTCCATCCCGGGCAGCTGGACCAATTCGAGGGTTTCACGCACCCTGCGGTCCCGCTCCGCTCTTGCGATGCCTTTCATCTCCAACCCGAACGCGACGTTCTGGCCGATCGTCATATGAGGGAACAAAGCGTATTGCTGGAAGACGGTGTTGACGGGGCGCTTGAAAGCCGGTACCTGGCCCATCTCTTTGCCATGGATGAAGATTTCCCCTTCGGTCGGCAGTTCGAACCCGGCGATCATCCGCAGGCTGGTTGTCTTTCCGCAGCCGGAAGGGCCGAGCAGGGAAAAGAACTCGCCATCATTGATCTCGAGCGATGCCCGGTCAACGGCGGTGACTTCGCCACCGGACGGGTTGGGGAACCGCTTGGTCACGCTGCGGAGTTCGATTGCGATGGTGTCGGGCATGCTCCTCCGTTAAGATTCAGCGAATCAGCGATTCAGCGATTCGACGAACCAGCGAGTCGGTCAATCTGCCGAATCGCTGACTCGCTGATTCGCTGAATCGACCCGAATTCGGATATTATAGATTTTATAACGCAATCGAGCAAATTAAAAATTGGTCGTCGAGAAATCGTGAAAACAGGGTGCGGTCGGGGGCGAAGCCCCCGACCGCACCCTGTTTTCACGATTCCTCTGGAGCGAGGAGAATTTATGCCGAAAAAAGCACGTGCGGACCATGAAGTCCGCACTTCCTGGGACCCGCTGGCGGCCTGGTACGACGGCTGGGTGGGGGAGGATGGCAGCGAACACCACCAGAAGCTGGCGATCCCGGCGGTGATGGAATTGCTTGAATTGGACCGGTCAGACCGGGTGCTCGATGTGGGAGCGGGGCAGGGGGTGCTGGCGCCGTACGTTGCGGAAATCGGGGCAGGGTATGTGGGGGTCGATGCCGGGAGCAAGCTGATCGCGATGGCCCGCCGCCGGCACGCAAAGCTGGGGGATTTCATCGTGGGAGACGCCCGGCAGCTCGATTCGCTGGCGGGGCTGGCGGCAGGATCGTTCAGTGCGGTTGTTTTTTTATTGAGCCTGCAGGATATGGATCCGCTCGAACCGGTGCTGCGCGGGGCGGCCTGGGCGCTGAAACCCGGCGGCCGGCTCGTTGCGCTGCTGACGCATCCCTGCTACCGGATCCCGCGCCAGAGCGGTTGGGGTTGGGATGAGGGCCGCAAGCTGCAATACCGGCGGATCGACCGCTATCTGACCCCGCTGCCCGTCCCTTTGAAACCATATCCCGGCCAGCCCGGCGTAAGCCGGAGTTTTCACCGCCCTCTGAGCGACTACGTCAACGGTCTGGGTGCGCAGGGACTGGCGGTCACCCGGATGCTCGAGATCCCGACGTACAAGCGCGTCAAAGGTGAGCGCTCGAAAGCGATCAACCGGGCGAATGCGGAGATCCCCCTGTTCCTGGGGGTGCGGGCGGAGGGGAGGTGAATGGGCTTATTCAAAAACCCAGTTCGAACCAGTTCGTATTGAACATGATCGAGCAGGCGAAGATGATGCCCACGATCAGCAGGATCAGGCCGCAGCCGACGCCGGTGCAGGAGGCCCCACGGCCGAAGCCAAAGCGAGCCTGGAGGAAATCGAGGACTTTGTCGAGCACGAAGAGTTTGAGGAAACCGGAGAGGCAGCCCGGGCGGTCGTTCATTATCGTCTCCTTGTCAATGGATTATACGGATCGTCCTTCACCAACTCACCGACCATTTTAACGCATGGCCGGTCGAACACGGTCTCGTCGTGCGGGGCCTCGGGCAGCTCGGAAGTCAGATCCTGGCCGGGCCAATGGAGCTGTTCGTGCATGGCCGTTCGCCATTTCGGGCAATCCGTCACGTCGTAGACAACGCCATGGTGGGCAACATACTTTCGACGGCCGCGCTCGCCGTTATTGTAAAATAATTCGACCATGGAGATTTGTTGGTTTGTCATGTCAATTCGATTAAGAACCTATCCGAAAATTCAGAGGTCGGGCGATTTGGGGGGCGGCTCAATTTTCGGATAGGTTCTAATCATAACCGTTATGATCCGCGCCATCCGCGTTCAAACTGAGGCCTGTCAATGGATAATTTACGTATCCACGGCGATCGCATGCTGAGAAATTTCACCGAGCTTTCCGAGATCGGCGCGACCGGGGACGGCGGCGTCCACCGGCCGGCGCTGTCGGATGCGCACCTGGAAGCCCGGCGCTGGCTGCGGGAGAAGATCCTGGCCGCGAATCTGGAATTCCGCACCGACGCGGCCGGAAACCATTTCGGGCGCTTGCGTTGCGGTCCGGATGGCGCGCCCAGCCTGCTGATCGGTTCGCACCTCGATTCGGTCCCGTACGGCGGCCGCTTCGACGGGGCACTGGGTGTCCTGGCCGGGCTGGAGGTGCTCGAAACAATTCGGGCCGCCGGCCTGCGGCTGCCCTGCCATCTCGAAGTCGTCGATTTCACCGATGAAGAGGGGACCCTGGTCGGGCTGCTCGGTTCGCGCGCGCTGGCCGGGACGCTGACCGACGCTGACCTGGAGAACCCGCGCGGCGGGCGGGCAGCGCTGCGGGCGGCCTTCGACCACGCCGGGATCGCAAATCCGCCCGCAGCCGCCCGCGACCCGGCTACCCTGGCCGGCTATCTCGAACTGCACATCGAACAAGGAGCTCGCCTCACCAACACAGGTGCCGATATCGGCATCGTCACCGCCCTGGTCGGGATCGGCTCGTTCGCCCTCGCCTTTCGCGGCCGCGCCGACCATGCCGGGACGACGGCGATGGACGCCCGCCGCGATGCCGGTCTCGGCGCCGCGCAGCTGATGGTCCGGGCGCACGCGCTCGCGATCGAGCGCTATCCCGGGGCGGTCATCAACTTCGGCCAGGCCGAATTCCTGCCCGGGGCGTACAACATCGTCCCCGCCACCGCCTCGCTCTCCCTTGAATACCGGGCGGAATCGCAGGAACGGCTCGACGCGCTCGAGCGCGACCTTCTGCAGCTCGCCCGTGCGATCGCCACGGACCTGGACCTCGAACTGCAGACCCACCGCCAGGGCTGCGTCTCGCCGGCGCCCTGCTCGCCGGATGTCCGGAAGGCCTTTTCGACGGCCTGCGACGCGCTCGATTTCCGGGCGGTTGACCTCGTCTCCGGCGCGGGCCACGATACTCAGGCGATGGCGGCCGTCTGTCCGGCCGGGATGATCTTCATCCCATCGATCGGGGGCAGCCACAATCCGGGTGAATTCGCCGAGGACGGCGATTGTGAAAACGGGGCCAACGTTTTGCTGTATGCTGTGCTGTCCGGGTGGTTTGGTCGGCAAACAGGCTGAGACCCGAAAATTGGGGCGGCGATGTTATTGCTTCCAGCCGGTTTCGATCAGGTCGATCAGACCGTTGAGGTCGATCCGTAATTCGGAGTCGATGATCAGACCCATATCGAAAGGCATGTCAAGGAAGACGGAATAATACCAGTCATCATCCTGCCAGCGGATCGACAGGGAGGAGGCGTCGTGGGCCCAATCCCGGATCGTCATCCCATCCTGCAGCGCCTCCTCGAACCCCCAGCCGCCGATAACGATCTCCCCCGGGAGACCTTCGACTTGGGCCTCGACGAGCATCGCAGCCGGGCTGACAGGCCAGTCCACCATGCGGAGGTCCCAGCTTGTTTGCAGGAACGTGAGCCGGGCCGGCCCGAAAAACGAGGTGAAGACGTAGATCTGGATCAAACCGACCGTATCCCCCGTTTCGGAATTGAACACCCCGGCCGATTGGAGCGTCATGCTCTCGGGGACCGGCTGAAGCGTCCTGAACCCGTTACCCGCAGCCTCCAGCGTCGGGGGCAGGGTGCCGAAAGTTTGCAGTTCGATCTCCGGACGGTCGTGGAACCAGTTGTCCAGATACTGCGGCGCCGGGTTGAAAGGACCGGGACCCAGGAAGCGGAAATACCGGCTGGTCAGCGGCAGCTCAAAGTCGGAGCGCTCCGGCTGCCAGACCCGCAGGCCGTTTACCGACCCCGCCGCCAGCAGCCCGCCTACCGGGGAGAAATCGAGCGCCAGGATCTGGTCCTGGCTCGACCGGTGCAGCGGTGGACCCAGTGCGAACCCGTTCGTGTCCCATAGATAGATCGAGCTGTCGTAGCCCCCGGTCGCCAGGAGCTCCCCCTCAGGCGAGAATGCGACTGCGGATACCCAGCTACCGTGCTCCAGGGTGACCAGATGCTCCGCCTCCATGCTGGTGCTTAACCGCCAGATCTGCGCGGTGTCGTCTCTCGATCCGGTTGCCAGCAGATAGCTGCCCCCACCGGCAGCGGTGAAGGCCAGCGTGAGGACACGGTCCGTGTGGCCCCCCAGCCGGGCTGTGACGACCCCGGTCGCGATGTTGCGGATCCAGACCTCGTTATCCGAGACGGCTGCCAGGTGTGCCCCTCCGGGGGAAAAGTCGATCGCTTGAACGTTCTTCTGGGTGAAGCCGCCCGACTGGAAGAAACCCGTGGCCGAATCCGTCCAG
>DATKDL010000230.1:0-43155 GCA_035512695.1 Anaerolineales bacterium | reverse complement strand
ACCCCGCCTGGCATAGCCAGGCGGGGTGCTCGAACCCCAATTTTGCCAAAACGACGATTGAGTACTCCCGCATATCATCCAGCAAACACAACGATCCGGACGAGGTGGTCTGATATAATTCAGAAAAGCTAAGCTTATCCTTAATTCACGGAGGTGAATCCATGGACGACCCGGTTGCGAATCGCTTCGGAATGCCCCCCAAAAAGGAGCAGCTCAAACCCGCGATGAAGCACATAGCGGAACACACCGTCGCCGCGGGCGAGACCCTTAGCGATATCGCGCTCAAGTACTACGAGTCCGCCGCCAAAGAGAAATACATGGCGATCTACGATGCGAACAAGATGACGATCGGAGACAACCCGAACGTGATCAAGCCGGGGATGGTTCTCAAGATCCCCGAATTGTCCTGAAGCGCAGAAGAGCCTTCGAAAAAAAAGACATCCAGGTGGGGCCTCGCCCCACCTGGATGTCTTTTTTTCGAAGGCATTTGATTGGGAGTCCCCCATGAACCCTTTCGTCCTCACATCCGACCAATGGCTCGACATCCTGTACTCCCTCGCCATCATCGTCGTGACGGCCGTCGTCGGCAATTGGGTCGTGCATCTGGTTCTGCGGAAGGCGCTGGGGCGCTTGCTGAAGCGGACCCGCACAACCCTGGACGATGCCATCCTGAAATCCGTCAAGACTCCACTCTATCTGCTTGCTATCACCATCGCGACCGAATTCGCAATCCGGCGGTTGGATTTTCTTCCGGAAGATTGGATGTCCGTCCTGTACGATGTTTTTTACATCCTGTACTTCCTGTTCGTTTTTGGGGCGGTCTGGCTGTTTGTCGTTAACCTGTTTAAATGGTATTCGACCGAGATCGCCCCGAATACAGAAACCGATCTGGACGAACAGCTGATCCCCTTCGTCAGCCGGGTGGCGCAGATCGCCCTGGCCGTGATCGGTTTGATCATCCTGCTCAGCCATTTTTCCGTCAATGTCAGCGCGCTGGTGACCACGCTGGGGGTCGGATCGCTGGCGATCGCCCTGGCCGCCCAGGCTGCGCTGGCGGACACGGTCAGCGGTTTCGTGATCATGATCGACCGGCCATTCCGGATCGGGGACCGGATCGAGCTGGTCGACCTGGGCACCTGGGGCGACGTGGCCGATATCGGGCTGCGCAGCTCGCGCATCCGGACCCGCGACAACCGCATGGTCATCATCCCCAATTCGGTGATCGGGAAGAGTCCGATCGTCAACCACAGCTACCCGGACGATAACTACCGGCTGGAGGTGCAGATCGGTTTGGGTTACGGCACGGATATCCACGAAGCGCGCCGGGTCATCTCGGAAGCCGTGCGGCGGGTCGATGGGGTGATGGAGGACAGACCGGTCGATGTCCTGTTCCTGGAATTCGGGGACTCGTCTTTGAACTTTCGAGTCCGCTGGTGGCTCGACTCCTATATCGATACGCGGCGGATGTACGATCGGGTTAACTCTGCCATTTACGATGCGGTGAAGGCAGCCGGGATCGAATTGCCATACCCGCAGCGCGTGCTGCATCACGAGATCGCTCCGGAGCAGATGGATACGATCGCTGCCAGGATCAAGAAGTAGCGCGCCCGGAACCCCCGATTCTTGCAAGGAGGACCAGCCTGCGCAGCCGCCTCAACGAAAGGATCCAGGCGGCCTTATCGTTTTCCGCCGGCGTGATCCCGGCGTATTGCAGGCGGACGTATGCATCCGCCAGCCGGGCCAGGTCCGGGCCGGCGGGTGGGAGTCGACGGATCAGGCGGTTGCGGTCCCGGAGGTCGTCCAGATGCGCGTTAAGGGCACGCGCAATCTCGAGCGGGGTTGCCTGGATGCGGGTCGCGGCGCCGAGATGCCGGGCAGCCGAATACACCCATTGGAAGGCCTCCGAAATGAACGCGGCCGGGGTCAGCCCCCGGATCCGGACCGCCTCGCGAACGACAAACAGGGCCGCGGCGGACACGGCCGCCAGCACCGCGATCCCGGCGCCCACCCCGACCGGCCGCAGCCAACCGGGCGCCGCCGGGTGCAGCGGGGGAAGATCGGGTGGACGGTGCGGCGGGCTCACCCCTTCCGTGAACCGGTCAATTGCTCCGACGCCGGAGGTGGGTTCGAACGGCACCCAGCCGAAACCGGGGAAATACAGCTCGGGCCAGGAATGGGCGTTGAGCGAAGAGACGATGTAGCGGTCCGTTTCCGGATCGTAACTGCCGGTGGAGTAACCGGTTGCCAGCCGGGCCGGGAGGCCGGCCGCCCGGGCCAGCACCACCATCGCCGTAGCGAAATAATCGCAATAGCCGCGCTGGAGGTCGAACAGGAAATAATCGGCCAGATCGCGACCGGCCGGGGGCGGTCCGAGTTCGAGCGTGTACTCGAAACCTCGCAGATACTGCTCGATGGCCAGGGCCGCGTCAAACGGGTTTTCCGCCCCACCCGCTAAGGAGACGGCCAGATCCCACACCCGGTCCGGGAGCGACGCCGGCAGATCGAGATAGGTGTCCATAACCCACTCCGGGTAATCGGTCCCGGCCGCGCGCAGCGGCGCTACCAGGAAATACGGGTAGCTCGAGTCGACCGTGTAGCGGTCGGAATCGATCCGAACGCCGAAGGTATCCTGGATGCCTGGACCCGCGGCGCGCCAGGAAACGATGAACGCCCGGTCCGCGGATTGGATCTCCCCGGCGGCGATGGCGATCCCGGCCGGGGCGGCGCCGAGCTGCACCTCCTGGCGGACCAGCCGGGAAAAGGTCTCCACCGGTCGCGGCGCCTGATAACCGGGCTGGTAGCGGGTGGATTCGATCTCGCCGGTCTCCCAGCCGGCACCGTGGTAGGTCTCGTATGTCAACGAGCGCCAGTAGTAGCCGCCCGCGCCGGGAACCGGCTCGCCAAAGACCCGGACTGTCAGGGCGACTTCGTCCGCCAGCTCCGGCCCCGCGCCCAGCAGGTGGCTGCGCGGCAGCCCGCCTGCCCGGTACGGGTCGAAGAACGGCGGCGGGGGAGTGGGGCGCGGCAGACCGAACGGTTCGCCCGGGTCGTCGCGGGGTCCGGCCAGGCCGGCCGCCGGGGCGGCGGCGCGATCGATGAAGAGACGGATCATCGTTCCCAGCTCCAATTGCGGGACCAGGAAAGCGATCGCCATGATGCCGGCTGCCAGTAAGGAGGCCGCGATGGTGAAGTCGAGACGCAGGTCTTCTGCGTACATCATCGCCCGGTCCGCCCAGCGGCGCTCGTTGGCATACTGAGTCTGGACAGCCGCCAGCAGCAGGGCGATCAGGAGAAAGCCGGCCAGCGCGAGCGTGCTCCGCGCGCCGGTGTGGGCCATGGCGATCGCCAGGAGCGCGCCGGCCGGGGCCAGCGCCGCCAGCGCCGAGCCGGTCCGGCGCATCACGTACCCGGCGTAGAGCCCGAGCACCCAGAAAAGGATCCCCAGCGCGAGCGCGACCGCTTCGGCCCGGAAGACCCCCCGGCCCGACACCAGGCCGGCCAGCCAGGTTCTGAAAACATCTGTTTCGATCCGGACCCCACCGGAAAAATGCAGCCAGGCCAGCTGCAGCGGCGTCAGGTCGGGGGGTACGGCGATCGTTCTGTCCTGCAAAATGTGCGCGACCCAACCTGCCGAGAATAGGACGGCAGACCGGACAACGGCGAAAACTTCATCCCACAAACCGGCGTTCTGGAGCAGGACGGCGGATACGCCGAGCAGCAGCCAGGCCGTCAGCCGGAACGGCCGGTGCGAGTGCCGGACGGTCAGCCAGCCGGCGAGGACGGCGATTGCCGAAAAGGAGGTGAAGGCGGTCCGGCCCTCCGGAAGACCGGCGAGGGCCTCGGACAGGCCCGCCGCGGCGGTGCGCAGGGCTGCCGCCAGGAGCAGGATGGCGGCGATCCCGCGCAGTCCGAGCCGGCCCCGCAAGCCGCGCCAGATCCTTCCGGTCAGCTTGAACAGGAAGTTCACGGGATTAAGACCGGCCGGGTTACACTCGTTTCCACGGCTGGTCGGCTGGGCGGGATTCGGCGACCACCCGGCTGCTGCGCGTCTTCCGCCACACCCAACGGCCCTGCCGGCCCGGTCGCAGTTCTTGCCTGTCGAAGAACCCGGCCTCCAGGACCGTGTGATCGAGCCCGAGCCCGGCCAGTTCCTTGACGAGCCGGTCAGAGGAGGCGGCCGGTCCCGGGCCGGGATAGCTGCCCGGATCGAGCAGGAACAGGTACGGCGCCACCCGGCGGTGCGCCAGCGGGGCCAGGTCGGCGATCCAGTCCGGGCGCATGTCGGCCGTGATGACGATCAGGCTGGGCCCCTTGCGGAAGTGCGGCCGGGCTTGGCGGAGCAGGTCCCCCAGGCTGAGCGGGCCGCTGGCGGCCAGCGCCAGTGCCCGCATCATCTCCTGGCGGTGTGTTTCTCCGAAGCGCGGGGGATGCCAGGCGAGCGCACCGGTCTGGGTGACCAGGCCGACGGCCTGCCCGGTACGCAGACCCTTATCGAGGAGCGATGCGGCCAGGATCACGCCGTGCTCCTCGGTCGTGACCTCATCGGAGCCGGCCAGGGACCGCTCGTCCAGGTCCAGGAAGATCCACCAGTCGCTGGCCGGGGTGCTCTCCATGACGCGGACGTAGTACGCACCGGTGCGGGCCGTGGTCGGCCAGTGGATCAGTCGGATGCTGTCGCCCGGGATGTACGGGCGGACGTCCGAGACGTTGACGCTGGTTTCGAAGGATGGGCGGCGGGTGCGGCTGTCCCCGGAGCGGCCACCCGGGGGGATCTCGATCGCCGGGAGCGGGATCACCGGCGGGGAGACGAGGACGGTTGTGGAGGAAGGATAGGAGAAGGTGAGCTCGAAGATGCCGAGCGGGTCACCCGTTCGCAGGGTGAGGGGTCCGAGTTCGAACAATCCGCGCCGCTCGCAGAAGCCGCGCGTGGTCCAGCCGAATTCCGACCGGGCCGGAGCGCCGGCGGCGCGGTTCGACCGGTAGCCGGGCATCGTGGTCTGATAATCGACGTCGACCCAGATCGCGGGGAGCCAACCGGCGTTCCGCAGGATAAACCGTTCCTCGATCGCATCGCCGACCTGGGTCCAGCTGTAGCGCCGCTCGTGGACGAAACGCAGGCCGCGCTGCAGGGACCGAACCCAGACGTAGCCGGAGGCGAGCGCCAGGCCCATGCCGATAAACAGGGTCAGCCAGCCGCGGTACGGGTCGAGCAGGTAGAGCACCAGGCAGACGGCGACCAGGAGAGGGAAAAGGCGGCTCTTCAGCGTGATACGGGGGGCGGGATCGGTCACTTTGGATATTATAAATCCCTGGAATACGGGTCTCTGCTACAAGGGAGCAAGTATAATGAACCCGATGTCCCAGGTTTGTCCTACCTGCCAGATGGCCAATGCAGACGACGCCAATTTCTGCCTGAGCTGCAGCCACAGGCTCTCGGTGGTTTGCGAGCGGTGCAGCCGGCGCGTCATCAGCAGCGCCCGGTTCTGCGACCGCTGCGGGTACGCGCTCCAGGAACCGGAACGGACCGACCGGGGTTCTGAAACAGATGTGAACCGGGTCGCCCGCCCGATCCCCGCTCAGGAACCGAGCGTCCCCCCGCCTGCTGCCCCCGAAAATATCAGAACCGAGACACCCGAGGCATCGCCGGTTCAGGTCGCGCGATCAGCTGACCGGCCCGATGCGCTGTTGGAGCGCTTCGTCCCGGCGGAGATGAAGAGAAAGCTCGAGGCGGCGCGGTCGAGCGGGGAGATGGTCGGCGAGCGGCGGATCGTGACGATGCTGTTCTGCGACGTAAAGGGCTCGACCTACGCGGCCGAAGGTCTCGATCCGGAGGAATGGACCGAGATCATCAACGGCGCTTTCGAGCACATGATCGGACCGATCTACACTTACGAAGGCACCGTTGCCCGGTTGATGGGGGATGCGATCCTGGCCTTCTTCGGCGCCCCGATCGCTCACGAGGACGACCCCCACCGGGCGGTCCTCGCCGGCCTGGATATCATCGCCAATTTCACGCCCTACCGGGAGCGGATCCAGCGCGAATGGGGGATCGATATCAACGTCCGCGTCGGGATCAACACCGGGCTGGTCGTGGTCGGAACGGTCGGGTCCGATCTGCGGATGGAGTATTCGGCGCTTGGAGATGCGATCAACCTGGCAGCCCGGATGGAGCAAACGGCGGAGCCCGGCACGGTCAGAATCGCCCAGGACACCTACAAACTGGTCAAACCGCTGTTCGAATTCGAAGATCTGGGGGAGATCGAGATCAAGGGCAAGGGAGAGGCGGTCAAAGCTTACCGGGTTCTCGGGCGGAGTGTGGAGTCCGGCCGGGTGCGCGGGATCGAAGGGCTGCACGCAGAGATGGTCGGCCGGGACGTGGAGCTTCAATATCTCCACGATGTGGTCGACGACATCAAGAACCGAGTCGGGCGGATCGCCGTCGTGCTGGGCGAGGCGGGGATGGGGAAAACGCGGCTGATCCGTGAAATGCGGACCTATTTCGACGCCGTCGTCGGCACGGAAGGCAGTTGGCACGAGACCAGCAGCCTTTCATACGAAAACAAGCAGCCCTATGGCCTGCTGCAGCGCCTGATCCGGACCATCGCCGGGATCGGCTACGACGACGCGCCGCACCAGATCCAGAAAAAGCTGGCCGGAATCATCGATGGCTTCCCGGATGACCAGCGCGAGCGGGGGCTGCAGGTGTTTGAAACCTTGTTCGGCGTCGACGACGAGAGAAACGGAGCGGGTCTGCAACTGGATGAAGATGCCTTCAAAAGCGAACTCGGCGTCGTGATGAAAACCTGGTGGGAAAGCCGGTTTCCGGACCGACCGGCCGTGTTCGTGTTCGACGATATGCACTGGGGCGATCGGGCCTCGGTCGAACTGCTGCAAAAGCTGCTCGCACAGACGGAGACGATGCCGCTGGCACTGATCGGGGCCATGCGAGTTGACCGCCAGTCAGCCGCCTGGGAATTCCGACGCATTGCCGACGACGAACACCACCACCGCTTTATCGAAATCACCCTGCGGCCGCTTTCTGAAAGCGACTCGAACGAGCTGGTCAACCGGCTGCTGGCGATCCCCGAGATCCCGAAAAGCCTGCGGGCGAACATCATTGAGAAATCGGACGGCAACCCGTTCTTCATCGAAGAAGTTATCCGCACCCTGATCGACAGGGAGATCGTTGCCCCGGAAATGCGGGAGGTAGACGGAGAGATCCGGAGATTCTGGGTGGCGACCCGCGACAGCGTCGATTTCTCCATCCCGGACAACCTGCAGTCGCTGCTGTCGGCCCGGATGGACCGGTTGGAGGAGGCCACGCGCGCCACCCTGCAGCTGGCCTCGGTGATCGGGCGCAATTTCTACCTGCGCGTCCTGAAGGCGGTGGATGTCTCCAGCCCGGAGCTTGACCGGCACGTCGGCACGCTCCTGCGGCTGGACCTGATCCGCGAATTCGCCCGGGTGCCTGAGATCCAGTATGCTTTTCGCAACCCGCTCACACAGGAGGCGGTTTACCGGACCATCCTCCTGAGACATCGCCGGGAGTTCCACGAGCGGGTGGCGCTGGCGATCGAAGCGCTTTACGCGGATCGGTTGGAGAACCATTTCGGGCTGCTGGCTTATCACTATAGCCTGGCCGAGAAGAAAGAACAGGCCATCCACTACCGACGCCAGGCAGCCCGGCAGGCGGTGGGCATTTTCGCCTACGAGGAGGCGGTCCAAAACCTGCACGCCGCGCTCGATTTACTGGGGACGGAAGGGGACGAGGAGATCCGTCTCGGCCTGGCGGAGGAAGTGGCGGACGTCTGCCGGCTGTTGCGCGATTTCGAAGGGGCGATCGAATATTATCAGCAAGCGCTGGCGGTATTGACGGCCGCAGATGTGCCGGACGTGACCACATTCAAGCGCGTCCACCGCAAGCTCGTGAACACGGCCACGACGGCGAAATGGTCGGTTGATGCGGCGACGTACCGGGAGATGTTCGCGACCAGCCGGAAGTCGGCTGCCGATCTCGAGGGTCTGCTCGAACGGGACGACGACGACGCGGTTGACGGTGAGACCGTCCTGGCCCTGGTGGCGCTCTCGTTAGATGCCTGGCGGAACCTGACGCCGCCGGATTGGACAAAGGCCCACGCGTTCGCCGAGCGTGCGGTGGAGCTGGCGGAGACCTGCGGCAAAGCGGTGCTGCATTCGCGCGCCCTCGACGCGCTTGCGAATGTGCTGGACGGTCAGAGCCTGCTCCGGCAGCACCTGGAGGTGGCGCAGCGGCGGTACGAGATCACGCAAGCTCCGGCGTTTCGCGACCGGCGAGAGCAGATCGATGCACGTCGTGGGATCGGGGCGGCGCTGATGTACGTGGGAGAATACGAACAGGCAATCCCGCACCTCGACGAAGCGCATGCAATGGCCGTCGAGCTCCAGGCCCCGGACCAGATCGCCAACGCCCTGGGGCTCAAGACTCAATGTTTTTACCGGATGGACCGCTGGGACGACGTGCTCGAGATCGAGAAGGACTGGCGGGACCTAGATTTACGATATACGCGCGAGCGTGTGGGGGAGACCTGATTTTTCAGCGCGCTCGTAGCGAGCGTCCACGCGTTGCGTGGGGACACGACCAAAGCGGACAGGAACCGGACCGAGGCTGTCGCATACATGGTTTCCATGTCCGGCGAATCCGACGAATGGCAGCGCAACCAGTTCTATTGAGAGGCTCTGCCGAGGATGGCGCAGGGCGAGTTCGCCCTCGTGCGGGAAAGGCTGGAGCAGGCGCTGCCGCTGTCGGGGCAGCCGGTCAAGCGCGGTACGATGGCGCACGAGCACATCGTGCACATGATGGTGGTGGATTCACTGGCCATTTCTGAAGACGGGCCGGGGATCGCGGCCCATGCCCCTCGGCTGGTCGAGCTGGCCGAACGGGACGGCCACCAGCCGTACCTGGCGGTCGCCTGGCGGGCGCTTGGAGTGGCGGGGAGGTTGAAAGGCGAATTCGCAGAGGCAGGCGATCTGCTGAAGGCAGCCCTGGATGTGTTCGCCGAGCGGGGAACGGTTTGGCAAAAAGGCCGGACGCTGTGCGAACTCGGGAAACTCGAACTGGCCCGCGGCTCGACCGAGCAGGCGGAGGCCTTCCTGACGGATGCCCTGAAGGCTTTCGAGCAGATCGGTGCGGGGCCGCTATTGGAGCAGGTGCGGGTGGAGCTGGATAAAATCGGTTCGCCGGATCAGTGGTCGAGCGATAAGTGAGCCGGGTCTCCGTGGTCGACCCAATCCCCCGTGGGTAGCTTCTCCCCCGCCCGGATCGCGACCTTGACCCGGTTTTCAAAGGGGGTCAGCGGGCAGGAATATAAATCGTTGTAGGCACAGTACGGGTTGTAGGCCAGGTTGAAATCGATGTGGAAGCGGCCGTTTGGGAGGATCTCCGGGTCGAGGTAGCGCCCCGCGCCGTAAGTCTCGGTGTTGGCGAGGCTGTCGACGAACGGTAGGAAAAAACCGTGGGGAGCGGCGTAGATCACCAGCTCCGCCCGCTCGCCGGCGATCTCGAACGAGAATTTTCCGTAACGCCGGTAACGCTGGACGTCCCCGGTCGAGGTCTGCATCACAATCTCGTCCTTGTTTTCGAATTCCCGGACATCGACTTTGATGTCCAGTTCCGGGTTCTCGTCGAAATAGCTCAGACCGGAGAAGGACTTTTTCTGGTCCGGGGTGAGCGGGCTCTGGGGGTTATCGGCGAAGAATTCATCTTTTTCCAGGCGGAAATCAGTCAGGGCGGACATATTTCTCCTCGTGATGGGTCCACCGGGTTTTCCCCAGCGACCAGTCCACCCAGCGCACGCCGCGCCAGAACGCGATCGCCGCCATCCCGTGAGAGAGGACGGCGAAGAGGGGCGGTTTTGCGAGGGTGTAGTAGGTCCAGGCTTCGCGCGTCGTCCCCCAGAGCTCGAGGTAGTAGCCCAGCCCGGAGCCTGCCAGGAAGGTCAGGAGGGCGAGGCGTTCGTCGATGGGGGTCAGGATAAAGAAGGCGACCAGCGCGACGGCGATCCAGGTAAAGGATTTGTCGAAAGTGGGGGCGACGTAATCGATGAGGACGGCGAAGTATGCGAGCAGGACGGTCCAATAGGCGATCTTCCAGGCGCCGGCCAGGACCCGAATCCGGCTGCGCATAGCCAAAGCACCGCGGTGCGTGAGCCGGTTCAATGCCGTCACGATCCGGTCGATCGTCAGGCCGGCGATCGGCCAGGCGGGGATGATCCACAGCGGCGGGCGTTCGGCGGTGTAGTAGGTCCAGATCTCGGTCTGGGTGCCCCAGCTCTCGATCACCAGCCCGCCGGCCAGCCCGACGGCGATCATCCGCGCATCCCTCCGCAGGTCGGCCCGCGCCATGATCGCCAGCGACATGAACAGGAAGATGTTGACCAGCAGCCAGTCGAAATAGCGCCACCAGTCCCGGTCCCAGGGGATCAGGGCCAGGTACTCCTCGGCCAGCGGCCACCAGACGTAGCCGATCAGCCCGAGGGTCAGGACAAAGGCGCTCAGCAGGTAGTACGACGAGCGCGTCCAGCGCAGGGCGGACAGGGCCTTACTCACCGGCCCTCGCCCTGCGCCCGAGCTCCAACCAGGCGTATTCGCCAATTCGGTTCGGTGTCGTCATGATAGTTTTTTACCACAAAGCCACACGTTGCACTGAGACTCCGCTGTGGTGAAGGCTTTTCATCTGTTAAAATGCCTCGACGCCCCAACCCCCATGCTCTACGACTTCCTCCTCCTCCTCCGCAACCCCCACCTCCGCACCCGGACCCTCCGCACCTGGCTCGGCTGGACCGCTGCGACCGCCCTCGGCTGGGCCGCGGCCGGGCTGACCGGGCTGCCGATCGGGCGGGTCGTCCTGGTCGAAGGCGGCTCCGCCGCGATCCTCAACGTCGCGGCGAGCATGGGTTTGATCGGGGCGCTGATCGGTGCGCTGATCGGGGTCGGGCAGTGGCTTTACCTGCGGCGGCGGATGCGGAACGCGGCCGCCTGGCTGCTGGCGACGGCCGCCGGCTGGGGCCTGGGCCTCCCGCTGGCGCTGACGGTCAACCTCTTCCTGGGATTGGGAATCTCCGCCGGGATGTACGGGATGTTCGTCGGCGGCGCGGTCGGGATGCTGCAGGGGCTGGCCGCCCGGGAGGTCGTCCGCCGCTTTCCGCATTGGCTGGTCGCCAACCTGCTCGCCTATGTCCTGGGGATCTCGGCCGCCGGCACCTTCGAACGGACGATGCTGACCGCCACAGGCGGGACCTGGGGGGCGGCGATCTGGGAGCCGGCGATATCCGCCGGGCTGGCCGGGCTGATCGCCGGGCTGGTCACCGGGATCACGTTCACCGTTTTCCGGCTTGATACCGGGCGGCCCGATGATCTCGCCTGAAACGATCCGGGTCGGGATCGACACCGGCGGCACCTTCACCGATTTCGTCGTGTTTCCCCCCGCCTCCGGGGCGCCTTACACCTTCAAAATCTCCTCCACACCGCACAACCCGGCCGCCGCGGTCCTGAGCGGCTTAGACCGGATCCGGGCCGTCCATCCGGGCGCGCCGCTGGCGATCGTACACGGCTCGACGGTAGCGACCAACGCCCTGCTCGAGCGCAAAGGCGCCCGAACGGCGCTGGTGACGACCCGCGGCTTTCGGGACGTGCTCGCCATCGGCCGGCAGGACCGGCCGGATATCTACGCTCTCTCGCCCCGCATCCCGCCGCCCCTGGTTCCGGGTGAACTGCGTTTCGAGATCTCGGAGCGGATCGGGTCGGATGGGGAGGTCCTGATCCCGCTGGAAGATCCGGCGCTGGATGCCCTGGTCGAGGCGGTCCGGGCGGTCGGGGGCGTCGAATCGATCGCCGTCTGCACCCTGTTCTCGTTTCTCAGGCCGGAGCATGAAGCGGCCGCGGCCGCGCGGCTGCGGGCGCTCGGCTACCCGGTCTCTGTATCACACGAGATCCTGCCGGAGTTCCGGGAGTACGAACGGACCTCGACGACGGTCACCAACGCGTATGTCGGTCCCGTCCTGGACCGCTATCTCGGCGCGATCGAGGGCGGGCTGGCGGCGAGCGAAACGCTGGCGATCATGCAGTCCAACGGCGGCACGATCTCGCCCGGCCGGGCCCGCCGGGAGGCCGTGCGCTGCATCCTTTCCGGGCCGGCCGGTGGGGTCACCGCGGCCGGCGAGCTGCACGGGGGCGGGGCAACCCGGCTGCTCACGATCGATATGGGCGGGACCTCGACCGACGTCTCCCTGGTCGCCGGCGGCCTACCAGTCACGACCGAGGCCGTACTGGACGGGCTTCCGATCGGGGTACCCGTCCTCGACATCCACACGATCGGGGCCGGGGGCGGGTCGATCGCGGCGATCGACCCGGGCGGCGGGCTGCGGGTCGGGCCGGAATCGGCCGGCGCCGATCCGGGCCCGGCCTGCTACGGCCGCGGCGCCGGCCGGCCGCTTCCGACCGTCACCGACGCCAACCTGGTCCTCGGCCGGCTGCCCCCGGACCGCTTTCTCGCTGGCGAGATGCCGCTCTACCCGGCGTTGGCGTCAGCCGCGCTGGACCCGGTCGCCGTCTCCCTCGGCCTCAGCCTGGAAGAGACGGCCGCCGGGATCGTCCGGATCGTCGAGGCGCACATGGCCCGGGCGCTGCGGGTCATCTCGGTCGAACGCGGGCACGACCCTGCCGATTTCAGCCTGGTCTCTTTCGGCGGGGCGGGCGGGCTGCACGCCGTCGAGCTGGCGCGCGAGCTCGGCATCCCCCGGGTGATCGTCCCCGCTCACGCCGCAACTTTCTCAGCCCTCGGGCTGCTGTTGGCGGACGTGGTCAAGGATTATTCTCGGACCGTCATGCTCCCCGGCGACACGCCGATGGCCGACCTGGTAGCCGGGCTCGAGACGCTCACGAGCCGCGCCCGGATCGACCTGGCCGCGGAAGGTATCCCCCCGGGAGATATCCTGCTGAAGCCCTCGCTCGACCTGCGCTTGCGCGGCCAGTCCTACGAGTTGAACGTGTCGTTCACAGGCGAATGGCAGGCCGATTTCGGGCGGCAGTACCGGGAGACGTACGATTTCTTCCCGGAGGACGAGCCGGTCGAGATCGTCAATCTCCGGCTCCAGGCCCGCGGTTTCGTCCGCAAACCGGTCTTCGAACCCGAACCGCCCGGCGACGGAAACCCGGCCCGCGCCCGGACCGGAGACCGGCAGATCTGGCACGACGGCGGTTTCCACCCCATTCCCGTCTACGACGGCGCCCGGCTGCACCCCGGCGATACGATCCCCGGCCCCGCCCTCCTCTCCCGCCCCGACACGACGGTCTGGCTTCCGCCGGCCTCCCGTAGCAAAATGGATCGGCACAAGAATCTGACCATAATTCTCCAGGCACCAGGCACCAGGTACCAGGCACCAGGCACCAGGCCCTTATGAACCCCATCCGCCTCGAAATCTTCAAACACTTATTCTCCGCCATCCCGGAGGAAATGGGCGCGCTGCTGCGGCGGGCGGCGTATTCGCCGAATATCAAGGAGCGGCTGGATTTTTCGTGCGCCATCTTCGATGCGGCCGGGGACATGATCGCCCAGGCCGCCCATATCCCGGTCCACCTGGGGGCGATGCCGCTTTCGGTTGCGGCGGCGGTGAGGCGGTTCGGCGACCCGGGGATCGAGCCGTTTCGGCCGGGGGACGTCGTTATCCTGAACGACCCATACCACGGCGGTTCGCACCTGCCGGATATCACCCTGGTCTCCCCAGTCTTTCTCCCGGAGGGGGACCTCTTCGGGTTTGCCGCCAGCCGGGCGCACCACGCCGACGTCGGCGGGATGGCGCCGGGCTCGATGCCGATCGCCCGGCACATCGTCCAGGAGGGGCTGATCCTGCCGCCGGTCCGGTTGGTCCACGAAGGTGCGATCGACCGGGACATCTGGGACCTGATCCTGGCAAACGTCCGCACCCCGGCGGAGCGCGCCGGGGACCTGCGCGCCCAGTTGGCGGCGAACGCCCGCGGGGTGGAGCGGTTGGGAGCGCTGGTCGAAAAATACGGCCGGGTAGCGGTCTCGGGCTATATCGAGGCGCTGTACGATTACACGGAGCGGCTCACTCGGGCGCTGATCCGGGAGATCGGGCAGGGCGAGTTCGAGTTTGAGGACCGCCTGGACGACGACGGCGTCGACGAGCAGCCGGTCCGGATCCGGGTCCGGGTCCGCCTGGAGGGGGATGCGGCCGAGGTCGATTTCACCGGCACCGCGGGGCAGCGGCGCGGCTCGGTCAACGCCGTGCGGGCGATCACGCTTTCTGCCGTTGCTTACGTTTTCCGCTGCCTGCTCTCCGAAGGAGTGCCGAACAACGCCGGGGCGCTGCGGCCGATCCGGGTGATCACGCCGGAACGGTCGGTGGTCGATGCCGCGTGGCCGGCGCCGGTGGCCGGCGGGAACGTCGAGACCAGCCAGCGGATCGTCGATGCGCTGCTCGGTGCCTTTGCGCAGGCCCTGCCGGACCGCATCCCGGCGGCCGGCCAGGGGACGATGAACAACACCCTGATCGGCGGGACGGACCTCTCCGGCCGGCCGTTCACCTATTACGAGACGATCGCCGGGGGCATGGGCGGCGGCCCGGATGGGCCGGGGGTCTCGGGGCGGCACGTCCACATGACCAACACGCTCAACACACCGGTCGAGGCGTTGGAGTTCGCCTACCCGATGCGGGTTGAACGATACGAGATCCGGCGCGGAACCGGTGGAGGCGGCCGGCATCCGGGCGGGGATGGGGTCCGCCGGGACCTCAGGATGCTGGTTGAAGCGGAGGCCAGCCTGATCGCGGACCGGCGAAAACGAGGCCCGTATGGGCTGCAAGGCGGGGCGTCCGGCGCTTGCGGGGTGAATATCTTGATCCGCGGTGGGCGGGAGATCGGGCTGCCGGCGAAAGGCTCGGTCGATCTGCAGCCGGGCGACGTGCTCAGCATCCGCACGCCGGGTGGAGGCGGTTGGGGATATAATTTCTGATATGTGTGGCCGTTTTACATTGACTGCCAGTCCTGAGCAGCTCCAGGAGGCATTCCCGGATTTCGCCGTGCCCGGGCAGATGTCCGCCCGCTACAATATCGCGCCGACCCAGCCGATCGCCGTCGTCCCGAACACGGGAGAAAACCGGATTGACTTTTTCGTCTGGGGCCTGATCCCATCCTGGGCGAAGGACCCGTCGATCGGGAACCGGTTGATCAACGCCCGCGGCGAGACGCTGGGGGAAAAGCCCTCTTTCCGATCGGCGTACCGGCGCCGCCGGTGCCTGGTGCTGTCGGACGGGTTTTTCGAGTGGGTCGCCGTGCCGGGGGAAAAAGCCAAACAGCCCCACTATATCACCCTGGAGGGCGGCCGGCCGTTCGCCTTCGCCGGGCTGTGGGAGCAGTGGTTCTCGCCGGACGGCTCGGAGATCAAGTCCGCGACGATCATCACCACGGAGCCGAACAGCCTGGTCGCCAAACTACACAACCGCATGCCGGTGATCCTCCACCCGGACGATTACGCCCGCTGGATCGATCCCGCGGAGCGCGACCCGGAGGGCCTGCAGGACCTGCTCGCGCCCTACCCGGCCTCCGAGATGCGGCATCACCCGATCGCGCGCACGGTGAACAGTCCTGCAAACGACCTGCCGGAAATCATCCAGCCGTCGTCATCCTGAGGGGGAGTGCAAATCAGCTCCGAATCCGAGAAAGAACTGACCGGCCAGCTGGTCCGTGCACTGGGACATCCCAATTCAAACGTCCGCGCGGCGGCGGCGTTGGCGCTCGGGCGTCTGAAAGCGGTGACCGCCGCCGAGGCGCTCCTGGCTGTCCTGGCCGACCGCGTCCATCTCGTCCGGCAGAACGCCGCCGCAGCACTCGGTTTGCTTGGCGCGCCGATCGTCGGTCTGCTGTTGGCGCATGTGCAGGAGACGGCCGGAACCGACCAGGAGCTCCAATTGTCAGAGGCCCTGAGCCATTTACGTGACCCCGAAGCGGTCGACGTGCTCGCGGCGGCGCTCAACTATCTCGAACCCCCGGCTCGATACGGCGTGGCCGAAGCCCTCGGCGCCATCCGCCGCGAGGGTGCGGTCCCGGCGTTGATCCAGACGCTCGGATCGCCCGATCCCATCTCCCGCCAGAAAGCCGCCCAATCGCTGCTCGACATAGGCAGCCTGGAGGCGGTCAGGGCCCTGACCGCCCTGCTGGCCGATCCCGACCCGCGCCTCCGAGAGCTGGCGGTGCGCGGTTTGGCGAAGATCGGAGATGAGCCATCGGTCCTGTCCCTGCTCACGACCCTGGAAGACCCGGAGGAGCGCGTCCGGCTGGCAACGGAGACCGCGTTGGGAGATGTCCGGACGCCGGGGATGGAGCAGGTGCTGGTCACTGCGCTCAACGTCTCGTCAGCCTTTGCGCAGCGGGCGATAGCAAACACGCTCGGCAACTATCCCGATCCGCGCGTGATCGAACGGTTGTCGGGATTGATGACCGAGGAGGGGGATCTCCGCACCCGGTTGACCGCCGCCCAGTCGCTGGCTCGCCTCGGCGAGGCGCGCGGTGCAGCCATGATCCTGCGCACGCTCAATGCACCCAATGAGGAAATTCGGAGGATGGCCGCCATTGCCCTGGGTAGAGCAGGTGACCCGCGCGCCGCCGGTCCGCTGATCGAGTCGCTCAAGCCCGGCGCCCTGGATCCGGCGACGCCGGAAGGGCGGCTTCAACGGCGGATGATGTTCGAGGCGATCGCAGCCGTCGGCCCGGGGATATGGCAGCCTTTGATCGAACTGCTCGCGCTCGCAGATCCGGGAATTCGCGGGTTTGCGGCGGATGCGCTGGTCAACCTGGGACCGGCAGCCGCTGCGCCGCTGGCGGAAGTCCTCGGATCGCATCCCAAACCCGAGGTTCGGGCCGAGGCCGCCCGCCTGCTCGGAAGGCTTGGGGAGGGTGAGGTGGTCGAAGCCCTGACGCTCGCGCTGCGCGAGACCCTCTCCGGTCCTTACCCGCTCATCTTCCTTCTGCGGCTGTTGTACGATCCGACGGCGCCGGTTCGGGCCGCCTCCGCTGCCGCGATCGGGCAGATCGGCGGTATGGACGGCGCCGCCCGGCTGCTTTCTTCCGCCAGGTTCGATCCATCGCCGGTGGTCAACGCGGCGGCTGAGGCGGCGCTGGCGCGACTGGGTGCGCCCGCGATCACGGTCCGGATGGCGCAGCCGGATGTGAGCGGATTTATCAACCGGGCGCTCGCGGCAGCGCTGGCCCTGCTCCTCGTCGGCTTTCTGAGCGGTGCCGTCAACCGGATGTGGGGTCTCCCGGACGCCGTCCTGCTGGCCGGTCTTGCGGGGGCCGCGGTGTTGGGTCTGGCCGATGGGTTGGAAGGGCGGGCGAGACCGATCCGGTTCGCCGTGCTCGGCTGCCTGATCGCCGTCCCGGCAGCCTGGCTGTTCGATACGGCCGGGCAACCAGCCTGGCTGTCATCCCTGCTTGCCGGCGGTCTTCCCGCAGCCGGAGCGCTGGCGGGCTGGTCGCGGGCCGCGCTGATGCAGCGGTTGGCCGGCCTGTTTGGCGGAGTCGTACTGGGGTTTATCGGCGCCGGAGCGGCGGGTTTGTTATTGGGTACAATTATCGAATGACTCATCTTCTGTATCAGACCGACTCCTATTTGAGCGAATTCGAAGCGACAATCACCGGAAGCGACCCGGAAACCGGCGGCATCGTCCTCGACCGAACGGCGTTCTATCCAGGGGGCGGGGGCCAGGCGGCGGATTCCGGGTCGCTCGCGGTTTCCGGTCACACCTGGACGGTTGCCGGTTTCAAACGTACCGGCGCAAGTCTCGTGCATCTCCTCGGTGGAGAAGCGGCGGACCTGCCGGCGGTCGGCGAGGCCGTGATCGGGAAGTTGGATTGGGAGCGCCGCTACCGTCTCATGCGCACCCACACCGCGATGCATATCCTGTGCGGTGTCGTTTTTCGAGACTACGGCGCCTCGGTGACGGGCGGCAATATGGAGCCGCTCGAAGGCCGGATGGATTTTGAATTTGAGACGATGCGGGCCGAGCTGGTCGGCGAGATCGAACACGCCATCCACGCGGAGGTCAATGCCGGGCGGGAAGTGCGGGTGAGGATCCTGCCGCGCGAAGAGGCCTTCCGGATCCCGGACCTGATCCGCACCAAAATCAACCTGCTGCCCGAAGGGATCCAGGAGGTGCGAACGGTCGAGATCGTCGGGCTGGATTTGCAGGCGGATGGCGGCACGCACGTGCGGAACACCGCCGAGGTCGGTCCGCTGAAAGTCTCGGACTATAAAAGCAAGGGCAAGATCAACAAGCGCATTTACGTTTCCCTGGAGCATTGAGAAACCTCATGCCGGAGAATTTCCTGGTGACCCCTACGGTTCGCAGCGGCGCGAGCTGGCTAATCAATACGATCGCCAATTACGAGGCTGTTCGATCCGCGTGGATGGGGACGAAGTATGCGGGTCTGCTCGAAGGCTGACCGGGATATAAGGATGGCATGACCGATTGGATCGAGGTCGCCCGGCTGGCCCTGACCTCCCGCTCGATCGACCGGATCGAAGAGCAGGAACTGGCTCCGCAGGGGCGGATCACTTACCAGTTCTCCTCGAGGGGGCATGAACTGGCACAGGTGCTGCTGGGGCTGGCGCTGGATCGCGGGAACGACGCGGCCGGCGTCTACTACCGCTCGCGGCCGTTCATGCTGGCCAGCGGCCTGACCCCTCGCGAGGCTTTTGCGGCGGATATGGCCCTGACCGGTTCGCCGTCCGAAGGCCGGGATGTGGGCGTGGTCTTCTCGATGCAATCGCGCGGCCGGGCGACGGTGCTGCCTTCTTCAGGGGACGTCGGCGCGCAGTACACCCCGGCAGCCGGTTGGGCGCAGGCCATTCGGTATCATGCTGAGGTGTTGAAAGATGAAGCCTGGAAAGGCGCTGTCGCCGTCGTGCTGGGCGGGGACGGTTCGGTGGCCACCAACGGGTTCTGGGCCGCGCTGGTAATGGCCGCCACGATGCAGCTGCCGCTGGTCTTTATGATCGAGGACAACGGTTTCGGTATATCCGTGCCGCGCAAGTTTCAGACTCCCGGGGGAGATATCTCCGCCAATTTGAAGTCTTTCCACGGATTGAAAATCCTGAACGGCAGTGGGACGACCCCGGAAGAAACCGCCGCCCTGGTCGCCGAAGCGGTGGCGCACGCCCGCGGTGGGAGCGGCCCGGTCCTGCTGCACGTCTATGTGCCGCGGCTGACCGGTCACACTTTCGGGGAAGACCAGACCGCATATAAATCGACGGCGCAGATCGAAGCGGAACTTCGTGACGACCCGCTGCTCCGTCTGCGGGAGAAGATCGGCGATGAAAGCGCCTGGGGCGAGATGGAGGCGGAGGTCGAGCGTGCGGTGCGGGCCGGGCTGGCGGAAGCGGACGAGCAAGCGGAACCGGCGGTCGATGCCGTTCTCCGGCATGTCTTCGCCGCGCCGGCGCGTGATCCGATTTCAATCGAGGCCGAAGTCTCCGGGCCGCGCATCAATATGAGCGAAGCCATCCGGCGCGTCCTGGATACCGAGCTGGAAGGAGAACGGCGAGTCCTCGTCTTTGGAGAGGATGTCGGTCCGCGCGGCGGCGTACACCGGGTGACGCTCGGGCTGCAGGCCAAATTCGGGGAAGACCGGGTGTTTGACACCTCGTTGTCCGAAGAGGGGATCGTGGGGCGCGCGCAGGGGCTGGCCCTGGCCGGGCTGCGACCGGTTCCCGAGATCCAGTTCCGTAAGTACGCCGATCCGGCCTACGAGCAGATGCACGACATCGGCTGGGTGCGCTGGCGGACAGCCGGCAAGTTCACCGTCCCGCTGGTGGTGCGGATGCCGTACGGTTTCAGCCGGAAGACCGGCGATCCCTGGCACAGCGTGAGCGATGAGGCGGTTTACGCGCACATGCAAGGCTGGCGGATCGCCGTCCCTTCGAACGCCGCCGATGCAGCCGGTCTCCTGCGGGAGGCCCTGCGCGGCGAAGACCCGACGGTCTTCCTCGAGCACCGGGCACTGTACGACGCCCCGACGTCCCGCAGGCCGTACCCGGGTGACGGCTACCGGCTGCCGTTCGGCGTCGCGGCGATCGTTCAGGAAGGGCCGGATCTGACGGTGGTGAGCTGGGGGGAGATGCTGCACCGCTGCCTGGAGGCGGCGGGGACCTTTAAGGACCGCGTGGAGGTCATCGACTTGCGGACGATCGCGCCGTGGGACCGGGAGACGGTGCTCGGTTCGGTGAGGAAGACCGGCAAGCTGCTGATCGCCCACGAGGACACGCGCACGGTTGGGTTTGCCGCCGAGATCGGGGCGGTCGTCGCGGAGGAAGCCTTTACGGACCTGGACGCCCCGGTCGCCCGCGTGACGACGCCGGATGTCCCGATCCCGTATAATATCCGCTCGATGGAGGCCGTGATCCCGGGGGTTGAGGTGCTGCGGGCGAAGATGGAGGAGCTGCTGGCGTGGTAGGGGGGGGCGCCAGGAGGGCTCCGTTGACCACATCGAGTAGATGGGCAAGCCCCTTTTCGAGGGGTTTGGTGAGGATGAATTCGGCCGTCGTATGCCCGCCGCCGCCCTCGGTGAGGCCGATGCACACGGCGGGAAGACCGCGGCTCAGGGGGAGATTGGCGTCTGTGGAGCCGATTTTCAGGGCCGGTTTGATCCCCAGCTGATCCAGGCTGTTTACGGCCAACCGGACCAGCGGGTGATCGACCGGTATTCTCCCGCCGGGCCGGTCGCCGATCGAAAGGATCTCGATCTCGACGTCTTCACAGCGCAGATCCGCCGCAAACGCCTCGATCTTTTTTGCCAACTCCTGGACTGCCGCTTCGGTCTCCGACCGCAGGTCGAGCTGAACCCTCGCCTCTGCGGCGATCGTGTTGACCGTCGTCCCTCCGGCAATCGGGCCGGCGTTGAACGTGGTGCGCGGTTCGATCGGCAGCGGGACCTCGAGCAGCCGGGCGATCAGCTGCGCCAGCACGTGGACCGCCGACGGCCGTCCGAAATGCGCCCACGAGTGCCCGCCCGGCGTGCGGACCGTGACCTCGTACCTGCGGATGGACAGGCCCCGGTGGTAGACGTGTCCCAGGGCAGTGCCTTCCAGCACGATGTAGGCAGCCGGGCTCTCCCCGAAACGGTCGACGACGCTGCGCATCCCGCACAGGTTGCCGAGGCCCTCCTCCCCGGTGTTGGCGACCAGCCAGAGATCTCCCGGAAGCGGTTCGGAACGCGCCAGGGCCATCCGCGCCAACCCGACCAGCCCGGCGACGGCCAGCGAATTGTCCCCGATCCCGGGCCCGGTGATCCGGCCGTCTTCAAATGCCAGGTCGAGAGGGGTTGACGCCGGGAAAACGGTGTCCAGGTGCGCGGTGACGACGACCGGACGAGCGTCGGCCGGATCTTTTCCGGGTACGCGCGCGTAGACGTTGCAGATCTCGTCGACCTCGACGTCGGGGAGCCCGAGCGATTCGAAGCAGTCACGGACAAAGGTTGCCCGGGCCGCCTCCGAAAAGGTCGGAGCCGGGATCGATTGGATCCGGACGGCGAGGTCGAGGATGTCTTTTACCAGGTTTTCCATAATGAGGATGGTGAAAATTTGGGCTTAAGAAGCGCAGCTCCCCAAGCCCAAATTTTCACGGTCTACACCTTGCGGATCGATTGCTTGAGCACTTCCAGCCGTGCCTCCGCCAGGCCGGGGAGCGCTTCAAGCGAGTAGAACGGGCCGCTGCCTTCGATGGTGAGCGAGGCGGAAACGTTGCCGTACAGGACGGCCTGGACGGGATCGAAAGTCGCCCGCCAGCCTGCCAGGAACCCGCCGCAGAAGGAGTCGCCGGCCCCGGTCAGGTCAACCTCACGGCCGGGGTAAGCCGGGATCTCGAAGCGGTCCTTCGAACCGGCGTCGTAAAGCAATTGGCCGCGGATGGCCCGCTTGATGACGATGATCTCACAGCCGAACGCGGCCAGGGTTTCGGCCATCTCCCACAGGTCGTCGGTGCGGCCGAGAAACAGTTCGCGCAGCTTCTCTTCGGAGGGCATGAAAGCCGTCAACCCGGTGACGATGGCCGGGACCTGGTCGTAAAAGTTGGGGTTCATGTAGCTGCGGCTGGGGTCGAGGGTCAGGGTCGTAAACCCGGCCTGTCGCAGCAGGGCGGGGACCAGGGAGTGGGTCAGGTAGTCGAGCGGGCAGAAATGGGCGGCGGTGGCGTGGTAGTAGTCGGGGGGGATGTCGTTCTTGCGGAGTGAGTAGGCGGTGAGCTGGTCCCGGCTGTCGTCCCGGGTGGTGGGGTCAGCGTAGCCGAAGAGGGTTTTGGGGAACTGAATCTCGCGGCGGGCGAAGTGGGCGACGGGGTTGTCGGTGTGGCGGGTGTGCAGATCGGAGTAAGCGATGAAATGGCGCAGGTCGAGGGCTTCCGGGAGGATGTTGATCCCGTCGGTGTTGAAGCCGTGGGCTGTGATCTGGTCGATCCAGGTCCTGGGATAATCCTCCCCTACCCGGGAGACGAGGCCGATGTCCGTCTCCCACAATCGCAGCCCGGCTGCAGCGTAAAGCAGGTTCCCGCCGGGGGTGTCTAAGCGGGGTGGTCCCTTGGCTGGGAGCAGGAACATCCGCCGGAGGGGGCCGAGGACCAGGTGGCGGGGGGTGGACGACTCGGGCATGGGCAGATTATAACGCTCGTTGGACAGGTGACAGTCACGAGGGGTAGTGACAGTCACCTGGGGGCGTGACTGTCACCTGTCCATTGCTTGACACAAATTCGCCGTAAGGTACAATACCCCCCGCCATTCCTCGGTAGCTCAATAGGCAGAGCGGGCGGCTGTTAACCGCTAGGTTGTAGGTTCGAGTCCTACCCGAGGAGCTGGAACGAGAGAAAACGAGGACCCGCCCGGCATAGCCGGGCGGGTCCTCGTTTTCTCCATGGGCTATAATCGGTTTATGAAATATCGAAATCTTGGAAATTCCGGTCTCAAAGTCTCCACCATCGGCCTCGGCACCAACCAGTTCGGCGGCAAGGTCGACCTGGAGACCGGCAAAGACATCATCGCCGCCGCCCTGGACGCGGGGATCAACTTCATCGACACGGCCGACGTCTACCAGAAAGGCCGCTCGGAGGAGTTTATCGGGCAGGCGATCGCTGGCCGCCCCCGCGACCAGGTCCTGATCGCCACCAAGGTCCGGCACCCGACCGGGGACGGGCCGAACGACGTCGGGATGTCCCGCCACCACATCCTGACCGGGGTCGAAGCCAGCCTCAAACGCCTGGGCACCGATTTTATCGACATCTACCAGGTCCACCGCTGGGACCCGGCCGACCCGATCGAGGAGACCATGCGGGCGCTGGACGACCTGGTCCGCTCCGGCAAGGTCCGCTACCTGGGGGCCTCCAACTTCTCGGCCTGGCAGCTGACCCACGCCAACGCGATCGCCGAGCACAAGGGCTGGGACCGGTTCGTCTCGATCCAGCCGCATTACCATATGTTCGAGCGCGGGATCGAAACCGAACTCCTGCCGGCCTGCGAGTATTTCGGGATCGGCGTCCTCCCCTATTTCCCGCTCGCCGGCGGGTTCCTCTCCGGAAAATACAAGCGCGGCGAATCCGCCCCGGCCGGCTCGCGGGGCGAGACCAGCCCCTACGTCCAGAAATATATGACCGAGGAGAATTACGACCGGCTTGAAAAACTGGCCGCCTTCGCCGAAGCGCGCGGCCGCACGATGAACGACCTGGCCCACGCCTGGCTCCTCTCCCGCCCGGCCGTCTCCTGCGTGATTTCGGGGGCGACAAAGGTGGAGTACGTCGAGGCGAACGCGGGGGCGGGGGATTGGGAGCTTTCAGGGGAGGAGGCGGAGGAGGTGGAGGGGGTGCTTAGCGAAAGAGCGAATGGGCGAATGGGCGAATAGGCGAACACCCATTCGCCCATTCGCCCATTCGTCCTTTCGCTCACTCGCCCATTCGCCTCATCTTCTGCTCCAACCTCGCAAGCCTCTTCTCAAGCTCCCCCTGCCACTGGAAGCGCTGGATGATTGGAAATCCCTGCGATTCGATCCGGTCCAGGGCGCTGCGGGTCCATTCCAGCGCCGCCGCCAGGTCGCGGGTGCGGTGTTCGTGGTATTTGGCCAGCTCCTCGTGTGCGTACAGTTCGCCTTTCCCGGCTGCCGTCCGCCACAGCTTGACGGCGCTCTCCCAATCATCGGTCTTCTTATAAACAAACGACAGCCGTCGGGCCGCTTCCAGCCAGGCCCCCTGCTCCAGCGGCCGGCCCAGGCACTTGAGATAGAGCGCCTGCGCTTCGGAGACCCGGCCCAGGTCCTCGTGCAGCACGCCGATCGAGAGCAGGTCGAGGTCGTGGCGGGTCGCTTCGACCGGGTTGGAGAGCAGTTCGGCCATATGGGTCATCAGGGCGGCCATGGACAGGACGTCCCATTCGTTGTGGTAGAAGACGCCCTTGAGCGGTTCGGCGTCGCCGTATTTCAGGTAGTCGAGGTACATCTGCGGGACCAGGAAGCCGGGGATGTCCTCGGCGCCGCGCTCGATCCCCAGGACGCCGGTCTCCAGATCGCCCAAGCGGCGGCTGGACAGCCGCAGCTTCCACAACCGGCGGGCCAGGTGGAGCAGGTCCAGGTGCGCCAGCCCATCCAGCGGTGAGGGCTGCCGGTGAAGGGCATAGCGGGTGTTGACGACCGGGGCGTCGAAGGCTTTGCCGTTGAAGCTGACGATCGCCGTCGAACCGGCCAGGAATCCCTCGATCGCCGCCAGTTGGGCCGGCTCCTCTCCCGGCTCGCGCAGGAAGAACTGCGCCAGCCGGAATACGTCCCCCTCGAATTTACCGATCCCGACCATGAACGCAAATGTCCCGGCGCCGCCGGAGAGGCCGGTGGTCTCGGTGTCCAGGAAGGCGAACTTCTCCCGCTCCAGCCCGGCGACGCCCGGCTCGCGCGCCCAGGCGGCCAGCATCTCGAGCGAGCCGTTTCCCCACAGTGCGGCCGGATAATCCCCACCGCCGGCCGGATGGCGGCGTTCGACGACGTACGCCTCCCCGCGCGCTGTGGGGACCAGCTCGCCGCCGAGATGCCGGCGGACGGATTTGTCCCGCGTTTCCCTGGCCGGTTTCAGCGCATCTGCGCCGACCTGCACGCCGAGGGATTTGAGGCGGTCAGAGAGAGTTGGCATAAATTTTCCGTTGAGCCTTGATCGAACGCTTTCATCTCCTATTATCTTATCAAATCCAGGATCGCCTTCGTCTCCACCTTCCCTCCCGTCCCCAACTCCCCACCCGGCCCCACGCAGCTCGGGCAGCCGTCCGTGCAGGGGCAGGCGGCGACCTGCTCGTAGGCCGCCCGGATCAGCTCGTCGTGGACCTCGTACAGCCTGGGTGCAAAGCCGATCCCGGCCGGGACCCGTTCGTAAATAATGACGGTCGGGCGGCCGCCGCCGAGCGGCGATTTCGGATCGGAGTGTGTGTTGATGTCGGCGGGATCGCACATCAGGAACAGGGGCGCCAGGCTCCCGGCCAGGTAGGACAGCCCTGCCAGCCCGGACCGGACCCGCACGGCAGCCTCCGCCTTCTGGTGGCAGGCCGGGCAGAGCGTGACCAGGTTGGCGAGCCGGTTGGCCTCCTCGGCTGTCTCGAACGATCGGAACGGGATCTTGTGGTGGACGTCATGCTGTCGCCCGGCTTCGACTGCGCCGCACGATTGGCAGGTGAACGCATCCCGGCTCCGGACCGCGTCCCGGGTTTGCGGCCAGGCGGGGCCGTAGGCGTTCGGGTCGCTACCCCATACGCCGGCCTCCCGCAGCGCGTCGACGGTCCGATCGGATAGGGCGAACCAGTAGCCGGCGGTTTCGAGCTGCGACGGGGGCAGGTCAAGCGGTTCATCGGCCAGGCGCTGCCCGGTGCCCCATTGGATCTTGCGGAAACCGGTGACACGGCTGGTCACCAGGACGTCCCCGTGTGCGCGCGTCAGCCCCGGCGTCTCGATCTCCTCCCGCAGCTCGACCAGGCTGATCTCCGTCTCCCGCAGGGGCTCGGTGTAGTAATCCGCCTCGAACGGCACGATCCGGGCGCGCCCCTCCGCCAGGTCCAGGTCTTCGACCAGGAACGACTCGGCCTGGTGCAGGTAAACGGCCCCGGGATGGACCATCCAAGGCGCCGATTCGCCGTCGACCTCGCCGATCGTCCGCTCCGGTGCTTCCCCGGCCGCCAGGGTCAGGAGGACGCGTTGGGAGGTCGCGGTGCGGAGCGAGATCGTCGTGGAAGGTGAACCCTCGGCGGTGTAGAAAAACCGCCCGGCGGATTCCATCAATGTCCCGGTCCCCGCCAGGTGATCCAGGAATTCGGCCACCGTTTCCCCCGGGACCAGGCCGAAGCCCTCCCCGGGTGTGAAGGGCTGCTCGAAGGCGGCGCAGCGGATGTGGTCGAGCAGGATCAGCAAATTGTCCGGGTTGATCAGGGCGGCTTCGGGGGACCCGGCGAAGAAATACCCGGGGTGCGCGGCGAGGTACTGGTCGAGCGGGCTGGAGGAGGCGATCAGGACCGCCAGCGATTCGTCCGCGCCGCGGCCGGCGCGGCCGGCCTGCTGCCAGGTCCCGGATACGGTCCCGGGGTAACCGGCCATCAGGACGGCGCCCATCCCGCCGATGTCGATCCCGAGCTCGAGAGCGTTGGTCGCCGCCACGACCCGCACCGACCCGTCCCGCACGCCGCGCTCGATCTCCCGCCGCTGCGCCGGCAGGTACCCGGAGCGGTACGACCGCAGCGATTCGTCCCCGGACTCACCGCTTTCCTCCCGCAAATAACGCAGGACCAGCTCGG
The DNA here is from genome assembly GCA_035512695.1 of Anaerolineales bacterium. GTDB lineage: Bacteria > Chloroflexota > Anaerolineae > Anaerolineales > JABWBV01 > DATDOR01. The sequence goes on along the minus strand of DATKDL010000230.1, from coordinate 16,311 downwards.
CCATCCGCCGGGAGCGCCCGAAGACGATCCCCTGGACCCCGTATTTCAGCAGGTCGCCGGCGAGGAAGACGCTCTCCTGGAGCACGCCGCGCCGCAGGTTGAGGTCCGGATCGACGATCGGCGGGTTGTAGATCAGGAAATGCTGACCGCCGCGGGCCGAACCGTCGTCGACGACGTGCTCGACCGGGGCTTCGACCAGCTTCCCGGCCAATTCGTCCGGATTGCCGATCGTCGCCGAGGTCAGGATGAACTGCGGCCCGCTCCCGTAGTGGTGGGCCAGGCGCTTGAGCCGGCGGATGACGTTGGCGACGTGTGACCCGAAAACGCCCCGGTAGACGTGCATCTCGTCCAGGACGACGAACCTGAGCCCGGCCAGGAAATTCTCCCAGCGGGTGTGGGACGGCAGGATCCCGACATGGAGCATATCCGGGTTGGTCAGGACGATCCGGGCGTTCTCCCGGATCCCGGGCCGGTGGCTCTGCGGCGTGTCGCCGTCGTAGACGGCCGCGGCAGGCCGGTCGGGGATGCCGTCCAGCATGGTCTCGAGCCCGGTCAGCTGGTCCTGCGCCAGGGCCTTGGTCGGAAAAAGGTACAGGGCGCGGGCGTCCGGTTCTTCAATCAGGCCCTGGAGGACCGGCAGGTTGTAGCACAGGGTTTTGCCGCTGGCCGTGCCGGTCGAGATGACGACGTGGCGGCCGCGGCGGGCGAGTTCCCAGGCGGCGCGCTGGTGGGTGTAGAGCGACGGAAAACCCATTCGAATAAGCGACTGGGCGAGTGGGTGCGGCAGGTCGTCCGGGAGGGGGCGCGTATGGGCAGTGCGGGCGGGGAGGCGTTCCCAGCGGGCGATATTTTCGGCGATCTGTGGAGTGGCCCGCCAGAAGGTGAGCAAGCGTTCCAGGCTCATGCGGCGGCGCGGGGGGCCTCCCGCAGCAGCCACCAGCCGGTCAGCGCGAGCGGGATGACGGCCAGGGACGCGGCGATCAGACCGACCAGCGCGTAACCGCCGGTGGTGAAAATAGGTCCGCTGGCGAAGCTCGCAACCGCCGTCAGCAGGCTGATCACGAGTTCGTTGGCCCCCTGGGTCCGGGCGCGCTCGGCCGGAGAGAGCATGTCGGCCAGCATGGTCGATCCGCCGATGTAGGTGAAGTTCCAGCCCAATCCGAGCAGGAACAGGGCGACGGCGATCGGGAGCACGTCGAGCCAGATCGGGGCCAGGGCGGCCGACAGGATCAGCATGACCGCACCGGCCAGGATGACCGGGCCGCGGCCCCAGCGGTCCAGGAGCTGGCCGGTGACGATCGAGAATGCGAACATCCCGAGCGTATGCGCGGAGAACACGATCGAGACCGCGCTGAGCGGGTGCTCGTTGGCGTGCATGTGCAGCGAGGTGATCCCCATCAGGCCGATCATGACGACCTGGCCAAAGACCATGGCGGTCACGGCGACGAAGGCCGTCGGGGTGCGCAGGATGGCGCCGATCGAGCGGGCCGGACCGGCGTGCCCGGTCTCCGGATAGCGCTCGGCGACCTGCCGCCCGATATCGCGCGGCTCCGGCCGGAGCGTGAAATAGATCAGCAGCGCGCCAAAGACCAGGGCGATCATCGACCCGGCGTAGGGTCCGACAAACTCATCCAGCCCGGCGGCGACCGCCAACCGGCCGCTGGGATCGACCAGGAACGGCCCGATCACGGAGCCAAAGGTCCCGCCCAGGATGACGTAGGAGATCGCCCGGCCGCGTGAGACCGGTGGAGACACTTCGGCGGCGACGAAGCGGCCCATCAACGAGACCGCCCGGGTGAACCCGACCAGCATCAACCCTACCAGGAACCAGGGGAAGCTTCCCGACACGACGGAAATCCCGGCGACGACGGCCCCGAATACCCCGATCCACATTCCGGCTGCGAGGCTGTTCCGCCGCCCCCAGCGGTCCATCGTCAGCCCCAGCAGCAGCGAGGCCAGGGCCGCGCCGATCTGAAGCAGCGCGCCCGGCAGCCCTGAAAGCGCCGTACTGCCGCTCAGGTCCGCACCGACGATCGTGCTGACGGTGGCCATGAGCGAATTGGCCAGCGACCCGAGCGCCTGGACCCCGAGCATGGTGAGCGTGGCGTTGCGGGCAATGCGGGGATAATCCGGTGTCACGATATTTTCATTTGCCAGCATGTTTTGGTCGCCTCCAGGTCGAAACCGATTCGGCGATATTCGTCGATCCGGGATGGGTCATCGTCAAAGGCCATCAAGCGGACCGCGCGGCTCCCACGAGATTCGAGGTGTTGCATTGCGGCGGTCAGAAGGGGAAGATGCAGACCGTTTTCCCGCTCCTCGGGGACCACGCCGGGTCCGTCGATCCAGTCGTGCCCGCGCGAGCGGACGACGGCGACGCCTTTACCCAGGAAATTGAGCATGGTGAAATAGTCTCGTTCGATTTCCGCCTCGGGATGCGCTTCGATCTCCGCCCGGACGGTGTCCACTGTCACGCCGTCCGTCTCATACTCGGGCCGGCTGAATTTGTCGTGATACGCGCGGTGGAGGGTGGCGGCCAGGGTGGGGAGATGGCGAAACTCGTGGAAAGGCTTCAGAAAATAGCCGTCCGGCACGGCGGATGGGGGCCGTTCACCGGAGAGGTCCATCCGAAGTTCGTGAACGGATCCCCGCGGGTCGAACCCGGCGTTCCGGTAGGCCCCGGTCAGAATCTCATCCACGCCGGACACGTAGGCGACCAGCCGCCGGACTTCCCACTCGAGCGCGAGCGCACGGCAGGCTTCCAGCAGCGGTCCGAAGACTGCCGTTTTGTCGCCGGCGAGCGCATCGATTTCGACCAGGGCACGTTTCCCTGTCTGTTTGCGGATCCATCCGTAACCGGCCGCCCGGCCGGCTTGAACCGCAAGCCGGCCCGCATCGCCGGTCCCCTGGAGCGGCGAGAACGGCAGCGCCCAGGTCCCGCTCTTAGCGCCGGTCTCGGAACGGATCCGGTCGAACAACTGCTGGAACGCCGGTTCTTCGCCGGGGAAGGTAAAATTACGGATCAACATTCTCAAAAATTAACGATGGGTGCAATTTGTGGGTCGGATATGTCCGGCACAGCGGGGCACATCCGACTCGCAAACTTCACCCATCCCAGGAGTGTCACATGCCTGAATACCGGAAGCTGGAAGCGGCAGACCTGCAGGCGGCGCTGTCCGACCTCGAAGACTGGGAGCTGATCGATGGGAAGCTCCACCGAGAGTTCAAGTTCAAGGATTTTTCTGCGGCCTTTGCGTTCATGACCCGTGCAGCGATGGAAGCTCACCGGATCGACCATCACCCCGAATGGTCGAATGTGTACAACCGCGTGACCGTCGATCTGTTCACGCACGAAACCGGCGGTCTCACGAACCTGGACGTAAAGCTGGCCCGCAAACTCAACGAATTCTTCAGCTGAAGACCAGCTGCATAAAGCGCGGGATGAGACGCTCCGTCTCGGGCGCCGGCTGGAACCGGGCGAGAGTCGCGCGCAGGTCTTCAGGGTCGATCGTTGCGGCGTAGAGGTGGATGTAGCGTTTGAAACGGCCCAGGTTTTCTTCGCGGGTGACCTCCGGGTGAAACTGGGTCGCCCAGACGGGTTTCTTCGGGAACCGGATCGCCTGGAACGGGGAAAGCTCGCTGAACGCCAGGTGGGAGAAGGTGGGGGGCAACCGGGTGGCCTGGTCCTTGTGACCGAGGTGGGCGTGGAAGGTGGAGGGCAGGGTGCCTAACAGCTCATCGGCTCGCCCGGCCTCAGTGAGCTGCAGCGCGTACGTGCCCAACTCCATTTTCTCGGGCATGAACTCGACCTCCCCGCCAAACGCCTGCACGATCAGCTGGAACCCGAAGCACGAGGCGAACACCGGCAGGCCGGATTCGACCAGTTCGACCAGGAACGCGAGGATCCCCTGGAAATCCGGCAGGTTCGCCTGCGAGACGAAGTACGCTCCGCTCCCGCCGATCATGACCGCATCGAGCCGCCGGGCGCGTTCGAGTGCCGGCGCCCCGTCCAGCAGGTTATGGGGGACGATATTCTCCTTTGGGACGCCGGCGTTGCGAGCGAAGATCCGGATCTCCTCCGGGATGACCGGGTCATCCGGCGCGCGCGTCTGGAGCAGGAGGATCCTGGGCTGGGACATTGGGGGAGATTTTACCACCGGGGGAATTGAAAATCGAAGATCTCTGGGAGGGCTTCTTTTTTAGGGGGGAGGTTCGTTACCAGGGGGTGATGACCTGGGCCAGGGAGTCGATGATGGCGTCCGCCGGGGAGAGGTCCTGGGGGCCGGAGTTGGGGCTGCGGAGGGCGGTGCAGCGCATCCCGGCGGTTTTGGCGGCGCGGACGCCGCTGGCGGAGTCTTCGATCACCAGGCATCCGGCCGGGGGGACGCCCAGGAGCCGGGCGGTGAGCAGAAAGATATCCGGGGCGGGTTTGCCGTGGGGGACGTCCTCGCCGCTGACGGCCGGTTCGAAGCGGCCTGCCAGGCCGAGGTTTTCGAGAACGGCGGTGATGACGCGGCGGGCGGAGGAGGATGCCAGGGCGATTTTGCAGCCCTGCGCCTGGAGCCGGTCGAGCAGGTCGAGCAGGCCAGGCATGGGGTGGAGTTCGGCCGCGAGCAGACCGGCGAGCATGCCGTCGGCTTCCATTTGGACCAGGTCGGATATGGGGTGGGGGAGCCGGTGGCGCTCTTTGAGCGTCGCCCACATCCTGTCTGCGGAGAGCCCAACAAACTGCGCATAGTCGTCGCCTCTCACGTCGAAACCAAGCCGGGCGAACAGTCTCTGATTGGATGCAAAGTAGATCGGTTCGGAGTCGACGATCACGCCGTCCATATCGAAGATCACCGCGCCGAGATCATTCGCGATCAATTCTTTCTCCTCTTCTCAATACCAGCCCCTCAGCCAGTAGACGCCGATCCCGATGTATTCTTTCATCACCGCCGCGGTCGCGCTCAGTGCCCCGGCGTTCGGGAAGAGACTGATGACCAGGTCCGGCCAGGTCTCGGTGAGGGGCCGCTCGCGCGGCCCGCGCGTGACGTTGTAGTCCGCCGGGGCCGGGGACACGACGAAACCCTGGTTTTCAAACAGGGGGACCGAGCGCGGCATGTGCAGCGCCGAGGTGACGAGCAAGATCCGGTCGATACCCAGCGGTTCGGCCAACGCACGGGTGAAAACGGCGTTCTCGTAGGTGTTGGTCGAGAACGCTTCGGTCATGATGGCAGTTTCCGGGACCCCCATCAGGACCAGAAGCTCGCGCATATCATCCGCGGGGGATCCGGTCGTATCTGTCCACGGCAGGCTGCCGCCGGTCACGATGATGACCGGCGCCAGACCCTGTTTGTAGAGGGCTGCGCCGTAGAGGAGGCGGTCTCCCTCATCTCCGATCTCGGGCATCACTCGAGGAAACTCAGCCGGTCCGGTCGCGCCGCCCAGGATGACGATCGCATCGGCGGATGCGTAATCGGTTTGCGGCAGGTAGCGCCACTCCAACGACCGGACAAGCGCAGAAGCGACCCAGCCGTTCCCGAGAACCCAGATCACCAGGACGGCGACACCGACCAACCGCCGCCGCGCCAGCCTGGACCTGGTCCACCAGGCGCCCAGGAGTAAGATCCCCGCAAGACTTGCCGGGTAGACAAGAATAGGAAGGATTTTTGATAATAGTGTGAACATGACGTCAGGAGAACGTCGTCTCCACCACTCCGGGCAGCAGATTATATATCGGGACCCCCATCCGTGCTTCGAACCGTTCCTTGATCGCGAAGAAAGCCTCCCACTTCAACAGGGTGAAGTCGTTGAAATTCTTGTAGCGCAGCATGACGTCGACCAGGCGCTTTTCCAACAGGCAAAAACCCTCCGGGACTGCGATCGAGTCGCACAATTGGATCAACTCGTCGTACCGGTCGTATTCGATCGCCGACAGGTACCGCTCGATTTCGTCCAGCTCTTCCGGTGTGCAGTCCCAACGGCTCGAGGCCGCCCGCACATCCTGATATGGAAAGGAATGGGTCAGGCATATGCGCGCAACGGAATGCCAGCCTTCAGCGAGCATGAACCGATATCCGTCGTAGACGTGCCGCATCCCGATGACCCCGACCCGCCGGCCGATATCATGGAGCAGCCCAAAAACTTCGGCCCTCTCCGGGTCCAGGTCCGGGATCCGCTCCGCAAACGCTCGGGCGGCAACCGCGACGTTTTGCGAATGCGCGATCCACGCGCCGGGGTTGCGGGTCTCGGCGTCGCGCAGATAGGTCCTGGCGGTTTCCGGATCCGGGTGCCGGTGGGAGGCGATCAAAGGCGCGCGGAGGGGTTGATCGTGTAGATGCCGGTCTGCTCCGCCTGGGCCACGACATGACCTTCGATCGCAGCGCGGGCGTCCCCGCCGGTGAACGCGCCGGCCAACCCGAGCGTTTCGACGTTCAGGGCATAGATCGTGAAATGGTAGACGTGGACCCGTTTGTCGTTCCAGGGCGGGCAAGGCCCGTCGTAGCCGCCGTAGTTCCCGGCCATCTCGGGGTCGCCGGCGAACCAGCCGGTATAGTCGTTGATCCCGGACACCCCGTAAGGGCCGGGGCCGAACGGTTTTCCTTTCGCGGTCACCCCGGTCGACATCGCCCCTTCCGGGATTTCACGGATGTGGGCGGGGATGTCCACCAGGACCCAGTGGAAGAAGTCGACGCGCGGCAGGTCCCAGGGGACGGTCCTTCCTTCCCGGTTGACATCGTCGCCGATCGAGGGGACGGCTTCGTCATGGAGGATCAGCGCGAAGGATCGGGTCCCCTCGGGGACCCCGGACCACCGGACGTGCGGGTTGCAGTTGGGTCCGAACGCGATATGGCCGATATCTGCAGGGACTCCGAAAGCGTAATCGGCAGGAATGGGCTCGCCGTCATTGAAGCCGGATATCTCGATCTTCATTTTTTACCTCCACGTATTTTACCAATCCACGATTTTTCCTAATCCGAGTTCTCGGGCCCGCTGCAGGGCCAGGGCCCCGGCTGCGGCGTCCTGGACCGCGACGCCGACGGATTTGAAACAGGTGATTTCGGTTTCGGAGGATCGACCCGGTTTCAATCCGACGGCGATTTCGCCGATCTCGTCAATCCGCTCCGTCTTCACGAACCCCTGCTTGACCGCACGGATCAGTTCGCCGGCCTCGGCGGCGCAAGCGGTACGCGAGTCGACCGTGATGCGGGCCCGCGCCAGCGTTTCAGGTGGGATCTCAACCATGTCCGGCGTATACGAGCCGACGGCGTTGATGTGCGTACCAGGGGAGAGATCGGCGTCGGAGAAGACGGGTGTCCGCGACGTCGTCGCCGTACAGACGATGTCTGCTCCAGCCAGGGCTTCGGCGGAGGAGCGTACGGCGGAAAACTCGACGGGCACGATTTCCGACATAGCGGTGATGAATTCCTGTACGTGCACCGCTGTCGGCGCGTAGACTCGGACGCGGACGATTGGGCGGACCGCGCAGACTGCCCGCAGCTGGGTGCGGGCCTGTCGCCCGGCTCCGATGACGGCCAGTGAGCGGGAATCCGGCCGTGCCAGCAGATCCGTGGCGGCGCCTGCCCCGGCGCCGGTGCGCAGGGCGGTCAGCACCCCCCCTTCCAGCAAGGCCAGCATCTGCCCCGTCCGTGGATCCATGGCAAGGACCGCGGCGTGGATCAGGGGAAGACCTGAAGGAGGGTTGCCCGGAAACAGGGTAACGATCTTGACCGCCAGGGACCCGCCGCCCTCCCCGGGGACGAAGGCCGGCATAAACAGCGCCGCGTCGGCGTCTCCCACCGCCAGGCGGGTGCGCAAAGGCATGGCGGCCGATCCGTCCGAGAGGGCGGCGTAGGCCGTTTTCATCGCGGCGATGAGCGGTTCCATCGGGAGCGCAGCGGCGACCGCATTCTGGTCGAGCACCAGCAAACCGGGCATGTTGAAATCATATCCGAAAAGAAACGCCGCTGCGGGGTTTCATCCCACAGCGGCGTTTCTTTTCGGTACGCATCGGTTCAATCAATCCCAAGATACGCCTTTTGCACCATTTCGTTTTTTCGAAGGTTTTCTGCCGAATCCGCGAGCACGATCTGGCCGGTCTGGAGCACATAGCCGCGGTTGGCGATCTGGAGGGCCATCGTGGCATTCTGCTCGACCAAAAGGACCGTGGTCCCTTTATTGTTGATCGCCTGGATGGTGTCGAAGATGCTCTCGACCAGGATCGGGGCCAGCCCCATGGAGGGTTCGTCCATCAGGATCAGGGTGGGGCGGGCCATCAGGGCGCGGGCGGTGGCGAGCATCTGCTGCTCTCCGCCCGAGAGCGTCCCGGCGACCTGGTTCCGCCGTTCGAACAGGCGGGGGAAGAGGCCGTAGGCGTAGTCGAAATCTTCCTTGATCCCGGCCTTGTCGGTGCGGCTGAAGGCTCCCATTTCGAGGTTTTCGGAAACCGTCAGCTTGGAGAAAACGCCCCTTCCTTCAGGGACCATGGCGACGCCCCGATAGACGATCTCGTGGGCCGGGAATTTCTTCAGGTCCTGGCCGTTGAGGATGACGCTGCCTTCCCTGGGTTTGAGGAGACCGCTGATCGTCCGGAGCGTCGTGGTCTTACCGGCTCCGTTGGCGCCGATCAGGGTCACGATCTCGCCCTGTTCCACGGTCAGGGAAATGCCCTTGAGGGCGTGGATATTCCCGTAGTAAGTATGGATCTCGTTGACTTCAAGCATCGCCATAGGGGTTCTCTCAACCTGCTGGTTCGGATTCCGATGAGCGGTCGCCGAGCCCGCTGGCGGCGCCGCGGCCCAGGTAAGCTTCGATGACCGCCGGGTTGCCCTGGATTTCGTTGGGGTTGCCTTCGGCGATTTTCTGGCCGAAATCCATGACCGTGATCTCTTCGCTGATGCCCATCACGACGCGCATGTCGTGCTCGATCATCAGGATGGTGATCCCGAGTTCGTTGCGCAAGTCGCGGATGAACTCGGTCATCTCGGCGGTTTCGTTGGGGTTCATCCCGGCGGTAGGTTCGTCGAGCAGCAGGAGCTTGGGGTCGCTGGCGATCGCCCGGGCGATTTCGAGCCTGCGCTGGGCGCCGTAAGGCAGGTTGCGGGCCAGCGTGTCCCCCTGGCCGCGCAGCCCGACGAAGCTGAGCAGGCGGTTGGCCTCTTCGTGGGCCTGGGCCTCCTCCTCCTGGAACCGTTTGCTTTTCCAGACCGCCTCCGCCCAAAAGGTTTTGAGCTTCGGGTGCTGCCCGACCAGGATGTTCTCGAGGGCGGTCATGTTGGAGAACAATCGGATGTTCTGGTAAGTGCGAGCGATCCCAAGCCGGGTGATGATATCTGTTGAAAGGCCATTGATCGGCCTCCCGTCGAACTCAACAATCCCTTCGTCCAATTTATAGAAACCCGTGATGACGTTGAAGAACGTCGTTTTCCCGGCCCCGTTCGGGCCGATAACGGCATAGATCTGGCCCGGGTCGATCTCAACGGTCAGATCATTGACGGCCACGAGCCCGCCGAAGCGTTTGGTCACGTTGCGTGCGGAGAGAAGTTTATCCATACGGAATCATCCCATTATTCGGCGACCGCCGTTCAATCGGCGACCGCCGATTAATCGGCGACCGCGCCGCTGAACTCGGGCTGTTCCTCTCCCGCGTGCAGCTCGCGTTTGAACACCTCTGCCGGGAGGAAGCCTTCCGGCCGGATCAGCATCATGACAATCAGCAGGATGCCGTACATCAGCAGGCGGTATTCGGTGAACTCTCGCAGCAGCTCCGGCAGCCCGACGAGGGCGATCGCCCCGACGATGACGCCCGGGATGCTGCCCAGCCCGCCGACGATGATCAGTGCCAGGGCGTTGATCGAGATGAGCAGGCTGAAGGAGTGGGGGAAAATGGTCCCCAGCCGGGCAGCGAAGATGGCGCCGGCGAGACCTGAGAAACCAGCCCCAATGGCGAAGGCGAGCAGCTTGGTCTGGACCAGGTTGATCCCCATCGCTTCGGCGACATCCTCGTCCTCTCGCATCGCCATCCACTGCCGGCCCAGGCGCGAATCGCGCAGCCGGATCGACACGAAGCCGACGATCAGCGCCCCGATCACGATCAGGTAATACATCAACTGCGGCGAATTGAAATCGATCCCGAACAAAACCGGGTTCGGGATCTTCAGGATCCCCTGGGCGCCACCGATGAGGGGGGCCAGCCAGTCCGAGAGCGCCAGCAGGCGGATGATCTCGCCGAACCCCAGGGTGACGATGGCCAGGTAGTCGCCGCGCAGCCGCAGGACAGGGAAACCGAGCAGGACCCCGAACAGAACCGAGACTACCACGGCGATCGGTATGGCCAGCCAGAAATTGACCACCCCTCCGCCCATGTTGAGCGTCGTCTCGGTGGTCATCACACCCATCACGTAGGCTCCGAAAGCGAAGAAGGCGACGTAACCGAGGTCCAGCAGCCCGGCGTAGCCGACCACGATGTTGAGCCCCAACCCCATCAGTACGAACCGCCCGACCTCGAACAGCGCCTGGCTCAGGAACAGCCCCAGGATCCAGGGCGCAACCGCCAGGCCGATCACGATCAGACCGAGTTGGATCCACTGCCGGCGGGGATCCAGGCGCGGGCGGGTTTTTGGCGCTGCGGCCGCCTTCGGTTCCCGGTTCCCGCGCCAGTAAAACAGGCCAAAAAAACCGATGAAAAGGACGACGGCCGGGATCAGGTCGAGAGACTTCCCGGTGAAGAACAAGCTTGCCAGGCGGAAACCGCCGAAGATCAGCGGGTTGTTGAGGATCTGGATGATCAGCTCGGAGAAAATCGCGATCGAAAGCACGTAAACGATCGTCGTGGTCAGCGGCGAGCGGATCTTCCCGGGCAGCCGGGTGAAGGCCGCCGTCAACGCGACCAGGACGAGGGTCACGATGAAGAACACGACCAACCCGGCTGCCGCCGGTTCCAGGCCGAGCGTGATGAGCTCGTTGAGCGGTGGCGACACATTGATGAAAATCGGCCGCAAGTTGAAGTTCAGGCTCAGGATCACCAGCAGGATCGGGAGCACCGGAGAGAGGGCGCCGATGATCAGGGTCGAAAGCCAGAAATTCCCGCCGTGGTCTGTAATCCGCTTCGCTGCAAAAAGCATCACCCCGATCGCGCCGCCGTACAGGAGCATATGCCCCATGTTGAAGAAATCACCGATCAGGTCGCGGGTGCTGAAGACCTCGACCATACCGATCATGCTGAAGTACAGCATGATCACACTTCCGATCAGTCCGTAGTTGGCAGCGTTGCGCCAGTTGAATGTTTTCTCTTGCATACGTCTCCCTGAATCCGGAGGACGGGGGATTTTGGGGCGTGCGCCGGTTTCACCGGTGCACGCCCCAAAATCGCCACATCAATTTTCGGAACCGTTCTCATGCCTTTTTGTCGGCCAGGCGTTCGCCAAAAATACCCTGCGGCCGGAAGATCAGGATCATCACCAGGATCATGAAGGCGATGGCATCCTTGAGCTGGTTGGCGCCCGGGATTCCCAGGCCTTCCAGGATCAGGTTCGGGCCGAGCGATTCGATCAGCCCGAGCAGCAAACCGCCGACCATGGCGCCCGGGATCGAACCGATCCCGCCCAGGACGGCGGCGGTGAAAGCCTTGATACCGGGAAAGAAACCCATGTAGTACCAGACACCTGCGGGACGGAACAGGCCGTTGAAGATCCCGGCTGCCCCGGCCAGGGCACCGCCGAGGGCGAAGGTCGAGACGATGACCTTGTCGATATTGATCCCCATCAGGCGGGCGACGTCCTTATCTTCGGAAACCGCCCGCATCGCCTTGCCGGTCTTGGTCCGCTCGACGTAGAAGTAGAGGGCGAACATCAGCGCCAGGGCGGAAACAAAGACGACCGGCTGGACCCGGGGGACGGTGAAACCGAAAATCGACCAGGTCTGGTTGAGCCAGTCGATGGTCGGATAGGCCCGGAACTGCGTGCCGTAAAGCCCGCGGAAGGTGTACTGCAGGGTGAACGAAGCCCCGATCGCCGTGATCAGCGGGATCAGGCGAGGTGCGTTGCGGAGAGGACGATAGGCAATCCGTTCGAGAAGCAGGGCGATGCCGGTGGAGATGCCGGCCGAGAAGACCATCAGGATCAGAACGGCCGCAAGCGGGCGGCTTTCCAAAAACCCAGAGCGGTCGAAGAAATGTGCCAGGAAAACGGCGGAAAAGGCCCCGGCCATGTAGACCTCGCCGTGGGCGAAGTTGATCATCAGCAGGATCCCGTACACCAGCGTGTAACCCAGGGCGATCAGCGCATAGATGCTGCCCTGGGCAAGTCCCGCGAATACGAGGGTGCCCCATTGTGCATTGGAGTAGCTGCCGGTCCGGATCGTATTGAACACCCCGATCCCGACCACGATGAGGACGGTGATCTGCGCAAGGATCAGCAGAACGTCTACCCAGGTGGTTTGTCTGAGGCGGTTTTTGAACATAAGGCCCTTGTAAAATGATGTCGATGTTAATTCAAATCTTGAAAAATTGGGGGCGCAGGCGATTCGAATCGCCTGCGCCCCCAATTTTTCAACGCCTGAACCAGGACCGTTCCGGGACCGGTACGAGAAAAAAGCTGGGATGAGCCGGTGCTTCCGGCTCATCCCAGTTTACTGCATATTCACAAAGGCCATCGGGCCTGGGGGTCACGATTTGGGCTAGGGCCAAATCGCTGCCGGCGGCCAGTTGCCGGAGAGCTCTGCATCGGTGAGCTGGAAGATCCCGAGCGCCTCACCGGTGGCGCAGTCGCCGTATTCGTTGCAGGTCAGCGTACCGGTCAGCCCTGCGAAACCGCTGGTGGCGGTCATGGCATCACGCAAGGCCTGGCGGCCGATCAGCATCGTACCGTCCGCACCGACCTCAGCGACGGATTCGATCGCGTCCAGGATCATGTTCGTGCAGTCATAGGCGAAGGCGTGGAAGCCGGAGGGCGGGACGCCGCCGATGGTGCTCTCCCATGTCGAGAGGAAGGCTTCGTAGTCCGCACCGGTCACGTACGGGCCGGAGAGGTACATCCCGACTGCATTCTCGCCGGAATTCTCGGGGAATGTGTCCGCGAGCAGGCCGTCGGCGCCGAACAGGGTCGTGTCCTCAAGCCCGGCGATCTCGGACGACTGGGCCACGATGAAGGGGCCTTCCGGTTCGAAGATCGGGAAGTAGAGCACGTCCGGGCTGTCCGCCGCGACGCTGGTCAGGATGGTGCGCATGTCGGTGTCACCGACATTGACCGCACCCTGGAAGGTGATCGTGCCGCCGAGTTCCTGGAAGGTATCCGAGAACACCTGCTGGAGCGCATCCGCGTACGGGCTGCCGTCGTGGATCGTGGCGGCAGTGCGCGCGCCAAGCTCCTCATAGGCGAACTCAGCCGCGACGCGGCCCTGGAAGCGATCGTTGTGGGCGGTCCGGAAGTAGCCGGGCAGCCAGCCTTCGGCCGGATCGGTCAGGCCGGGGTTGGTGTTCGAGGACGAGCACATGAGCATCCCGGCCTCGCTGATGGTCGGCAGGGCCGCGAATGCAGCGCCCGAGCAGTTGGTCCCGACGATCGCTACGACGGTCGGGTCTGAGGCAACGCGGGTCGCGGCGGTCTGGCCGCCTTCGGGAGAACAGCCGGAGTCCTCACCGGTCAGGTTGATGGTGTGGCCCTGGATCTCCGGGCGCTCGTCGAGAGCGATCTCGATCCCGCCGAGCGAGTCCTCGCCGAGGGTGGCGGTCGCACCGGTGACGGTCAGCATGTAAGCCAGGTGGATGGGATCATCGGGTGCTAATTCCACGCAGCCGATCGCGTCGGTACACTCGAGCGGCGCAGCCTGCTGGCAGGCGCCCAGCGCCATGGCAGCCAGCAGAAGGACAGCGAACAGGGCAAAGGTTCGTTTCTTCATACGTTTATCTCCTCTTTCTTATTTCAGTTGGTGTATGTTTCAGTGCTGTAAAAGCGGGTTGGTGGTTAACCGTTCTACGTTTTGATGGCCACCTCCTTGGGGTACGGCGCAAATTTTTGGGAACCACTATTCGAAAGATAATACTACAGAAAAAAGATTGTGATTGCTCCCGGCCGCGATTAATTTTTGATGAGATTTTTATGAGATATTATAACATGCGGAGCTATCGGTCAAGAACTGTATCCCGGATGGCAAGCTCAAATGATATTTTGGAAAAACTGGAAATCAAGCGCCCTGCCATACGGCGCCGGGGAGGGCGATTGATTTCCAGTTTTTCCGCCCCCCGCCCCCCGGCGCACACCTCAATTTCACCTATCTTTTGGACCCGCGTGGTAAAATTAAACCCTGCAATTTTCCAGCGAAAATCACGAAAAAAAACGAAAATAGAGGGGACGCGCTCACACATTTCCCGGAGGTTTTTGTGGCTAAATCAGATGTTAACGCTTACGTGGCCGAGAATATCCAGGTCCTTGAGGGGCTGGAAGCAGTGCGCCGCCGTCCGGGTATGTATGTCGGCGGGACGGATATCAAGGCTCTGCACCATCTCGTCTACGAGGTGGTCGACAACTCGATCGACGAAGCCCTGGCCGGCCACTGCAAGCTCATCACGATCACGATCCACCCGGACAGCTCTGTCTCCGTCACCGACGACGGCCGTGGTATCCCGGTCGATCTGCACAAGCAGACCGGAAAACCGGCCCTCGAGGTCGTCATGACCATGCTCCACGCCGGCGGTAAGTTCGGCGGCGGGGGTTACAAGGTCTCCGGCGGTCTGCACGGCGTCGGGGTCTCGGCGGTCAATGCGCTGTCCGAGTGGTTCACGGTTCGGATCTTCCGCGACGGGGAGATCCACGAGCAGCAATACGCGCGCGGCGTCCCGCAGGGCCCGGTCAGCGTGGTCGGCAAGGCGCCCAAAGGCTATACCGGCACCCACCAGACCTTCCAGTTCGACCGCACGATCTTCAAAGAGGCAGACCTGGATTACCGCTTCGAAACCCTGGTTCAGCGCTTCCGTGAAATGGCCTTCGTCACGAAAGGCATCCGGATCGAGTTCAAAGACGAACGTTCGGACCGGGAGATGACCTTTTACTTCGAAGGGGGGCTGTCGTCTTTTGTCCGGTACCTGAACCGCAACCGGGTGAACCTGCACCGGGTCGTCGCGATCGAGCGCGAGGCCGAAGGGATCGGGATCGACGCGGCTATCCAATACACCGATGCCTACGCCGAATCGGTCTACGCTTTTGCCAACACGATCAACACCACCGACGGCGGCACGCACCTGACCGGTCTCCGCTCCGCGATCACCCGTACGATCAACGACTATGCCCGAAAGAGCGGCATGCTCAAGGACAATGATACGAACTTCACCGGGGACGATACCCGCGAAGGCCTGACGGGCATCATCAGCGTCAAGCATCCCGAACCTCAGTTCGAAAGCCAGACAAAAGTTAAACTGATGAACCCCGAGGTCCAGACGCTCGCGCAACAGATCGTCAGCGAGGCCTTCGGCTCCTTCCTGGAAGAAAACCCATCCGCAGCTCGGGCGATCGTTCAGAAGTGCCTGACTTCGGCGCGCGCCCGCGATGCAGCCCGGAAGGCGCGCGATCTCGTCATCCGCAAATCCGCCCTCGAGAGCCTGACCCTGCCCGGAAAGCTGGCCGATTGCTCCGAGCGCGATCCGCAGAAGACCGAACTCTACATCGTCGAGGGCGACTCGGCCGGCGGCACCGCCAAGCAGGGTCGCGACCGGCACTTCCAGGCCATCCTCCCGCTGCGCGGCAAGATCCTTAACACCGAGCGCGCCCGGCTGGATAAAATTCTCTCCAACAACGAGGTCAAAGCGTTGATATCCGCCCTGGGCACCGGGATCAGCGAGGGTTTCGACCTGTCTGGGCTGCGGTACGGCAAGATCATCATCATGACCGACGCCGACGTGGACGGCTCGCACATCCGCACCTTGCTGCTGACCTTTTTCTTCCGTTATATGATGCCGCTGATCGAGAGCGGGCACCTGTTCATCGCGCAGCCGCCGCTGTATCGTATCACTTTCAAAAACAAGGTCGAATACGTTTACACGGAGGGACAAAAGGACGCTGTGCTCAAGAATTTCTCCGAACGGGCCAGCCTCCAGCGCTATAAAGGCCTCGGGGAGATGAACGCCCAGCAGCTCTGGGAGACGACGATGGACCCGGCAGTCCGCACCTTGCTGCAGGTCTCGATCGATGACGCAGCCGAATCCGACCGCACCTTCGACATGCTGATGGGATCGGCGGTTCCCCCCCGGCGGCGATTCATCATGACCCATGCCAGGGATGTCCGCAACCTGGATATCTGATATCGAACCGAAAACGCCGGCGCGGCGGGGCGGCCGGG
>DATKDL010000229.1:0-11805 GCA_035512695.1 Anaerolineales bacterium | reverse complement strand
ATCTGCGCCAGCCCCAGCGCCTCGACCACCTCGGCCGCCTGCCGACCGGTGCGGTACATCTCTGCCAGCGCTTTTTGCGCTGACGCCGCGTTGACGGTCCCCGCCGCCAGCAGGCCGAGCAGGGCGGCCAGGTCCTCGGGTCGGACCCGGATCGTCGCGATCTTGTCCTCGGCCTGGTTCATCAGGGCGAACAGCTCGCCGGTGATCCAGTTGGCGGCGGTTTTGGGATCGGAAGCCCCTTCGACTTCCCCTTCGCCTGCTCTCAGGGCAGGGCTATGGGCAAGCTGTGCGGCGACCGCCTCGAAATAGTCCGCCACCTCCCGGTCCGCGGTCAGCACATCGGCGTCGTATTCGCCCAGGCCGTATTCGGCCATGTAGCGCAGGAAACGGTCGTGCGGCCGCTCCGGCAGCCCGGCGCTCACTCGCTCGATGAAATCAGGAGCCAGGATCAGCGGAGGCAGATCGGGCTCCGGGAAGTAGCGGTAGTCGTGCGCTTCCTCCTTTCCCCGCTGCGGGAAGGCGGCCTGGGCGGCCTCGTCCCAACCGACCGTCTCCTGGACCACCGTCCCTCCCGCCTCCAGGACGCCGGTCTGCCGCTCAATCTCGAAGGCGACGGCCCGCTCGAGCGCCCGGAAGCTGTTCAGGTTCTTGACCTCGGTGCGGGTGCCCAATTCGGTGCGGCCCGCCGGACGGACCGAGACGTTAGGCTCGATCCGCAGGACGCCCTTCTGCATGTCTCCGGTGTTCACATCAAGATATTGAAGCAGCCGCCGCAGCGCCCGGGCGCAGGCCCCGACCTCCTCCGGGCTGCCCAGGTCCGGCTCGGTGACGATCTCGAGCAGCGGGACGCCGGCGCGGTTGAGGTCTATGAGGGAATAGGCGAATGGGCGAATCGGCGAATCGGCGAGGTTCTCCCCTTCGTCGGGGACTGCGGCCGCTGGGACATGTGTCGTTTTCCCGGTATCTTCCTCCAGGTGGACCCGGCGGATGCGGACGGTCCGGTCGGCGCCGTCCAGGCGGAAGGTCAGCCGCCCGGTCCGGGCCAGCGGCTCCTCATACTGCGAGATCTGGAAACCCTTGGGCAGATCGGGGTAGAAATAGTTCTTGCGGGCGAAGACGCTGGCCGGGTTGATCTCGCACTCCAGCGCCAGCGCCACCCGCAGCGCATACTCGACGGCCTTTTCGTTGACCACCGGCAGCGTCCCCGGCATCCCGCTGCACACCTCGCACACCGCACTGTTCGGCGCCGCCTCCGTCAGGTCCACAACCGGGCAGGCGCAAAACATTTTGGAGCGGGTGAGGAGCTGGGCGTGGATTTCTAAACCAATGACCGGTTCGTACATTCGCCTATTCCCCCACCCACTCCCCCCCCTCCAGCAGAAAGTTGTCGATCAACCTCGTCTTCCCCACAACCACCGCCATCGACAGCAGCATATCGTCCTCCACCTTGTGCAGCTCCTCCAGGGTCTGCGGATCGGCGCACGAGACGTACTGCGGATCGGCCAGGGTCTCCTCCGCCAGGGTCTCGAGCATCAGCTCGCGCAGGGCCTTCCCGTCGCGCTGGCCGTCCTCGTAGGCCGAGCGGGCCACCGAGAGCGCGCGGTAAAGGACCGGGGCGGCGGCGCGCTGGATATCGCTCAGATAGTTGTTCCGGCTGGACATCGCCAGCCCATCCGATTCCCGCACCGTCGGGCAGATGACGATCTCGACCGGGAAGTTGAGATCCCTGACCATCCGCTTGATGACGGCGGCCTGCTGGGCGTCCTTCTGCCCGAAATAGGCTCGGTCCGGGCGGACAATGTTGAACAGCTTGGCGACGACGGTCGCCACGCCTTCAAAATGCCCGGGCCGGTGCTCACCCTCCAGCCGCCGGCTCAGCTGGGAGACGGTCACCGTCGTCTGGAACCCCGCCGGGTAGACGTCCTCCTTCGCCGGGTGCCAGACCAGGTCGACCCCCTCTGATTCCAGCTTGGCCAGGTCGCCCATCATGTTACGCGGGTAGGCGTCGAGGTCCTCCCCGGGTCCGAACTGGGTCGGGTTGACGAAGATCGTGGCGACGACGGACTCGTTCTCATCCCCGGCACGCCGGGCAAGGGAGAGGTGGCCTTCGTGGAGGAAGCCCATCGTCGCCACGAGGCCGACGGGGGTGGGAAGCTTCTTCAGCGCAGCGTGGAGTTCGTCAAGGGTGGTGGTCGTTTTCATTTTCGGCAAAATGGATATCCGGGTGGGGCTATGCCCCACCCGGATATCCATTTTGCCACACTTTACCCACCTTCGCCCTCACCAACCTCCAAACCGTCTCATTCACCGGCGCCTCCACCCCCACCCGCCGCCCCTCCCGCACGATCGCCCCGCAGATCGCATCGATCTCGGTCGGGGCACCGCGCAAAATGTCCTGGTACATCGACGAGCGGTTCGCCGCCGTCCGGCGGGCGACGGCCTCGGCCGCGGCGGCCGGGTCGTCGAAGGCCAGGGCGATCCCCTGCGCCGCGGCGACGGCGGCTGCCTCCGCAGCCAGCGCCGCCATCAGGGCCCGGGTCTCCTCCCGCTCGAGCAGGGCGCCGTTGGGCACCTCCAGCAGGGCGGTCAGCGGGTTGATCGCGGCGTTGACGACCAGTTTGGACCAGACCAGGCCTTCCGCCGAATCTGTCTCGGCGACCTCGAACCCGCCTGACCGCAGCACCTCGACCAGCGGCCCCAGCCGCGGGTGCCGCTCGACGGTCGTGAGCCCCTCGCCGCCCGCCCGGACGCGTCCCGGGGCCTCCAGCGTGGCACCGGCCGTCGTCGTCCCCAGCGCGACCCGCTCAATGCCGAGGGCCGCCGCCAGGACCTCCCGGTTGCCGTGCCCGTTCTGCAGGGTCAGCGCCACACCGTCCGGGGCCAGGCATTCTTCCAGCTGGCCGGCGGCGCGGGCGGTCTGCCAGGACTTGACCAGGACGAGGGCGATCTCTGACCCGGCACAATCCGCCGGGTCAGAGATCGCTTGGACGGGGAAGCAGTCCTCGCGCCCATCCTCCCGGACCAGGCAGACGCCGTCCCGGGCCAGGGCCTCCAGCGCCGGCGCCCAGGAGCCGAGCATGGTCACGGGAACACCGGCGCGGACCAGCCGGCCCGCAAACAGCGACCCGAGCGCACCGGTGCCGAGGATGAGGATGGATTCAGGGGGCATTGGAATCATGTGATCGGCGAAATTGGATATCCATGCGGGGAAAAACCCCGCATGGATATCCAATTTCGCCACCCCCCTCACCAGAGCCGGGGATTATCCGAGCGCGTCCAGCAGTTCATCCCAGACTTCCGGCTTCATGAAAACGCTGTGGGAATCATCGGGGAAGGCCCGCGCCTCGACGTCGTCCCGAAACCCGGCAAAGGCTTCCCCGATGATCTCGTGAAGGTGGGTGTACTGCTTGACGAACTTCGGGGTGAAGCGGTCGAACAGCCCGAGCAGGTCGTGGGTGACCAGGACCTGCCCGTCGCAGCCCAAACCGGCGCCGATCCCGACCGTCGGGATCTCGAGCTTCTTCGAGACCAGCTCGGCCAGCTGGGCCGGGATCGCCTCGAGCACGAGCGAGAAGGCGCCGGCGTCCTGCAGGATCAGGGCGTCGTCGACCAGCTTTTTGGCGGTCTCGACGGTCCTGGCCTGGGCGGCGAACCCACCGAAGGCGTTGACGCTCTGCGGGGTCAGCCCCAGGTGCCCCATGACCGGGATCCCGGCGCCGGTGATGGCCCGGACGGCCCCGGCGCGCTCGCTGCCCCCCTCCAGCTTGACGGCGTGCATCCCGGCTTCCTGCAGGAACCGCCCGGCGTTGCGGACCGCCTGCTCGATCGAGACCTGGTAGGACATGAATGGCATGTCGCCGATCAGCAGGGCCGTGGAAGCCCCGCGGGCGACGGCCTTGCAGTGGTGGAGCATGTCCTCCATCGTGACGGGCAGGGTGTTCTCGTAGCCCAGCACGACCATCCCGAGCGAGTCGCCGACCAGGATCGAGTCGATCCCGGCCCGGTCGACGGCCATGGCGGTCGGGTAATCGTAGGCGGTCAGCATCGTGATCGGCTCGCCGCGCTGCTTCTTGAGCGCAAACGTCCGGGTCGTGACCGGTTTGCGGGTTTCTTTCGTGGGGGAAATGGGTGTGGCGGACATGGTACCCTCCTTGGGGGTAGGGGCCGGAAAATAGTGCAAGGTGCAAGGTGCAAAGTGCCAAGAACTTTGCACTTTGCACGTTGCACTTTGTATTGTTTTTCTCCCGTGCCGTTCGGTTCTTGGCTGATACGGCCGGGCGGGAGTATTTTATCTTAAAAGAACCGGTCTTTTCGTAACGTTTTTTAGACGATCCGTTGCTAAAGTAGGAGCATGGTTCCTGCTGGGCGGATGTGTCTTTCGATTTCCTGGAAATTTGACCCTGGTTTCTCGGATCGCACTCACCCTTGACATAAAAGGAGATGTTAACATGTCTACCTCTCTCGAACGAACCCGCAGACCCGGTTTCAAAACCGGCTGGTGGATCTTGATGTCCCTATCTGTATTGAGCGTGGTGGGGCACGCAGGCTTGCTCTTCGCCCTGCCGGACGAGGAGATTCTTTTTCTGGGATGGGTGGTGTTTTCTCTGTACAGCGTTGCAATACTTATCTTCCCTTACCGGCGCGGCGAAAAATGGGCCTGGTTTGCGACCTGGTTGATCGTGCTGGCATTTGCCGTGGTGATCCTGTTTGATTCGGAATTCGGGCTGATGTACCTGGCGATGGCGGGACTGATGGCGCTCGGCCAGACGCTCACCCGCGGGGCTTTCTTCTCCGGAGGGGTAACCTCGTGAACCCGCGGCCGGCTGTGATGGCCGCTTCGGGCGCCGTTGCGGGGGCGGCCGCCGGGTTCGGTTTTGCGCTCGTTCACGGCCTGATGATCAGCGACATCTGGTTCTCGCTGCCGGCGCTGTTGATCGCCGGGGCGCTGTGCGGGCTGTGTCTCGGCTGGACGTACGGGCTGCTTTTTCCGGCCCCTGATCTGGCGGGGTGGCTGAAATACAACGGCCTGTACCTGGGCATGTTCGCGCTGATCGCCGTCGTCTCAGAACTGCTCTACGAACCGGTGATCACGCTCGGGGAACTGATGGCCGGCGGGCCGGCGCCCGTGCACCTGTTCGCACGGACTCTGCCCCTGGTGGTCGTTTCCACGTTCGGGATGGCGGCGATCATTTACCGTCTTTACGGCCGCTCAGGGGAGCAATTCGTCGCGATCTTGATTACCTGCACCGTCCTCGCCCTGCTGCTGGGGCTGAATATCTCGCTGATGGGGCTGGTGTTCGTGCCGGCCAGTTCGTATTACGTGATCGCGGAAACTTTCGGCCTGATCCTGGCGTTGGACCTGGTTTACGCGGGCGTGTTTGCCGGCCTGGAATGGAAGCGGCTGTCCGGCCGCCGGGTCGTTTCAACGGGGCGCGATCCGGACCATCGAGAGGCCGGAAGGCTGTTCCGGGAATGACCGCTCTGTTCAAGCCCACGCCGCTGCAAAGAAGAGTCAGCCTGGCTTTCGGCCTGTTCACTGCAGCGTGTTTTGGCGCCTACGCCGTTTTCCTGCTGATCAATTCGGACCTGATCGATGCGATCGGATGGTCATATGACACCACGGGAATTTCGCCGCTTGCAATCGGCGCCCTCGCCTGCCTGCTCAGCTACCGCCGGCCGGAAAATCCCGTCAGCTGGATCCTGGTCCTGATCGCGTTCCTGTGGCAGACGGTTTACCTGGAGTCGATGATCTCGATCGCCCTGCTGAGAGGGCGCGAACCGACTCTGGGGCTGCTGGTCCTGAGAAATCTCTGGTCCTGGCTGTCGGGCCTGACCTCGACCATCCTGGCGTTCGTATTCGTCGTCTTCCCCACTGGCCGGCTGCCTTCGACGCGTTGGCGCGCGGCCTATTGGCTGCTCGGGCTGCAAGTCCTCGTCAGCGCCGGGCGGGGACTGTATCTGATCTTCGACCTGTCGAGGGCCTTCTCCCTGGCCCGGGAGGGGTTGCTTGAAATTACGCTGACCCGTCTCACACGCACGGGTCCGTCGAGCATGACGCTGCACACGCGCGAGATCCCGGAACAAGTCTGGGTGACGATGTTCATGGGGGGGATTGTCCTCGCCATGGTCCTGATGGGACTGGCTGCGCTGGTCGGCCGGTACCGGCGGGGAAGCCCGCTCGAGCGGCAGCAGGTCAAGTGGCTGCTCTTCGCGCTGGTCTTCTGGGCGGTTGCCCTCGTCCTGATCGTCGGTCCGTTCAACGGCCCGGTGGCCCTGTTTTCGATCGTACTCCCACTGGTATTGGGCGCCGTCGCCGTGGCCATCCTGCGCTACCGCCTTTACGACATCGACATCATCATCAACCGGGCGCTGGTGTACGCCTTTCTGACGGCCCTGCTGGCCGGTCTTTATTTCGTGAGCGTCCTCGTCCTGCAGGACCTTTTCCGGCGCGTGATGGGCGGGGATTCTCCCCTGGCGGTAGTGGCATCGACCCTCCTGATCGCCGCGGCGTTCAGCCCGCTCCGCCGCCGGGTGCAGGGCTTTATCGACCGGCGTTTCTACCGCAACAAGTACGACGCCGCCGAGACGCTGGCCCTGTTCGCGGAGACCGTCCGCTCCGAGGTGGACATGGATACCCTCTCCGGGGCGCTGCTCCGCGCCGTGGCCAGGAGCATGCGGCCGCGCGAGATTTCACTCTGGTTGCGAGAGCGGTAAAGCAAAGTACCTGGTGCCCGGCACCTTGCACCTGGAACGTGGCACTGTTTTTTTTACCGGTTGATCACCGTCTGCATCGGGAAAGGCATCTCGATCCCGGCCGCCGAAAAGGCGGTCTCGATCGCCACCACGCCGCCATCGACTGCGGCCAGGTAGTCGGTGGCGGCGGTGTCGATCCAGTAGTACAGGCTGAATTCGACGGAGGAGGGGCCGAGCTTGTCGTAGACCAGGCGCGGGGCCGGGTCGATCAGGACGCCCTCGAGGTGGAAGATGGCCTGCAGCGCGGCCCCGCGGGCGGCCTCCAGGTCGGTGCCGTAGGCGACACCGGTCTTGAGCTCGATCCGGCGCATCGCGGCCCGGGTGAAATTGGTGATCGGGCTGGTGAAGACGTCGGCGTTGGGGATCTGGACGATCCTGCCGTCCAGGGTGCGCATCTCGGTCGCTCGCAGCTGGACATCCAGGACGTTCCCGGTGAAGCCATTGACCTCGATCTGCTCGCCGATCCCGAACGGCTGCTCGATCAGCAGCAGCAGCCCGGCGACGAAGTTCTTGCTGACGTCCTGGATCGCAAAACCGACGGTGAACCCGAGGATCCCCAGTCCGGTCAGGAAGGCGGTCAGGTTGAACCCGATCTGGTTGAGCGCAATCGTCGTGACCAGGACGTACAGGGTCCATTTCGTGATCGCCTCGATGACGATGGTGGTCTCGGTGTCGGCCCCCCGCCCCGCCAGCCAGCGCGACTGCACCCGCCGGATCACCCCGGCCAGGTATAAACCGGCCAAAAAAATGATCAAAGAAATGACCAAATCGGGGATGAAGCCGATCAGGTCGGTGTAGAGGTCCTGGAGGACTTCGGAGAAGTTTGTGATGTTGTCGTCCAAAGATTATTCCTTCTTTTCAGTGTTCCATCAATACACGTAACTCCTGCGCGATCTCAAATTCCAGCCGGCCATGCGCCTCTCGGAGCGCCGCCTCGACCTCGGCCGGGGTCGCGCCCCGCGCAAAGATAAAGCCCAGGTAGCTGTCCCCTTCCGGCAGCGGGACGACCGGCTGGTTGAGCGGGGCGGAGATCTCGATCTCCTCGATCCCGGAAACGGCTTCGGCCGCTTCCAGCCCACGGACCCCGGCCAGGATCCCGGCCTCCGGGATCGGGATCATCATGACCCCGCCGGCCCGGCGCTCGCGCAGCGGCTCGAACGGCAGCCCGAAGGCCTGGCGCAGGATCAGCTCCTCCAGGCCCGCCTCGCCCGAGAAGCGCAGGGTCTTTGCGCAGCTCCCGCCGATCGAACGGGCGGCCAGCTCGACCATGACCGGCGCCCCACCCGGCGGGATCCGCAGCTCGGCGTGGACCGGCCCAGTCCGCAGACCGAGCGAGGCGGCGGCAAGGGCGGCCGTCTCGGCCACCTGCGCCTGCATCGCTTCCGGGAGGCGCGACGGGGTGACGTAGATCGTCTCCTCGAAAAACGGACCGTCGAGCGGGTCCGGCTTGTCGAACAGGGCCAGGACGTGCAGCCGGCCGCCGTCCAGCAAACCCTCGAGGGCGAACTCGGGCCCGGGGATGAAGTCTTCCACCAGGAATTCCTCGCAGCGGTGGGCCGCCAGGATCCGGACCAGCCGGGCGTGCCGGCGGACGAACTCGTCCGGGTCATCGGCGCGCATGACGCCGCGGCTGCCGGCCATCGTCGTCGGTTTGAGCACGCAGGGGTAGTCGATCGTGGCGGCGACCTCGCGCGGGTCGAAGTCGATCGGGAAGCGGCGGAAGCGCGGCGAGGGGACGCCGGCGGCGGCGAACAGCGTCCGCATGACGGCTTTGTCCCCGGCGGCGCGGGCGGCTTCCGGGGAATTGTGCGGCAGACCCAGCCGGCGGGCGGCCTCGGCGGCGATCCGGGTGCCCGAGTCGTCCAGCCCGATCACGGCGCCGACCGGCTCGGTTTCGGCGAAGCGCTCGATCAGCCCGGCCGAGCGGGGGACGTCCCGATAGTCCAGCGCCAGCCGGACTGTCGCCTTCCCGACCATCGGCGGCGGCACGTCCTCCCCGCGCACGATGGGGATACCGAGCTTCTGCGCGGCCGCTTCGAAGGCGGGGAAGCGGTAGGAGAAGGCGGAGGCGAGGAGGATGAGGTTTTTCTTCGACATCGCTTCTATCATAAACTGAAAAAATAAGGGTGGGGGCAGCTGCGCTGCCCCCACCCTTATTTTTTCATCATCTCGACCTCAAGGGATCAAAGCCCAAAAGACCTCGTTCCCATACGCCAAAAACATCATCCTCCCCGGCGATACCGCAAAAGCCGTCGCCGGTTCGGCGGGGGCGGACAGTGGGCGGAACTGGCGCTGGAAGGTCAGCCGCAGGCTGTAGTGGAAGACGGCGCCGGTCTCGGAGTCGAGCAGGTAGATCGAAGGGTCGGGCGGGGCAGAGAAGCGGATCTGGGAGAAGACGGCCCCTTCGACCGCCGGACCGCTCTCTTTCCCAGGGCGGGTGTCGGTGAAAATGGCCGGCTCGGTACAGCGCGTGGGCTGGCCGGCGAACCCGAAGATGCAGGTGGTCAGGTGGCCGTCCGCGAAGAGCATGTACAGGTCGTTCAGGTCGACGGCGAAATCGATCACCCCGGCCATCTGCGGGATGTCCTCATCGAAGAACAGGCGGGGCGGGTTGACATAGGAATAATCCGCACCGCCGTAGATCCAGACTGCGTTGGTCTGCGGGTCGAGCACGTACAGGGCGCCGCTGTCGAGGACGAAGGCGCGCGGGTCGCCCCAGTTACTGGTCGGCGGGGCGACGGCCTGGGCGACCGGCGGGTCTCCGTCGTCGCTGCAGTAGAGGGCGTTGCCGTCGGCGTCCATGGCGAAAATATCGGCCTGGAGGATATTGTTCTGCGGAAGCGTCGCCAGGTCGATCAGTTTCCCGATGCTGTAGGTCGTGTTGCCGAACGACCCGCACTTGAACTCGGTATCGATCTCGAAACCGCGGCCGCTCAGGGCGGCCCGGATCACGCTGCCGCTGTTGGCATCGAGCATATAAATTTCGTCCCGGGTGGCGGCCATTCGGACGATCTGAACGGCGTCGCCCAGGGGTGTCGCCAGCGCAGGCTGGAAGTCGAGCCGCTCGATGCCTTCCAGCGGGTCGAGGTGTGCGTAGGCCCGGATGCGGAGGGCCTGCGTCTCATCGGTGGCCTGGTATGCCTCGGCCAGGTCGACGTAATCCAGGACGGCGGTCCAGGAGATGCGGATCTCGTTCGGGTCGGTCCGGGTTTCGGCGAACTCAGCCACATCTTCGGCCTTGGCGACGTAGGCCGTGTACTGGCGGGTCTGTCCGCGCCGGTAATAGACCGCCCCGGCGACGACGACGACGATCACCGGCACCGCGATGGCGATGAAGGCCATCGTGGCGGGCGGGATGGTGAACAGTTCGTTGCCGGGCAGCACCCGCTGGAGCAGGGCGCGCAGGCTGTAAGCGAAGGCGCGGAGCGCAGAGAGAAAGGCGCGCGAAATTGTAGAGAGGGCGCGGCCGGCAGGCTGGAGGAAAGTGCCCGGCGTTTGGCGCCTGGAGGTTGGTGCCGGGTGCGTGGTGCCTGATGCGTGGTGCGTGGTGCCTGGTGCCTGGTGCGGGGGAGACAGGGAGGAGACCGGTTCGGGGGCGGCGGTCTCTGCGTTGGGGGGCACAAATGGGCCTTCAACCGCCCCTTCGTCTGCTCTCGGGGCGGGGCTCCGGGCAGGTGGAGGGGCCTGGACCGGAACGGGCTCCCGCGGCAGCTGATCCGCTTTAAGCAGCTTGATCTTGCCCTTGCCGGGATGGGACTGGATCAGGACCGCTTTGAGTTCTTCTCCGGCGGCGCTCATCAGGACGCGGTGGATGGTATCGAAAGGCCGTCCGTAGGCTTTCTGGAGCGAATCGGACTTCCAGGCGGCGGGCGGGTCGGCGGCCAGGATGATGAGGTCGCCCGGGTCCAGCGGGGCGTGGCTGAGATGCATCCCGGCGGACCGGCCCAGGCCGAGTCCCTGTCCGGCGAGCAGCGGGTCATACAGGTGCTGGGCGGCGACGGCGTGGACGGTGAAGATATGCCCCGGTCCGCTCTGGACCGTGTAGACCTGCCCGCTCCGGACGGCGAAGGCGGTGTAGACCCCGGTCGCCTGCAGGCTCTGCCCGGCACCCTCCCGGTTGCGGTCGAGCAGGAAATCGTTCAGCTGGGTCGCCAGGTCACGCAGCCCTGTCGTGACCGAACCGTTGGATTCGAAATAGGTCCCGGCCAGGGTCTCGAGGATTCGGGTCTGCCCCGTCGCCCCCAGCGTCGCCGTCCCCTGTAGCACGAGGAGCTGGACCAGCAGATCGCCCTTCCGGCTGCGGGCAGCCCGCCGGGTGGCGGCGGAGTCGGCCACGTACAGACCGGGGAGATCGGGGAGATCGCGGCCTTCGTGGCGGTGGAGGGGGAGGATGTGGAGGTCCACTGGGTGAGTATAACATTTCGGGTATAAAATGATGGAAAAAATGGGCCCCGGTCGGGTGTGGCCCGACCGGGGCCCATTTTTTCCACCTCTTCAGAAGGAAGCTGTTCTATGAATTTATCGCTCGTTCGCAAACAGTTCCCGGCGCTGAGCCGGGACGCCATCTTCTTTGACAACCCGGCCGGGACGCAGGTGCCGGTGCAGGTGCTGGACCGGATGCGGGATTACCTGGTCGAGACGAACGCCAACCAGGGCGGGGCCTTCCCGACCAGCGCGGCGACGGATGCGCTGCTGCAGGTTGCGCGCTCGGCCTGTGCCGATCTCTTCAACGCCGGGCGGCCGGAGGAGATCGTGTTCGGGGCGAACATGACCAGTTTGACGTTTCACCTGTCCCGGTCGCTGGCCCGGACGATCTCGCCGGGGGACGTCATCGTCGTCACCCGCCTGGACCACGACGCCAATATCACCCCCTGGGTGCGGATGGCCGGGGACCGGGGGGCGCGGGTCGAGTGGGTTGACTTCGACGTCGAGGACGGGACGCTGCGGTTGGAGACGCTTGCGGCGGCGCTGGAGAACAAACCGAAGATCGCCGCGTTCGGGTACGCCTCGAATGCGCTGGGGACGGTCAACCCGATAAAACAAATGACCGAA
>DATKDL010000228.1:0-1493 GCA_035512695.1 Anaerolineales bacterium | reverse complement strand
GAACCTGGATTTCTGGACGTATCTCGGCGGGACGGAAGACGGCATCACCGGAGACCGGGCGTTGGCGGTCGCCGTGGACACCGCCGGGGCGGTGTATGCGGCCGGGAGCACCTACGCCGCCGATTTCCCCACCACCCCCGGCGCTTTTGATCCTGATTTCGACCAAACCTGTATCTGCGCCGACGGTTTTGTCGTGAAACTGTCCGCCTCGGGCTCCAACCTGCTCTGGGGGACCTTCCTGGGGGCGGATGGCGAAGACACCGTCGAAGCCCTGGAGCTCGACGCCTTCGGTCACCTCGTCCTGGCCGGCGCGACCGGATCCGCCGGTTTCCCGGTCACCCCCGACGCTTTCGACGTCACACTGAGCGGCGAATCGGATGCCTTTATCGCCCGGCTGGACGCGTCCGGCTCGATCCTGCTTTATGCGACCTATCTCGGCGGAAGCGCGGGGGAAAGCGCCCGGGGCATCGACGTCACGCTCCAGGGCCGGATCCTGGTAACCGGCTGGACGGATTCTGCCGATTTCCCTACCACCCCGGGCTCGTTCGACCCCGTCCACAACTTCGATAAGGATGTCTTTGTCACCGTCCTGGTCCCCCCCCGCGCAGGCGCCCCGGTGGAGGTGTTTTTGCCGCTGATACAGCGAAAAGGCGAATAGGCGAATAGGCGAATAAGCGAATTGGCGAATTCTCGATGAAACAGGATTCGCCAATTCGCCCATTCGCCGTCTCGCTCCGATTCATGTAAAATCCCCCCATGCCTACCATCGCCGACCGCCTGGCACATTTCACCGAATCCGTCATCCGTGAGATGACCCGTATCTCGAACGAGCACGGGGCCATCAACCTGTCGCAGGGTTTCCCCGATTTCGCTCCGCCGGACGAGCTGATCGCCGCGGCCGCCCGGGCGCTGGAGGGCGACTACCACCAATACGCCACCACCTGGGGCGCCCAATCCTTCCGGGAGGCCCTCGCAGCCAAGCAGACCCGCTTCATGGGGCTCGAGATCGACCCGGCGGCCCACATCACCGTCACCTGCGGGAGCACCGAGGCGATGATGGCGGCCCTGATGACGGTCTGCAACCCGGGCGAAAAGGTCATCGTCTTCTCCCCCTTCTACGAAAACTACGGCGCCGATACGATCCTGACCGGTTCGCAGCCGATCTACGTCAACCTGCATCCTCCGGACTACCGTTTCGACCCCGACGAGCTGCGGCTGGCCTTCGAGCAGGGTGTCAAGGCGCTGGTGCTGTGCAACCCGTCTAACCCGACGGGGCGGGTCTTCACCCGGGAGGAGCTGCAAACGATCGCAAACCTGGCGCAGGAATTCGACGCCTTCGTGATCACCGACGAGGTCTACGAGCATATCGTCTACGAGCCGCACGAGCACATTTACATCGCTTCGCTGCCGGGCATGTTCGAACGGACTCTCTCGTGCAGTTCGCTGTCGAAGACCTATGCCATCACCGGATGGCGGCTCGGCTATGTGATCGC
>DATKDL010000227.1:0-72921 GCA_035512695.1 Anaerolineales bacterium | reverse complement strand
CGTCCAGCTCGTACCGGTACGAGCCCGGCGGCCAGGGCAGCGGAAAGGAGGCCTGGTCGATCGCCTCGACCTCGGCCCGATCGACGGCCGCCATGTGCCGGATGACGATCCGGATGGCCGCGGTCATGGATCGAGCCCGGCGGTGGACAGGTAGATCGGGGCCAGCGTGTCCGGGTCGTCCCGCTCGCCCGCCGAGAATCGCCGCCAGGCGAGTTCGGCCAGGACGGCGGGTCTCCGGCCGATCTCCGAGAGCCGGGCGAAAGGATGCCCTTCCAGCGCTTCCCGCACCGCCGGTCCCAGCTCTCCGCACACGATGATCGGTTCGGCGATCCCGGCCGCCAACTCGTCGGGCGTGACGAGTTCGGGTTTGCCCGACGGTCTCCAGGCCGGTGCGGACCAGGCGTAGCGCCCGGCGGCCAACCGCGTCCGTCCGGCTTCCAACACGGCTGCCAGGGGCAGATCGGAGCCGGGCTGGCCCGCAGCGGTCACGTCCAGGCTCGGGACACCGATCAGCGGCAGTTCGCGCGGCAGCGCCAGCCCCTTGGCGAACGCCAGCCCGGTGCGGAGGGCGGTGAAGGACCCGGGCCCGATCGCGACCCCGATGGCGGTCAGCCCGCCCGCGGCGATCCCGGCTTCTTTGAGGGCGCGCGCCGCGGCAGGGGCCAGCTCGACGGTGTGGTGGAAAGGGCTGGTCCATACGGATTCTGCCAGGACCACCGCGCCGTCGAATACGGCGAGGCCGATCTGTCGCGTGGACGTGTCGATGGCGAGGAGCATGGTTTATGGGTCTGACCGGTCTGACCCGTCAGATCCGTCAGATCCGTCTGACCATACGACAATCTTGCGTTGATCCCCACCGAGATCGGTGAACCGGACGGTGACGGACGGGTCGGGGAGGGCGGTCCGGATCCGGTCGGGCCACTCGACGACCAGCGGTCCCGTTGCGAGGAGGGTGTCGATGTCGAGGTCTTCTGCTTCGGCCGGCCCGCTGAGGCGGTAAGCGTCCAGGTGGTACATGCGCGCCCCATCGGTCCGGCGGTATTCGTTGACCAGGACAAAGGTTGGCGAGGTGACCCGGTCGGTCGAGCCCCAGCCGCGGGCCAGGCCCTGGACGAAGGTCGTCTTCCCCGCGCCGAGATCGCCTTCCAGGCAGACCAGGTCACCGGTGGACAGCGTTTTGCCCAGCTCGACGCCGAGTGCGCGGGTTTCGGAGGGGGAGTTGGTGGTGAGGGCCGGCATGCGAGGGAAATTATACCTACCTTGTTCACGGATCTCCAATCACCGCGGTTATAATCTCCTCACCTTACCACCTGCAACCAGAAACTTTAAAGCGCCGATCCGAAAATTGGGGCGGCGATTTTGGGGGCGGCTGTGCTGCAGCCGCAGCCGCCCCCAAAATCGCCTGGTCTCCGAATGATCGGATCGGTTTTAAACCAGGACAAATCATCATGATCGAAACCGGCGGAAAATTCTATCTCGGGAAATTCGACGATTCCGGCGAGCCCCTGCTCTACGACCCTGCTGATCTGACCACCCACGCGGTCGTGGTCGGGATGACCGGCTCCGGGAAGACCGGGCTGTGCCTCGGTCTGCTCGAGGAGGCCGCACTGAACAACGTCCCGGCGATCATGATCGACCCCAAGGGCGACATCACCAACGCCTTGCTGCATTTCCCGGACCTGCTGCCTTCCGACTTCCAGCCCTGGGTCAACCCGGACGAGGCGCGCCGGGAGGGGAAGACGGTCGAGCAAGCCGCCGCGGACGCCTCACAGGCGTGGAAAGAGGGCCTGGCCTCCTGGGAGATCGGCCCGGATCGGCTGCGCGCATTGAAGGATTCGGCCGAATTCACCGTGTATACGCCCGGTTCGGATGCCGGGGTGCCGGTCAGCATCCTCGCTTCGCTGCAAGCCCCGAAGATCCCCTGGGAATCGAATACCGAGGTCTTGCGCGAGCAGATCGGCGGGACGGTCACCGCCCTGCTCGGGCTAGTCGGGCTGCAGGACATCGACCCGCTGCGCTCGCGCGAGCATATCCTGCTCGCCAATATTTTCGAGCACGCCTGGAGCCGCGGCGCCGACCTGGACATGGGGGAGCTGATCCTGCAGGTCCAGACCCCGCCGTTTGACAAGCTAGGTGTCTTTGAGGTCGGCCGCTTCTTCCCGGATGGGGACCGGTTCAACCTGGCCATGCTGCTGAATAACATCCTGGCCGCCCCGACTTTCCAGGTCTGGACCTCGGGCGCCCCGCTCGATATTCAGACCCTGTTGTACACCCAGGACGGCAGACCGCGCCACAGCGTATTCTACGTGGCCCACCTGACCGATGCGGAGCGGATGTTCTTCATCACCTTGCTTTACAGCGCCGTCGAAAGCTGGATGCGCGGCCAGAGCGGGACCTCATCGCTGCGGGCGATCGTCTATTTTGACGAGATCTTCGGCTACCTTCCGCCGACCGCCAACCCGCCCTCCAAGCCGCCCATGCTGCGGCTGCTCAAACAGGCCCGGGCCTTCGGGGTCGCGATGCTGCTCGTCACCCAGAACCCGGCCGATCTGGACTACAAGGCGCTGACCAATGCCGGCACCTGGTTCATCGGTCGTCTCCAGGCCGATCGCGACAAGCAGCGGCTGCTCGACGGCCTGCAGGGCGCGGCCGCCGGCTCGCTCGACCGGGGGACCGTTGAGCGCCTGATCTCCGGTTTGGGGAAACGCCGGTTCCTGCTTCACAATGTCCACGAAAAACAGCCCCACATCTTCCAGACCCGTTGGGCGATGAACTACATGGCCGGCCCGCTCACCCGGACCCAGATCCCGGCCCTCAACGTTCTGGCCGGAGTCGGGACAAGGACGGGAAGGATAGGTACATCGGATCTTGGTTGGACCTCGTCCACGGATCAACCAGCCGGCCCCCATCCGGGTTCCGCGCTTTTCCAGGTGACCGCACAACCAGCGTCCGTGTCGGACGCCCCGACCGCCTCCCATGACCGACCATCTAAACCGGCCGAAACATCACCAGGCACCAGGCACCCGGCACCCGGCACTTCCACGAAACCCGCCCTCCCCGCCCGCGTCAACGAATTCTTCCTCCCGCACAAACTGACCCTCGGCGATTCCGCCAGGAAGGCCGGAAGGGAGCTGCCCGCGGATGCACGGAGCGCCGGTCTGATCTACCGCCCCGTCCTGCTGGCGCAGGCCAACGTCCGCTTCGTCAATCGGACCTACAACCTGAATATGGAAAAGACCTGGACCGGCGTCGTCGTCGAACCGGATGCCCGCGGGATCGTCCGCTGGGAGGAACATCTCTGCGCCCGGATCGAGCCGCGCGGGCTGGATCCGGGTCCGCTTCCGACGTCCACCTTCGGCGAACTCACCGCACCGCTCACCGACGAGCGGTTGATGAAATCACTGGATACGGATTTCTCCGAATGGATTTACCGCGCCGGGACCGTCACCGTCCGCACCAACCCGACTTTGAAGATCCACGCCGGCCCGGATGTCTCGGAGGCCGAGTTCCGGCGGATGTCGACCGAGGAAGCCGCCAGGCTGCGCGACAAGGAACTGGCCACAAAGACGCGGACGCTGGAGACCCGGATAAAGTCGCTCTCCGACAAGCTATCACGGGAGGAGCGGGAACTCGAGGAGAATAAAGATGAGGTCGCCCAGCGCAGGATGGAGGAATACGGCACGCATGCAGAGAACCTGCTCAGCCTGTTCAACAAGCGCCGCCGAACCCTGACCACCTCGCTGTCGAAGCGCCGCATGACCTCCCAGGCCAAGGCCGATGTCGACGAGTCGCTCGATACGATCAAACGGCTGCAGGAGGAGATCGTCGAGACCCGGCAGGAATTGGACGAACTGATCGCGTCGATCAAGTCGCACTGGAGCGAAGCGCTCGAGCACGTCGACGAGATCCCGGTCGCACCTTACAAGAAGGACATCCTGGTCGAGCTTTTCGGGGTGGCCTGGCTGCCGTACCTGCTGGTCGAGTCGTCCGCCGGGACGTTCGAACTCCCGGGTTTTGATCCGGTCTGGCAGGCGTGAAGAAGTCAATCTCGACGGACCAGACCGCGGCCAATATCGCCCGTCCTCCGAATTTAAGGATCATCATCGGTGTGGCAAGCACCCGCACGTCCCCGCTGCCGAGGTGCCCGGCGGTGTGCGCCTCGGTTACGGCGGTGAAGTCCTCTCGGGCGAGCCCCGCGGCCAGGTCACTTCCCATCTCGTTCATCGAACCATTTCTTCAGCCAGGCGGCCGTTCGGCGGATCCCGTCCTCCAGCTCGACTTCGGGGGACCAGCCCAGGACCCGCTGCGCCGCCGACCAATCCAGCGCCAGCGCCGGCACGTCAAAGCGGCGGGCTTCTTTATATTGGATCTCGATTTTCAGCTCCAGCGCCCGCTCGATGGCGGCGGCCAGGCCGTTCAGCGAGATCGTCTCTCGCCCGCCCAGGTTGAACACGCCGCCGGCTGCAGCGGGCGAGTCGACCGCAGCAGCCAAAGCCCGGCTCAGGTCTTCGATATAAAAGTAATCTCGCTGCACTTCTCCGTCGCCCCAGATCTCGACCGGGAGACGGTGGAGCGCCCGGTGGATGAAGACGGCCGCCGCCCCTTGCCGGCGGCGCGGGTTCTGGCGCGGCCCATAAGGCACCGAGGGCCGCAGGATGACGCTCTCCAAACCGTACAACCGTTCGTACATTCCGACGTACTTCTCCGCCGCCAGCTTGGCCGCCCCGTATGCGCTGATCGGGTTCGCCGGGTGATCCTCCCGGATGGGATTGCGTTCCGGGACTCCATAGACCTGCCCGCCGGATGACAGGAAGACCAGGCGCCGCACACCGGCCTCCCGGCAGGCATCCAGCAGCCGCAGCGTCGGGACCAGGTTGGCCTCGACGTCGGCAGCCGGGTCCTTCAGCGATGTTTCGTGGATCGACGCCCAGGCGGCGTGGACGACGACCTCGACGCCTTCGTCGACGATCGTCCGGCGGACGAGCTCCGAGTCGTCCAGGTTGCCCTGGATGAATACGGCGTTATCCGGGGGAGGTTCAAACGGGCGCGGGTAAAGATCGTAGGAGACGACCCGCCGGCCGGCCGCAGCCAGCGCATCGACCAGATGCGAACCGATAAACCCGTTCCCGCCGGTGATGAGTACGGCGTTCACCTGCCCCTCGTCCAGTCCGTCAGTACGTCCGCGATCCGCTCTGCGGCGTGGCCGTCCCACAGGTGCGGCCGCTGGGCCGGATCCGGGGCGGCTTTTAGTCCGGCATACGCCGCCAGCAGACCGGCTCCGGTCGTCCCGGCCAGCTGGTTGCTGCCCTGCTCGATCGTCACGGGCCGTTCGGTGTTGTCCCGGATGGTGAGGCAGGGCACGCCGAGGGCCGTCGTCTCCTCCTGGACCCCGCCGGAATCGGTCAGGACGAGGCGGGCGCGGGCCATCAGACCCAGGAAATCCAGATACCCCAGCGGCTCTACCAGCCGGACGCCCGCCTGGGCCAATCCCCACCCATCCATCCGCTCTTGCGTGCGCGGGTGCGCCGGGAACAGGACCGGCGTATGTGCGCCGATCTCGGCGACCGCCGCCAGCAGCTCGCGCAGCTTCGTCTCCTCATCGACGTTGGCGGGCCGGTGGAGGGTCAGGACGGCGTAGCTGCCCGGCTCGAGGCCGTAGGCGGCCCAGGGTGCCCGGGCCAGGGCGGCCGGGAGGTGCCGGTCGAGCGAATCGATCATCGTGTTTCCGGTGAAATGAATTTTGTCCGGATCGATGCCCTCCTTCCGGAGGTTGGCCGCGCCGGATGGCTCGGTGACAAAGAGCAGATCGGAGATGTGGTCGGTCAGAATACGGTTGACTTCTTCCGGCATCGTCCGGTCGAAGGAGCGCAGCCCTGATTCCACATGGGCGACGGGGATGTCCAGCTTGGTTGCGGTCAGCGCGCAGGCCAGGGTCGAGTTGACGTCTCCGGCTACGACGACGAGGTCGGGTCGGTGCTCGACCAGGACAGGCTCGAAGGCCAGCATGACCCGTGCGGTCTGTTCGGCGTGCGACCCGGAGCCGACGCCAAGGGAGATGCCCGGCTCGGGCATCCCGAGCTCATCGAAGAAGACGGCCGACATGCGTGCGTCGTAATGCTGCCCGGTGTGGACCGTGACCTGTGCGATGCCGCGCCGGTCGAGCGCGGCAATGACCGGCGCCATCTTGACGAAGTTCGGCCGCGCGCCGACCACGGAGACGACCAACCTGTCCCCGACGATCAACTCGTCCCTGGCGATCATCCCGCCTCCATCGCCAGCCCCAGGGCTTCCTCCCAGGGCGGGAGCCGGAAGCCGAAGACATCGGCGAACTTGGTGCAGTCCAGGACCGAATAAGCCGGGCGCATCGCCGGCGACGGGAAATCGGAGGTCAACGCGGGGATGACGACCTTCGCCAGCTGCTCCTCGGGGTGCGGGTCCCCGCGCAGGATCGCCCGGGCCCATTCGGCCCGGCTGGCGGCGCCATCGC
This sequence comes from Anaerolineales bacterium, assembly GCA_035512695.1. GTDB lineage: Bacteria > Chloroflexota > Anaerolineae > Anaerolineales > JABWBV01 > DATDOR01. The sequence continues at coordinate 66,434 of DATKDL010000227.1, read as the reverse complement.
AGGCCACGTGATAGAGGCCGTGCCGCTCGCGCAGGAACCCGGCCGGATCCGGGCCGCCCATGGCGATGACCCGGGCGGTCGCTTGGGCGAGCGTCCGGCACCAGGTCGGGCTGCCGGTCTGGTCGGTCACGATCCGCAGTTCGGGGGACCGGCGGGCCCATTCCAGCACCCTGGTGACGAAGCTGGGCCGGCGCAGGCTGTAAACCCAGGCGGTGCGGAAGATCAGACCGGCCCCGCCGGCCGCAGCCACCGCCTGTTCGCCTTCCAGCTTGGTGCGTCCGTAGACTCCCAGCGGCCGGGTCGGATCGGTTTCGCGGTAAGGTTCGCGTTTTTCGCCGTCGAAGACGAAATCGGTCGAGTAGTGGATCAGGGCGGACCCCAGCCGTTCGGTTTCGGCGGCCAGGACCCCGGGTGCGCGGGCGTTTACTGCCCGGGCCGCGCCTGTTTCCCGCTCGGCTCCATCGACATCCGTGTATGCGGCGGCGTTCACAACGACATCGGGCTCGACGCGGCGGACCCATCCGGCGGTGCTCTCCGGGTTCGACAGATCGATCTCCGGCCGGGCAACGGCGACGACCTCGCCAAGCACGGCGAGCGAGCGCTCGAGTTCCCAACCCAGCTGTCCGTTTTTGCCGATGATGAGGATCTTCATACGCTCACAACTTTGATCTGCGCCCAGCAAGTACACAGGCTGTCGTCGTGAATACTGGAAAAATGGGGTGCAGGCGGGGGCGAAGCCCCCGCCTGCACCCCATTTTTCCAGAAATTTTCACCCGGCTGCGTGACGTCTGTACCCGTGTCGCGCATCTGCCTGAGAGGGGGGCTGGAATGGCCCTGCGCAGCGCACCGGGCAGCCAGCGCCGGAGAGATATAAAGACCGTCATCGACCGCGATATAGTTGTTCATCAAGTAATCGTCCAGCGGTTTCAAGTATTCCCGGGTGTCGTATTGCTGGAAAACCAATCCGTTCAATTGCCGGTGGGCGATGACCAGCACGCCAGGCCGTTCCAACGCCTCGACGACTTCGTCAAGCGCAATTTCCGCCACCCATGGCCACATGTAATAATAGCCTGCGACCGCCTCCATCTCCGCAAAAAAATAGGGATAGATCCGGTTCGGGTAAAAGATGAGCTGCACCCCGTCCTGGCCGCAGGCGAGGTCGACCAGTTCCCGGGCCTCGTTCCGATATGCGATGATCGGTTTGATATAAGCATACTCGTCGAATCCGCCGTGCGTGAAGACGATCACCCGAAACCCCAACCATACGAACATCGATCCGATCGCGAAGGTGAGGGCATTCCGGACGATCGCCCGGCGGCGGTCATCCTCGGCGGGCCACCATTCCTGGGAAATCATCCCCGCCGCGATGAACAGCGCCAGCGGGACAAAATTCACGGCGCGGTGGCCCCAGACCTCGATCGCCAGGGCGCCCGCGCAGTAAGTGTACAGGAAAAAGGCGGCGAAGGTTTCCTTCCGGACCAGGAACAGCAGGATGCCCGAAAGCGCGCCGATGCGGTAGAGAAAACCGGTGAACAGCCAGCGGTCAAAATCCGTGTACTGGGTCGTGATCTCCCGGAAAGGATCGAGGTTGAGGAACTGCCTGTTCGTGATCCCGAACCCGCTGAGGAGCTGTTCCGAAAATCTTGAGAAACGCCAGGGCGAGGCGAAATTGTTGTTATACCGGGCATAGATTTCCGAATTGAAACGCAAGGCGTCCGAAAGGAAATCGGTGAGTGCTCCGGTCAGCAGCAGGTAGCCGAGAAACAGGACCGCACATGCGCCGGCGACCAGGGATGTCTGAAAACCGATACGCGGTGACCGCAGCCACAGCAGCACCAGCGCAACACCGACCGGGTAGATCGTGAGCGGGTCCGAAAGCACGCTGACCGAGGCCAGCAGGCCGATCGCCAGGTAATGGCGGAACCCGGTCTGATCGCGCTGGAGCAGGATGTACAGCACCAGCGCGCCGATCCCTATCACAGCGGGTGCGCTGAAGGCCTGGTAGACGAGGATGTTATTCAGGTACAGGTGCCGCAGAATGCTCCAGATCAGGCTCGTGATACCGATCGTGAGTTCCTGCCTGCTCAAAACCATGACGACGCCGAAAACGACCAGCTGAAAAAGCCAGACGGTGAGGCGGTGCAGGTAGAGCGATTTTCCAAACAGCGCGACAGAAGCCGTCGACCAGAAATAGATAAAGGGAAAATGATGTGAAAAAATGTCCCGGTACAGGAGCCTGCCTTTGCTCATGTGGAAACCGGTGACCAGGGCGTCCCCTTCGACGTCGGACAGGCCCCAACGAATGGTCCACAGCCCGATCAGCGCCGCGCAGGCGAGCATCCCCCAGCCCAGGGCCTGCCGTCGCGAAAGCAGCCCCAGTTTATCCAGAGCCGGACGGCTCAAATGTTTCCAGGTGTTCGCCAGCTTCTTATATCCCTGTCCGGTTTTGAGATGCGATCTTGTCGCCGCGATCGTCGATCAGGCGCATCAAGTATTGCCCGTATTCGTTCCCCTTCATCCCTTCGGCGATTCGACGGACCTGGTCGGTGGAAATGTAGCCCATCTGGTAAGCGATTTCCTCCGGACAGGAGATCATCATTCCCTGCCGGGCCTGGAGGGCGTGAACGAACTGGGAAGATTCAAGCAGCGACTCATGCGTGCCCGCATCCAGCCATGCCACTCCCCGGCCGAGGACCTCGACCCGCAGTTTCTGCCGGGCGAGATAGACCCGGTTCACGTCCGTGATCTCGAGTTCCCCGCGAGCGGAAGGCGCGAGGTTGGCGGCGATGTCGAGGACTTCGTTGTCGTAGAAATACAAGCCGGGAACGGCGAAGCTCGATCGCGGCCGCTCCGGCTTCTCTTCGATGCTCAGCGCCATTCCGGTCTCGTCGAACTCGATCACGCCATACCGCTGCGGGTCGCGGACCGGGTAGGCGAAGATCAGCCCACCGTCCGCAATCTCGGCAGCCTGGCGCAGCTGGGCCGGAAGCCCGTGGCCGTAGAATATGTTGTCGCCCAGGATCAGGGCTACGGTGTCGGAACCGACAAAGTCGCGCCCGACGATGAAAGCGTCCGCCAGCCCGCGCGGCTCCGCCTGCTCGGCATAATTGAACGACAGCCCCCACTGCGACCCGTCCTGGAGCAGGCTTTTGAACAGCGGCAGCCCGGCCGGATCGCTGATCACGAGGATCTCACGGATCCCGGCCAGCATCAGCATCGAAAGCGGGTAGTACACCATCGGCTTGTCATAGACCGGCTGGAGCTGCTTGCTGACGCTGATCGTGATCGGGTATAGGCGGGTGCCTTTACCGCCGGCGAGAATAATTCCTTTCAAGGCAACCTCGGATTTGCAAGGTGCAATGTGCAAGGTGCACTTTGCACCTTGCACATTGCACGTTTCACCTCGTACCTCGCACTATCTCTTCCCATAATTCCTCTCCACCCACTCCGCATAATCTTCGCTGGACCGGATCGCCTCGACCCACTCCGGGTGGTCGATATACCAGCGCACGGTTTTGAGCAGGCCGCTGGCGAGCGATTCCTGGGGGGACCAGCCCAGCTCCGAGCGGATTTTGTCGATATCGATATCGTAGCGGCGGTCGTGGCCGGGCCGGTCGGCGACGTGGGTGATCAGGGATTCGTGCGGGCTGTGCGGGGAGGCGGGCTCGAGCTCGTCCAGGATCTGGCAGAGCGTGCGCACGATCTCGATATTCGGGGGCTGGTTGTCTCCGCCGATACAGTAGGTCTCGCCGCGGCGGCCGCTCTTGATCACCCGGCGGATGGCCTCGCTGTGATCGTCAACGTACAACCAGTCCCGGATCTGCAGCCCGTCGCCGTAGACCGGGAGCGGCCTGCCGGACCGGGCGTTGAGAAGCATCAGCGGGATCAGCTTTTCGGGGAACTGCTGCGGGCCGTAGTTGTTCGAGCAGTTCGTGATCGTGATAGGGAGGCCGTAGGTGTGGTGGTAGGCCCGGACCAGGTGATCCGATGCGGCCTTGCTGGCGGAATAGGGCGAACGCGGGTCGTACGGGGTGGTCTCGTTAAAAGCCGGGTCGGACGGCGACAGCGATCCGAAGACTTCGTCGGTGCTGACGTGATGGAACAGGACGTCGGCGGTCGGGAATGCCCGTTCGACGAGCCAGAAAACCCGCACCGCCTCGAGCAGGGTGAACGTGCCCAGGACGTTGGCGCGGACGAAGGCTTCGGGGTGGTGGATCGACCGGTCGACGTGGGTCTCGGCCGCGAAATGGATGATCGTGTCGACGGCCGATTCCCGCAGCAGCCGGTCGACCAGTACCCGGTCGTTGATGTCCCCCCGGATAAATTGATGTCGCTCCGGATCCGGAAGGTCGCGCAAGTTCTCCGGGCTGCCGGCGTAGGTCAGGGCATCGAGATTGACGATCCGGACCTCCGGCTCATTGCCCAGCAGGTAGCGGACGAAGTTCGAGCCGATAAAACCGGCCCCGCCGGTGACGAGAAGGTTCTTCATGGATTTAATCCCCGTCAGCCGGGAAGATCTCCGCTTCCGCAAGCGGAGGCGCCGCCTTGTCCCGGTCGGACAGGATGGGCTCGGCGCCCGGAATCAGCGGCCAGTCGATCCCGATCGCAGGGTCGTTCCAGGAGAGGCTGCGCTCCCACTCCGGAGCGTAGTAATCGGTGGTCTTGTACGCCAGCTCGCCCCACTCGCTCAGGACGTAGAAACCGTGGGCAAAACCGGGCGGGACCCAGACCATGTGCCGGTTCTCGGCCGTGAGCGTGACCCCGACCCACTTCCCGAAGGTGGGGGAGCCGCGGCGGATGTCGACGGCGACGTCGAAGATCTCCCCGGCGAGGCAGCGCAGCAGCTTGCCCTGGGCCTGCCGGATCTGGTAGTGCAGACCGCGCAGGGTGCCGCGGTGCGAGCCGGAGTGATTGTCCTGGACGAAATCGCCGGTGATCCCGGCTTCGGCGAAGCGGCGCGCATGAAAGGTCTCCATGAAGAAACCGCGCGCATCGCCGAATACTTTTGGCCGGATCAGGACGACGTCAGGGATAGCGGTCGGGAGAAATTCCATCTCAAGATCTGAAGCGCTTCAAGAAAAAAGCCTCGCGTCCATCAGCCCCACGGGGCGCGTGATGGTCTCGTGCGGGCTGTGAAAGCAGCGGGTGTTGCAGTTGTGGGTCGGTTCGATCTCGACATGCAGATGCGGCGGTTTCAAAAAAACACTCCCTGGGGTGGTCATCCTCCCGAACCGGACAAGTATAACGCTTAACCGCAGACATAGATCACGATGTCCCGATCATACCCGAAATCGGCGCCGGCGAATTCCGCCGCCGACCGGCAGCGATCCCGCATGTACGTTTGCCGCAGTTCGCCAAACCCGCCTGCCAGCACGAGGACGTCCGGCTGGTAGCGCTCGGCGGCCCAGGCTGCGGCATCGGTATAGGCATATCCGGGTCGGAACTGCGTGGCGACGTCCGGCTGGATCAGCCCGGTGAAATCGACCATCGGCCGGGGCCGGGCGAAAAAACCGATGATTCCGACCTCCAGCGTGCCGATCGAAGCGTCCGGTGGTGTGTTTTCCACCAGCCACAGACCGATTTCCCGGTAAATCGCAAATCGTGTGTCAAAGCCGGCGTGGAGCCGTTTGAGGTCCGTGAGCTGCCCTGCAAACAAGAGCAGAAGAAGCAAGACCGGCCCGGCAGTCCGGAGCCGCCGGACCGATTCCGCGAAAAGCCCCGTTCGAGCCGGTGCGCCTCCCGCCGGCCCGTGAAACCAGGCCCCCAGCGCCAGTCCCGCTCCGGCCAGCGCACCCGGGAAGAGAGAGGCGTAATACCAGGGATAGCGATTCACGGAGAGAAGGGTATATCCCGCGGCGAAACAGACCGGCCAGAGCAGGAGCGGGTACCAGGCGGGCCTTTTAATGGCGACCAGAAAACCGGCCGGGATCAGGACAAAATAGATCCAGTAATGGGGAAACTCCGCGAGGCGGCCGGCGAGATCCCAGAGACCCGGGAGAAAACGATCGGCCGGGTTCAACAACCCCTGGGCCCGCTTGGCCGCCAGCGTGGCCGGGAGCGGGGACCCGAAATACAGCCAACCGAACAGCACCCACGGCAGCAGGACGGCGACCGGGGCGATCAATGTTTTCAGCGGCACCGACCGGATGACGGCGGCCGGCGAACGCGTGGTCCGGAACGCCCGGATCAGCCAATCCGCAGCGAGCAGCGCGCCCAGGACCAGGGCGTCCGCCCGGCTGAGGACGGCCAGGCTCAGAAAGACCCCGGCCGCGGCGTATTTTTTTTGAAGATATAAAGAAACTGCCCCCAGGCAGAGCGCCAGGTAGATCGGTGTTTCCGACCCGAGCGTACTGACCAGCAGGGGTGTGGTCGGGTACAGCAAAAGGCCGGCCCAACCCGCCGCCGGGAGTTCGAGGCGGCGGGCGATTTCCCACTGCAGCAGTCCGCCGACGGCCAGGCTAAAGGTGCCGAGCAGGTTGGCCGTGGCGGGGATGTCGGCGCCGAGCCGGTGCAGCCCGGCCAGCGCCAGCGCCAGAAGCGGCGAGGTCGTACTCAGGACCCGCTCACCGGGGTTGTAAACGAACCCGAAGCCATCGGCCAGGTTGGCGGCGTAGCGGTAGGTGATATAGGGGTCGTCGTAGCTCCACCCCCTGAAGAAATAGAACAGCCCCCCGGTGACCGCGAGGACGTAAAGGAATGCCCAAATTTTCGGATCGGTCCTCAAGTTATCCATCCGCCAACAGGACGGGCATCCACACTTTTAACACCGGCCCGATGAAATCGTAGCTCGCATTCAGCACCGTTTCGACTTCCGGCGAGACAAACAGGATGAACGGCTCGGACCCGGGCTGAGGCGACCAGGAGCCGAAATCGTAGACCCCGTCCTCGAATAAGATCACGGCTGGCGCAGCGATATGGATCTCGGTCCCGGCAATCGTGAGGAAGTCATGCGGGACGTAGTGAGGGACGTTCCCGATCGAAACGCGGGTGACTCCGGGCTCCAAAGGCGTGGTCGTGACGGTATGGGTCACGATCTTTGGGAAGATCTCCTCGAAGATCTCCACTGCGATCCCGGTATCGGTGAGCATCGTCAGGGTGAAGCGATACCAGAGGTTGACGCTGCCGCCGTGATCGCTGGAGTCGATCTGGAGGGTACCGGAAACGACGGAGTGACCGGAGATGATCGGGTGGAAATGCTGATTGTGCATCAGATCGATCTTCCAGGTGAACGGCGTGTCCGGATCCAGATCGGCGGTCGTGGATCGGACGGCCCGGTATTCGATCTCGTCACCGCCGTGATAGAGCGTTCTCTCGGGGTCGGTCAGATTGGTGAGCTCAATGGCGGGCAGCTCGCCGGAATAGACCGTGATCCCAACCTCGGCTGTATTCGATCCCCCGCCGGTGTTATCGGTGATCATCAGCGTGGCGAGATAGTTGCCGTCGGCCGGATAGGTGTGGGCGGTTGAGGGGGTCGAAGTCAGGCCCGGTGCGCTGCCGTCGCCGAAATCCCAATGATAGGTCGGCGTCGTCCCGGGGACGATCGTGCTCCCGGCCGCGCTGAAGGAGACGACGAGCGGCGCCGGTCCGAGCCGCGGGTCGGCCGCGAGGACGGCATACGGCTGGGGGGAATCCCCAGTGTACGCCAGCCTCATAATTTTTCCGGCAACGATATCGACAAAGTAGAGGGCGCCCTGGCGGTACGCCGCGTCGACCAGGAACCCGGCGGCGGGATCGAAGATCTCGAACTCGCCGTCGATGACGGGCAGACCGGTCAGGTCCGAACGGGCGATGAACCCCTGGTTTATGTCGGCGAAGAAGAGATTGCCCCGGTAGGGTTCGGGGAATATCGTCCCTTCGTAGAATGCGACCGCGGAGACGGCCGCACCGATCGCAGGGCTCGTGTGTCGGTAGTAGAGCACCGGGTCAACGTATCCCGGCGGCGCCGGTTCGCACGGCGTGACCTGCCCGATCGGGCAGGGGCCTTCCCGGACCGGCCAGCCGAAGTTCGCTCCGGCGCTGACGAGGTTGACCTCCTCCCACTTGATCTCGCCGACATCGGCCGCATAGACCTGACCGTTCGCGCCCCGGACGGCAATTCTGAAAGGATTCCGCAGGCCATAGGCGAAGATCTCGTCCGGGATGTTCGGATCGCCGACGAACGGGTTCCCGCCTGGGACGATATACCCGGTTTCCGTCGGCAAGATTCGCAGGATCTTACCGTTCCAGGCGGTCAGGTCCTGCGACCGTTCAGGGACGTTCGCGTCGCCGGTGGCGATGTAGAGCAGACCGTCATCGTCGAAGACCAGCCCACCGCCGTTGTGATAATCGCCGGCCGGAACGCCGTCGATCAAAATCCGCTCGCTGGCCGGGTCAGCCGTCTCGGTGAGTGGATCGAAGGTGAAACGGGAGAGACGATAGACCGTTACGCCCGACCAGCCCAGCGCATCCCGACCGGTGCCGTACCAGGCGTAAAAATAGCCGTTGCCGGCGAAGCCCGGGTCCAGGACCAGGCCCAGGATGCCGGAATCGCCAAACGTGTACGTACTCAGGAGCAGGACCGGAACTTCCTGGACCTCACCGTCCCGAATGAGCCGGATGGCGGACTGGCCGTCGATGCCGGCGCCGGCGCCCTTTTCGGCGACCAGGATGCCGCCGTCCGGCATGAACTCGGCGTCGATCGGCAGGTTGAGGCCGGAGGCGACCGGCTCATATGAAAATCCAGGAGGCTGGATCGCCCGGGCCGTCCGGAAACCGATAAGCAGGGCGAAGGCAGCGGCCAGGACCGCCGAGAAAGGGATTAAATATCGATTGAAGGATTTCATTGCACTGAGCTATCCAACATCCGCTTCCGTCGCACGTGGATCAACGGAGCCAGGATCCGCCGGGCGTGGTAGCGGAGCGTCATGATCGAAATCGGCTGCCCGCCTTCCCGCCGGTGGACTTTCAGCATCTCAGGCCAGCAGCGTGGATCGTCGGCGATCGTCTTGGCCGCCTCGTGCAGGCGGAAATTGGCCCAGATGCGGCCGGGCAGATATTCTAGTCGGGAAATCTTCGCCAGGCGCACCCACAGATCGAAGTCCATGGCGAAATAAAAGCTCGAATCGAGCGGACCGACCCGCTCCCAGAGCGATCGGCGGAAGAAAGCTGCCTGCTGGGGGATATAGACTGCGCCGCGCATCAGCCGTTCGTAATCGGTTTGCCGGGCGTTGAAGCGGCCGATGATCCTGCTGTCCGAATCGATGAAGTTGGCGTCCCCGTAGACCATGCCCACATCCGGGTGAGAATCCAGGTAGGCCGCCGCTTCACGGACGGCGCCGGGCTCGTAGGTGTCGTCCGAATTGAGCCAGGCCAGGATCTCGCCGGTCGCACGGGCGAAACCCTTGTTGATCGCATCGGTCTGGCCTCGGTCAGGTTCGGATACCCACCAGGCGAGCCTGTCGGCGTGCCGGCGGATGATCTCTGAGCTTTCGTCGGTCGATCCGCCGTCGACGAGGATGTATTCCAGATCGGCGTGGTCCTGATCGAGGACCGAGCGGATCGTCTGCTCCAGGAACGGCGCCTGGTTGAAGGAAGGTGTCACGATGGTGACGCGGGTCATGGGTTCAAAGCGTAGATCACGAACCCGTCGCCTTCCAGGTGGATCTCGGCGTGCTGTGAGAGGTAGGCCTGGAGATCGGGCTGGCGGTCAAATTCACTGAATTGCGTCACGATGAAATAATCGGCGCCGGCCAGGGTCGAGAAGTGGCGAGAGACGATCTCCGCTTCGTCCAGTCCGGCCAGTGTGCGCAGGTCCAGATCTGCGCCGGTTGGCCAGGTCCGGGCGGTGACCCAACCGTAGTAGGCCAGTGGATAGCCGTACGCCCGGGCGAGGGCGATGACCTGTGCATCCGGCGGGAGCAATCCTTCGAACCGGGCCCATTCCACAGCCTCCGGACGGTAATCGGTTCGGGCCAGGATCACGCGTGTATCCCAGACCTTGAACAGGACGGCACCGGCGATCAGCAGCACGGCGGCAGTCCCCGCCAGGCGGACGTGGGGGCCGCGGACGAGTTCGTCAAAGACCAGCGCTGCAGGGGCGGCGAGCGAGACGGCCGCAATCGGGATGAGCAGAAGCTGGTAATAGTCGTGAGTCAAGGTGTGGTATGGGAGGGCCAGGCTGTATACGAGGTAGCCCAGCCATAGACCGGCGAGCAGCCCGCGACCGGCCCGGTCGCGGACCAGGAACACGCCGATCAACCCGACGATCAGCGCCGCGAAACCGCAGATCCCGGCCGCCGTCTCGATCCAGCGGATGTAGAAGGCCGGGTCCGACCAATATGCGGGAAAGAATCGGAACGACTCCTGGCCCCGGAGGAACCCGGAAATGAACAGCCCATTGAGGTAGTATGCGCCGACGGGAAGCATAGCCAGCCCGGCGACGGTCCAGGTCTGCGGATCGCGCAGGCTTTTCTTCAGGCCCGGTCCGAACAAGATCAGCAAGAGGGCGCCGAGCCCGAGCGGGAGCAGGGCGACCACCTTGACCAGTATGGCGAGACCAGTCAGCGACCCGGCCAGGACGGCTGCTCCCAGGCCCGGCAATCGGACCCAGCGGTATAGCGACCAGGCGGCGGCGGCGATCAGGGCCGCCATGAGGGGGTCGGGCTGGAAGCTGCGGCTGGCAAGCATTCCGAACGGCAGGAAGAGGAAATAGACCAGGGCGATCAGCGCGCCGGAGGTGGAAGACAGGTCGCGCGCCAGGCCGAAGACGGCCGCGCCGCCGAGCAGCCAGAAAACGGTGGAAAGGGCGCGTGGGATCCGCAGATCGGCGCGGCCGGCGAGCAGGTAGAGACGGGAGACGAGGAACTCGAAGAGCGGCGGTTCGATCAGCGCCTCGCGCGCACGCTGTTCGATGGCTATCGTCTTTTGAGGTTCGGTTGCCCCCGACCAGTCGGCGTAGAACATCCCGCGGGCGATCAGGGCGGCTCGGAACTGGCGGGTGGTGTGGAAGTCGAAGGGCGGATCGGAGAGATCGTAGAGACGGATGGCGAGGCCGAGGGTGAAAATTGCAGCCAGGGCAGCCGTTAGGAGCAGGCGGTTCATTGGCGGGTATTGTACCCGGTACACTTGACCACAACCGATTCGCCATTATAATTCAAAAGTTGAATTTTGACCCGATCACCACCCGGCGGCAGCCCCACGGAAGCCGCCGGAACGCGAGGTCCCCATGCCAACCGCACTCGTCACCGGTATCACAGGCCAGGACGGTTCCTACCTGGCCGAATTCCTGCTCGAAAAAGGCTACGACGTCGTTGGAATGGTGCGGCGCTCCAGCACGATCACCTTCGAGCGGATCGAACATTTCCAGGACGCGATTACCCTTGAACAGGGCGATCTGCACGACCAGAGCTCCCTGGTCGATCTGCTCGAACGCTACCAACCGGACGAGATCTACAACCTGGCCGCCCAATCCTTTGTGCCGACCTCCTGGAACCAGCCGGTCCTCACGGGGGAGGTGACCGCCCTCGGGGTAACCCGCCTGCTTGAAGCCATGCGCCTCGTCACGCCGAAAGCCCGCTTCTACCAGGCCTCATCCAGTGAAATGTTCGGCAAGGTCGTCGAAACGCCGCAGAACGAAGATACCCCCTTCTACCCGCGCAGCCCTTACGGCGTCGCTAAGGTCTACGCCCACTGGATCACGGTCAACTACCGCGAATCCTACGATCTGTTCGCCGTATCCGGGATCCTGTTCAACCACGAGAGCCCGCGCCGCGGCCTGGAGTTCGTAACGCACAAGATCACCCACGGCGCAACCCGGATCAAGATGGGGCTCGCAAACGAGCTGCGCCTGGGTAACCTCGACTCCCGCCGCGATTGGGGCTACGCCGGAGACTACGTCCAGGCGATGTGGATGATGCTCCAGCGGGACGAGCCCGAAGACTTTGTGGTCGGGACCGGGAAAACCCACTCGGTGCGCGAGTTTTGCGACGTCGCCTTCGGCTACCTGGGGCTCGATTACCGGGATTACGTCGTCCAGGACGCCCGCTTCTACCGCCCGGCCGAGGTCGATCTGCTCGTCTCGGATCCCACCCGGGCCAGGGAGAAGCTGGGTTGGGAACGGACCGTCGACTTCGAAGGGCTGGTCAAAATGATGGTGGACGCAGACCTGGAGAGCCTCGAGCGGCAGCTGAAGCACGGGATCATCCATCTCCCCGAAGAGGCGAAAAAATAACAGGCGGGGCGGGCAATATCCACCCCGCCTGTTATTTTTTCAGTTTCTATTATGATTCCGATCGTGAAGAAGCACCTGGCCGGAATCTGCGCCGCAGCGGGGGCGCTGGTATTTTTTCTCCATGCTCGCTACTACGCCCTCACCCAGGTCTCCGTCCTGGACGAAGGGGCCTATCTGATCAAGGGCCTGATGTTTGTCCGGGGGGATTACGCACCGTTCCAGGATTACGGCCCGCTGACCAACCACATGCCGCTCTCGTTCCTGGTGCACGGCGCCGTCCAGGCGCTGTTTGGGCCGGGGCTGCGGGAAGGGCGGTATTTCATCCTGGCTGTCGGCCTTCTGCTGGCCGTGGGGTTATGGACCCTCGTAAGGGAGCGTTGCACACCCGGGTGGGCGGCCCTGGCGGTCTGGCTGCTGGCGATCAACCCGGCCACGGCCCGCTTCTACAGCCTGGCGACCTCCCAGGCGCTGATCGCCTGCCTGCTGATCTGGACCCTGGCCCTGGCCCTGCCCAACCGTTCGGGCGGCGCCCTCCCGCTGTGGCGAACGACGGCCGCGGCCGCGCTGGCGGGTTCAATGATGCTGGTGCGCCTGAACCTGGCGCCGGTCTTCTTCCTGCTCGTGCCGTTTATTTTCTGGGTGCACGGCCGGCGGGCGGGCTGGTCGGCGCTGGGGGCCGGGGTGCTGGTGATTGCATTGGGCCACGCATTTTTCTGGCCGGGCATCCTGAAGATCTGGGCCTACTGGCTCCCGGATGCCCTGACCCCGTTCCTCGATCCCTGGCGGCAGCCGGCCGCGGCCCGGTTCTGGGACCCACAGGTGACCTTCTCCAACCGTTTTTACAGCTTCCTGGAGGGGCTGCGGCTGCATTTCCTCTCCGTGATGGGGCTCGTCCTGGCGCTCTTTTCTCTGTCTCACCGGGGGGGCGAACCTGCCGACCGGCGGAGCCTGGCCTTTGCAGCCGGGCTCTACACCTTGCTTTTGTTCGAACACATGGCCGCATCGCTGGCATTGACCTACTGCGTCTACTGCTTTTCGGTCTACATCGCCTTCTTTGCCCCCCTGGGTCTGTACCTGCTGGCCGCATCACTCCCGGCGATCACCGGAGACTGGTCCACCCGGCAGCGCGCGGCCGCGGCCGTTTTGGTCATCCTTTTCGCCATCCTGATCGGCCTTGGCGCCCACGACCGGATCGGCGATGGCCTGGCCCGGCTGCGGGTCCCGCGCCTGCGTTCCTGGCTGGCGGGCGATCCTGCGCCCGGGCTCCCGCTGTGGGATGTGCTCGAGCATCGCTTTGGGCTGGCCTACACCACTACCCGCCGGGTCCTGCCGGCGGCTGCCGGGCTGATCGGCGGGCTGACCGTCGCCGGATTGGCGGCCGGTTTACGAAGCCGGCTCGATCGGATCGGCGCCGGCGTGCTCCATCTTTTCCTGGCCGCCGGCCTCCTGCTCACCCCGACCGCCGTCCTGGGGGACGGCTACCGCACCTACGATTGCGGCCAGGACGCCCTGACGGCCCTCGAACAGACCGGAGCCGAGCTGGCAGGCCTGATCCCACCGGGCAATGCAGTGTACTGGCGCGGTGGCGATTCCGCCTCCCCGCTGCTGTACCTCCGCGAGCCGGTCCTCTATCTGCCCCAGATCAATGGTGATTACACCATTTTCGATCATCCCGATGCGGATGCCCTGCTAAAATTCGGTCTATGGAGCGAGGCGCTGTCCGAGCGCTGGCTAGGGGAGGCCGATTTCATCCTGGTCGAGTCGGCCGGTTTTGTGGATCCGCTCAGGTCGTCCGTTGAGGCGGCCGGGCTGGTTTTATCCGCAGAGACCTCGGCGCCGTACCCCTGCCGGCCCGGCTCCGCGATCCTGGTCTTCACCCGGCCCCTTGCATCCACACCCGAATTCACCAGGCCTCAAGATTTTGGAAAACGATGACGGTTCTGACACCCATCCGACGGATCACGAAGAACCCACCCGAAAATTCTGAGGCCGGGCGAATTTGGGGGCGGATGCGGCTCCACCGCATCCGCCCCCAAATTCGCAGCCCCATTTTCCGGATGGGTGATAAATACGCTTGGTTGCCGCATGCCGCGGCGGCAGCCGGTTTTGCCGTCTACCTGGCGCTGGCCTGGCACCATTCTCGGACGCAGGCCTCCGTCATCGATGAAGGGATGTACCTGTACAAAGGCTGGCTGTTTGCGACCGGCCGCTACATCCCCTACCAGGACTTCGGCCCCTGGACGAACCACATGCCGCTCTCGTTCCTGCTGCCCGGGTGGGTCCAGCTCCTGCTCGGGCCGGGGCTTCGCACCGGGCGGCTTTTGGCCCTGTTCACCGGGGCGTTGTCCGTGACCGGTCTCTGGACCCTGGCGCGTCGGTTTGGGAGCGCCTGGTGGGCTGCGGCAGCCGTCTGGGTTGTGGCGCTCAATCCCGCGCTGATAAAAATTTACAGTATCCAGGCCTCCCAGGGATTGGCCGCCTGCATCCTGATCTGGGCGCTGGTCTTCACGCTGGGCACAGGCCGGCGGAACTGGGAGGTCGCACTCGGCGGCGCCCTGGCCGGCGCCCTGGCGCTGACCCGCATCAACCTGGCTCCGTTCCTCCCGCTCCTCGCCGCCTATGCTTTCGCCGCCCACGGCCGGCGGACCGGGATCGTGTTCGCGGCGGCCGGGATGGGGATCTTCACGGCCGGGCACGCCGCATATTGGCCGGGCATCCTGCGGCTATGGGCGCCCTGGTTCCCGGAGGCCCTCACCCCGTTCCTGGACTCGTTCCGCCGCCCGGCCAACGACGGCGGGTTATGGGCGCCGGAGGTCGATTGGCGCGGCCGGGTCGCCAGTTTCCTCCAGGGACTGCGTTTCCACCTGCTACCCATCTCGGCGGTGGTCACCGCCCTGGCGTTCTGGCCGGCCCGGGATTCCGGCTGGTCCCGATCGCGCAGGACGGCGGCCCTGCTCCTGCTCGCCCTGTTCGGTCTTCTATTCGCCATGCATGCCTGGGCCTCGTTGGGGCAGAATTACTGCGTGTTCTGCTTCCCGGTTTACCTCTCGTTCTTCAGCCTCCCGGCGCTGCTCCTGCTGCCGCTGACCTATCCGGTTTGGAACCCCCGCCGCGACCGGGTGCTCGCAGCAGGCGCCGTTCTGATCGCTGCCACCGTTTTGGGCGCCGGGGCGGCCGGCCTCGTCGGTCCCAGGCTGATGGACCAGCCGTCCGCCGTCCGCCTGCTGCGAACAGAGGTGCCCCGCACTGCCGGTCCGGGGACGATCCCGCTCTGGGGTCTGATCGAGAACGTGACCGGGCGGGAATACGATAGCATCGTCCGGTCGACCCTGCTCGCCGGCCGGGCGGTCCTGGCCGGTGGGATCGGCCTTGCGGCGGGGCTGGCCGTACTCGCCCTGGCGCGCCGGCTGCCGGACAGCGGCCGGCCGTTCGCACACCGCGCCGGTGTTTGTTTTCTGGCGCTGGGCCTGGTGTTCTCGCCGACCCCCTTCCTGGCCGGCGGATACGCGGCTTACGATTGTTCGGGGGATGTGGCCGCGGGATACGAACAGGTCGGAGCCGAGCTGGCTGGGCTCGTCCCGCCCGGAGGCCGGATCTTCTGGTGGACCGGCGGATCGCCGGGTGCCCTGCTTTATCTTCCGGAGGCCGGCATCTTCCCGGCCCAACTCAACGGTGCGTATTCCTTTAAATTCGGCGGCGATCCGGAGGCGCTCGCCCGGTACGGTCATTGGAACCGGTCGCTTGCGGAAGACTGGCTCCGGGAGGCGGATGCCGTGCTCACCAGCGATGATGTGCTCCAAGGCGCCGAAACCGGTTGGCTGCTCGACTCGATCGTGGCAGCCGGCTTCACGCCTGCGGCCGGCACATCCCCGGTGCATCCCTGCGATCTTGGGTCGGAGATCATCGTTTTCCTGAAAAAAAGGTAACTGCTGATCCGCGACTGAAATTCCGAAAAAAATGGGTGCAAGCGGGGGCAGAGCCCCCGCTTGCACCCGTTTTTTTCACATTTTCCTGCATCGTTTGCGCAGTTTGAAACGTTAGAATTAGTTCTACCAGAAATGCAGAAAAAACACATCAACCGCCTCCTGCGCACGACCGGGACGATCGCCGCCTTTGGGCTCCTGCTCTATCAACTCCGCCGGCAGGGCTGGTCCGAGATCCTGGAAAGCGTCGCCGCGATTCCACCCTGGCGCTTCGCTGCCGCCATCGTCCTGATCCTGGTTTCGCGCCTGGTCGTCGCCGTCCGCTGGCACGTGCTGCTTCAAACCGCCGGTCAACCGATCCGCTTGTCGGACAGCTTGAGGATCACGTTTTCCGGTCTGTTTGCATCCAATTTCCTGCCGACCACGATCGGCGGAGACGTCGTCCGGCTCGCCATGGCGCTGCGGATGGGGTATGACAACGTCGTTGCGACCGCCTCGCTGGTCGTCGACCGGCTGGTCGGGGTGGCCGGGATGGCGACGGCTGCACCGCTGGGGCTGATCCCGTTGTTCGGGGGCCTGTCTTCCGGACCGGTGGCCGCCGGTGCCTTTGGCGCGTTCTCGAGTCGGGTGGGGAATATTCGCGCCCGGCTGTGGGAGGCGCTGCACCTGTGGATGCGCTCGCCGCGCGGTCTGCTGCTGGCTTTTGCCTGGACCTGGGCACACCAGCTGGCGCTATTCGGGGTGGTCTGGCTGATGCTCGGCGGGCTCGGCGAGCCGCCGCCTTTCTGGCTGGTCGGGGGGTTGTGGAGCCTCACGTATTTCGTGACCCTGCTGCCGGTCTCGATCAACGGGCTGGGATTGCAGGAGCTCTCGATGACGGCCATCTTCACCGGGCTGGGTGGGGTGAGCGTGGGCGCCGCGGCCACCGCCGCCCTGCTGGTGCGGACGCTCCAGACGCTGGCCAGTCTGCCGGGCGCTTTGTTCCTCCCCGATATCCTGAGCGGCGGCCGCCCGCCGGAAGGTGAGGCGCCTTGATGACCGGTTTCCGTTGGATGACCGGCGCGACCGTCCTGCTCCTGGCGGCCGGCCTGGTGGACGCGATTTCGACGGCCCGCGACCTGGGCGTGACGACTGCCTCGACACAGTGGCTGGTCCTGTTCGCAATGTGGGGGCTGGCCCTGCTCGCCGCTGTGATCTTGTTCGTCTTCGGCTGGCTGCCAGCCGGCCGCGGGCTGGCAAACCGGATCCGGGAGAAATGGTCCCGAACGGCGCTCCCCCCACCGCCTGCCGCCGCGTTGTGCGGGCTGTTTGCCCTGGTTCTGCCGGTCCTCGTCCTGGCTCCATTGCCGGAGCCCCTCGGACGGCTGATGGAGACCTTCTCCTGGCGGGCCGTTGCGTTCTGGTTGGCTGCCCTGGGTGGGGCGATCGCCCTCTCGACCGGGTTCAAGGCGCATTCATTCGAGTCGCTCCTGGCGGGCACAGCGCTGGCCTTCGCCGCCGTCCACCAGGCTGCGGTGTTCATCCCGGACATATCGACCAGCCCGTTCTCGCTCGGTTGGTCGGAGGCCAGCCGCTACTATTACGCTTCGCTGTTTGCGGCCGAGCGGATCTACGGGGAGCGTGTGCCCTGGAGCGTCCTGCACCCGACCCGGTACTGGCTGCAGGCGGCGCCGTTCCTGGTCAGCGGGCTGCCGTTGTGGATCCACCGGCTCTGGCAGGTCTTCCTGTGGCTCGGGGCGAACGGCCTGGCCGCCTGGCTGCTGGCGCGGCGGCCCGGGCTGCGCAGCGGCGGGGGCGCCGGGCGGGCGCTGCTGGCGGTCTGGGCGTTCCTGTTCCTGTTCCAGGGTCCGATCTGGTATCACCTGGTTGTCATAGCGGCCCTGCTGTACTGGGGGATCGACGCCGCCGATTTCCGGCGGACGCTGCTCGTTGTGGTCGCGGCATCGATCTGGGCCGGCGCCAGCCGGGTCAATTGGATCCCGTTCCCGGCTGCCCTGGCTGCCTTGATCTATTTCATCGAGGTCCCACAGGACGGGCGCTCGCTGCCGCGTTACCTGGCCCCGGTCCTGGCCTGGGGGATCGCCGGTACGGGGGCCGGGTTCGCCGCGCAATCGACCTATATGGCCCTCTCCGGAAACCCGCCCGACCAGTTCGGCTCGGCCTTCACCTCCGACCT
This sequence comes from Anaerolineales bacterium, assembly GCA_035512695.1. Lineage (GTDB taxonomy): Bacteria > Chloroflexota > Anaerolineae > Anaerolineales > JABWBV01 > DATDOR01. Next base: position 48,127 of record DATKDL010000227.1, on the reverse strand, counting down.
GCTGTGGTATCGATTGTTTCCGAGCGCCACCTACCCATTGGGCGTCCTGCCGGGGATCCTGTTGGTGACACTTCCCCCGGCGGCGGCGCTTTGGTGGGCGGTCCGGTCCGGGCAGGTCCGGTCCGGGCAGGGACGAGCCGGGCAGGGACGAGCCCTGCCCCAACATTGGATCGCGGCGATCCTGGCCGTCTTTCTCGCGGGCGGGCTGGTCGTCAGCGTCAAGATCGGCGGCGGGAGCAATTTGCACAACCTGGACGGGTACATCGCCCTGCTGCTGGCGGCGGTTGTGTGCGGGGTGCTCGGGTCCGGGGTCCGTATGGGGGACGTCCCGCGGTGGGTCGTGGGATTGGCGATCCTGGTCCCGATCGGGTTCGCGGTTTCGGTGGGGGTACCGGTCCAGGCGAAAGACCCGGATGCCCTGGCGGCCGAATTGTCCGATCTGGAGCGGCTGGTCGATGAGGCTGTCGCCGGCGGGGGAGCGGTCCTGTTCATCGCCGAGCGGCACCTGCTCGTCTTCGGCCCTTTTGAAGCGGTCGCCCTGGTCCCCGATTACGAGAAGGTCTTTCTGATGGAGATGGCCATGGCCGGGAACACGGACTATCTGGACCGGTTCGAAAGCGAACTGGAGAACGGCCGCTTCGCCCTGATCGTGACCGACCCGGTCCGCTACAATCCCCAGGGCAGCGCATTCCGGTTCGGCGAGGAGAACGACGCCTGGGACAGGTACGTCACCTACCCGCTGCTGTGCTTTTACGAGGAGGTCCAGACCCTCGAAACCGCGCGGGTCGAGGTGCTGGCGCCGAAGGCAAACCCGGAATGTCCGCCGGTAAATTTAATTGAACCCTAAAAATCCGGAAAATCAGTGCAATCCGTGTTCCCATCCATCAACCCTCCCTGAATGTTTCGATTGACAAAACCCCTTCCCGGTCTCATACTTCCCCTCGTGCACCTCTCCCTCGTGATCCCCGTCCGCAACGAAGAAGATAGCCTGCCGATTCTGCAGCAGAAGATCTGCGAGGCGCTCCGGGACCTGCCGCATATCTGGGAGGTCGTCTACGTCGACGACGGCAGCACGGACGGCAGCGTGTCGGTGCTGGAGAAGCTGCAGGCCGGTGATCCGGGTCGTGTCCGGGTGGTCGAACTGCGCCGCAATTTCGGCCAGACGGCGGCCGTCGCGGCCGGGATCGATCACGCCGCAGGCGAAATCATCGTCCTGCTGGACGCCGATTTACAGAACGACCCGGCCGATATCCCGATGATGGTCGCAAAGATCGAAGAAGGCTATGACGTGGTCAGCGGCTGGCGCCGCGACCGGCAAGACCGCTTCATCACCCGCACCCTCCCATCCCGGATCGCCAACGGGATCATCTCACGTGTAACCGGGGTCCACCTGCACGATTACGGCTGCACGCTCAAGGCTTATCGCCGCGAGGTCATCACCGGTTTCCGGCTTTACGGGGAAATGCACCGCTTCATCCCGGCCTACGCCGGCACGGTCGGAGCCCGGATCGTCGAGGTGCCGGTCCGGCACCACCCGCGCCGGTTCGGCCGCACCAAGTACGGCCTCGAGCGGACCGTCAAAGTCATCCTGGACCTGTTCACGGTCAAATTCCTGATCAGCTACGCGGCCAAACCGATCTACCTGTTCGGCGGGACCGGGATCGCCTTGATGGGCGGGAGCGGGTTGATGCTGCTCTTCCTGCTGGTGCGCCGCCTGTGGCTCGGGACATCGGTTTTCGATTCACCACTCTTCATCGTCGGGATCATGCTCCTGATCCTCGGTGTTCAGTCTGTCCTGATGGGTCTGATCGCCGAACTCCTCGTTCGCACCTACCACGAATCGCAGCGCAAACCGACATATACGGTGAAGAGGGTGTTGGGGGAGGAGGGGAATGGGCGAATGGGCGAATGGGCGAATGGGTGAATCGCCCATTCGCCCATTCGCCCTCTCGCCCTCTCGCCCATTCGCCCTCTCGCCCATTCCCCTATTCGCCCTCTCTTGAGATCATGTTAGAATACATTCTCGAAGGAGAATTCGGCCTGCCGTAGCGGGAGGCCCTTCGCTGGAGCCCTCTGTGACAGATACAAACTACGTGGAAGTCGTGATCGACAGCATCCGGGTCAGCCTGATGTCGCAGCAGCGCATCGTCATCCTGCGCGAGAAGGACGCCGACCGGTATCTGCCGATCTGGATCGGTCCGTACGAGGCCGAGGCGATCACCATCGCCCTGCAGGGCACCGAGACCTCCCGCCCCCTGACCCACGATCTGCTGTTGAGCGTCTTCCGCACGCTAAACGCCCGGCTGGTCCGGGTGGAAGTCAATTCCCTGCGCGACCAGGTCTACTACGGCAACATCGTCGCCGAGCTGAACGGGGAGACGATCGACGTCGACTCACGCCCGTCGGATGCGCTGGCCATCGCCGTCCGGGCCCGGATCCCGATCCTGGTCGAAGAGGATGTGATGGAGGACGCCGGGATCATCCCCGAGGAAAGCCTTGAGTCGGACGTCGTCCTCTCCCGCCGCGAGCGGGAACAGCTCGAGACCACCGAGGATGAAGATCCGGCGGCTGAAGAGCGGCTCTCCGTTTTCGAAGATTTTCTGGAAGGGCTCGATTTTGGCAGCGGGGATGACGAAGAGGATGACGGGGACGACGATGACGATGACGCCCCCGACATCGACGGACCCTGAACCTGCCCATGACGTCCCAGAGCAACGGCGGCGCCCCCCACATCGTCCCCCATTCGCGTGAAGCCGAGGAAGCGGTCCTCGGCTCGGTGATGATCAACCCGGACAGCTATTTCGAGGTGGCCCAGTTCCTGCGCACCGAGGACTTCTACATCCACCGCCACCAATGGATCTGGGAAGCTTTCGTCCGGCTCAATGAGCGCCGGATTCCGATCGATTTCCTGACCGTCACCGAGGAGTTGGACCAGACCGGTCAGCTGGCCGAACTCGGCGGCCCGGCCTACCTGACCGCCCTGGTCGGCAACGTCCCGACTTCGCTGCACGCCGAGGCCTACGGGCGGATCGTCGAGGAGACGTCAATCCGGCGCCGGATGATCTCGGCCGCCAACGAGATCGCCAAGCTAGCCTACGAAGAAGGGATTACGGTAGACAGCGCCATGGACGAGGCCGAGAAATCGATCTTCGGGGTCAGCGAACGGCGCCTCAACACCGCCTTGCAGCCCATCCAGACCGTCCTGAGCGACTATTACGAACGGGTCGACCGCCTCTCGCACCGAGACGAGGAGATCCTCGGCGTCCCGACCGGCTTCATCGACCTGGACCGGCTGCTGAGCGGCCTGCAGCCCTCCGACCTCCTGATCATCGCCGGCCGACCCGGCCAGGGCAAGACGGGCTTCATGATGTCGGTCGCCCGGAATGCCTCCCAGCGCAACAAGCACGTCGCCATCTTCTCGATGGAGATGTCCAACGAGCAGCTCGTCCAGCGGCTGATCGCACAGGAGACGGGGATCGACTCCCAGCGCCTCCGCACCGGCAAGCTGTCCGAAAACGAGTGGCCGATCTTCGCCCAGTCGATCGAGGTCCTGGGAGACACCCACATTTACCTGGATGACACCCCGGCGATCACCCCGCTCCAACTGCGCACGAAATGCCGCAGGCTACACATGGAGTTCAACCTGGACCTGATCATCATCGACTACATCCAGCTGATGAGCAGCGGGATGCGCAACGAGAACCGGGTCCAGGAAGTGTCATTCATCTCCCGGCAGCTCAAGGTGCTGGCCAAAGAGCTCAACGTGCCGGTGCTGGCCGCCGCCCAACTCTCCCGGGCCGTCGAGCAGCGCGCCGACAAACGCCCGATGCTGTCCGATCTGCGCGAAAGCGGATCGATCGAGCAGGACTCGGACGTGGTCATGTTCATTTACCGTCCCGACCAGTACGAGCCGGATTCGACGATGACCAACGCGGCCGAGATCATCGTCGCCAAGCACCGCAACGGCCCGGTCGGCAGCGTTCACCTGTATTTCCGCTCGGAGCTGGCCAAGTTCGAGAATGCGGCGCGGGTGACGTACGACGTGACCCAAATGCGATGAAAAAAGGACCGAAAAAACGATGGTCAGGTGGGGCTACGTCCCACCTGACCATCGTTTTTTCAAAATTTTTCCTGGAGGAATATGCCGTTTTCAGGATTTGAATCAAATCGCGGCGCCACGGCGGTCCCGTCCGCCTTCTTCCACGACCTGCTCCCCGCCATTGACCACCTCGGCGAACTCAAGATCAGCCTGTACGCCCTGCACCGGCTCGAGCGGCAGGAAGCGCCGCAGCCGTACCTGGATCCGGAAGCCGTGTTGGGAGATGCGGATTTCACAGCCGGTTTCGGGGAGACGCCGGCGGAGCGGAAGGCGGCCATCGCCGACTCGCTCGAGCGGGCCGTCGCCCGGGGGATCCTGCTGCGGGGTGTATTCCGGGGCGGCGAAGAGGAGCAGATGCTTTACCTGCTCAACTCGCCGCGCGGCCGGGCCGCCCTGCGGGGGCTGGAGGAAGGCCGGTGGGGACCGGACGACGAAGAGATCCCGGAACCTCTGCCGGAGCGGCCGAATATATTCCAACTTTACGAGAAGAACATCGGCCCGCTGACCCCGCTGCTGGCGGACACCTTGCGGGAGGCCGAGGCTGAGTACCCGCCGGAATGGATCGAGGACGCGCTCGCGATCGCCCTATCGAACAACGTGCGCAAGTGGCGCTACGTCGAAGCGATCCTGCACTCGTGGCGCGAAAAAGGACGAAATGACCGGGAAGATCGACAAGCCGCTGAAACAAGCGGCCGAAAATATATCGAAGGCGAGTTCTCGGAATTTATCGAGAGATAAATCTTTATCGAGAGATAAATCTTTGTCGAAAGATAAACCGGCCGCGGACGAAACCCCGGCGCCGCGGTCGCCCGCGGACCTGCCCGGCCGCCTGGGCGACCCGGACTGCCCGCACTGCCGCGGGATCGGCTACATCAGCTACGACGTCCCGGTCGGCCATCCCGAGTTCGGCCGGATGCACGTTTGCTCGTGCCGCCAACCGGAGATCGAAGCGCGGGCGCGCGAAAAGCTCTTCGCCCTCAGCCACCTCAACCGGCTCGAGAACCTGACCTTTGAGGCCTTCCAGCCGCGCGGCCGGATCGGGATTGGCCCTTACCAGGCCGATTCGCTCGAACGGGCTTTCAACCAGGCTCGCCAGTTCGCGCAGAGCCAGGACGGCTGGCTGGTCCTGCAGGGCGGCTACGGCTGCGGGAAGACCCACCTGGCGGCCGCGATCACCAACGAATCTGCCTCGCTCGGCGTCCCGGCCCTTTTCCTCACCGTCCCGGACCTGCTCGACCAGCTCCGTTTCGCCTACAGCTCCACCGAGGAGACCTTCGAAGAGCGATTTGAGGCCGTCCGCCGCGCCCCGCTGCTCGTCCTGGACGATTTCGGCACCCAGAACGCGACCGAATGGGCCGGGGAGAAGCTATTCCAGATCCTCAACTACCGCTACACAAACAAGCTCCCCCTGGTGGTGACCACCAACCTCCCGCTCGACGAGGTCGAGCCGCGCCTGCGCTCCCGGTTGCAGGACCCGGAGCTGGTCACCCGCGTCACGATCCAGTCCCCGGATTACCGCCGCCCGGCTGACGACACCGGGCACCACGAGCTGTCCTCCCTGCCGCATTTCGCGCAACTGACCTTCGGGAACTTCGAGGAGCGGGGCGGGGAAGGCCTCCCGGCGGACGAAGTCCGCTCGCTCGCCATGGCCTTCAAGTCCGCCCGCCAGTTCGCCGAGAGCCCGCACGGCTGGCTGATCCTGATGGGCGCGAACGGGACCGGGAAAACCCACCTGGCCGCCGCGATCGGCAACTACCGCGCCGGGCTGGGATACCCGCCGCTGCTCGTCAGCATCCCCGACCTGCTGGACGAACTGCGGGCGACGTTTGCCCCGGAAAACCGCAGCCGCTATGACCGCCAGTTCGACAGCTTCAAGGACGTCCCCTTGCTGCTGCTGGACGACCTGGGTAGGCAGTCGATGACGAACTGGGTGCGGGAGAAGCTGAACCAGCTGTTCAACCACCGGCACGTGCGCGAGCTCCCGACGGTGGTGACCACGGCGGACACGCTGGAGAACCTTTACAAGAACGAACCCTACATCGCCAGCCGGATGCTGGACCAGCGGGTGGCGCGGATCTACGCGCTGACGGTGCCGCCGTATCGGGGGGGCAAGAAGAAGCAATGAAAAAGTAGACCATACGGGGCCGGCCCCGGTTGGTCTACTTTTTCAGATATAAATGCGTCGCCTTCGGTAGCGGGCACCCCGTCCGGTTGCACAAACTCGGGTCGATCTCCCCGTCCAGCCGCTCCACCCAGATCCAGGCCGAAAGCTCCGGCCCTAAGACATATTCCCTGCTGTCCACCAGCACCCGCAGCGGCCCGTTGAACGGCGCCCGGCCGACGACCTTGAACCCGGTCCCCGGGACCAGCCCCTCCGCCGCCAGGTAGCGCAGCTTGTCGGGGTCGTGCGTCCGGACCCGGCTGATGTGCCCGGCCTCCCCCGGCTGAAGGTTGACGAGCGCCGTATCGTTGACCACCGGCATGACGCCGTCCTTCGACGGGATCGCCTCCCCGTGTGGGCAGCGGGTCGGGCGCCCGGTCAGTTCGTCGATCCGGTCCTCCAGGGTCTCGTCGATCCCGCGCTCGAAATGGTCGGTCAGTTCGTGGGCCTCCTCCCAGCCGAAGTTCATCACCTTGACCAGGAAGACCTCCGTCAGCCGGTGCCGGCGCAGCGCCGGCATAGCTTCCCTTTCCCCCTCCGGCGTGAGCCGCATCCCCCGGTACGGCTCGCGCGTCACCAACCCTGCCTGCTCCATCCGGATGACCATCCGCGAGACGGCTTGCAGCGACGCGTCGACATGCTCCGCCACCGACGAAAGCGGCGCGTAGGGGTGGTCCTGCTGCAGGCGGTAGATCTCGGCCGCATAACGGCGCATGGTCTGAGAAATTTTCATAATATTCTGGAAAATGGGGCATGAATGGTTTCGACATTCATGCCCCATTTTCCAGCAATCAGATTTCAACCAGGTTGAAAGTGAAATTCAATACAAGGTAGTAGGAAAGGACGCACCCTGCCGATATACTGTCGCTCGTACCCGGGAGATTCAAGTCCGGATGGGAGCGGCGCTCCTGTCCCGGCTCATAATTCTACCCCCAAATCGCCCGGCCTCCGAATATTCGGATCGGTTCAAAAGGAGCATCTACATGAAGATTTTTCGTTACCTGTTTCTGTTCGCCGTCCTGCTTCCGCTCGCCGCCTGCAGCCCGCAGGAGGAAACCCCCCTCGTCCTCTACTCGGGCCGCAGCGAGAGCCTGGTCGCCCCGATCATCGAACAGTTCACCACCGAGACCGGGATCGAGGTCGAGGTCCGCTACGGTGGGACGGCCGAGATGGCCGCCACGATCCTCGAGGAGGGCGCCAATTCGCCCGCCGACCTTTTCTGGGCGCAGGACCCCGGCGGTCTCGGCGCCGTGGCCGCCGCCGGCCTGTTCGCAGAACTGCCGGACGACCTGCTGGACCGGGTTCCGCCCGGCTTCCGCTCTCCCGAAGGGACCTGGGTCGGCATCTCCGGGCGCTCCCGGGTCGTCGTTTACAATACGGATATGCTCTCCGCGGATGACCTGCCCGACGATATCATGGGCTTCACCGACCCGGCCTGGTCCGGCCGGATCGGCTGGGCGCCGACCAACGGCTCGCTCCAGGTTATGGTCACCGCGATGCGCCAGATCTGGGGTGAGGACGAGGCCCGCGCCTGGCTGGAGGGCATCATCGCAAACAACCCGGTCGTCTATGAGAACAATACATCGATCGTCGCCGCCGTCGCGGCGGGTGAGGTCGAAGTCGGATTCGTCAATCATTATTACCTCTACCGCTTTCTAGCCGAGGAAGGGGAGAGCTTCTCCGCCCGCAACGCTTTCCTGGACTCCGGGGGGCCCGGGTCGCTGGTTATGGTCGCCGGGGCCGGTGTACTGGCCTCCAGCGACAATGAGGAATACGCCCAGGCGTTCCTGGACTTCCTGCTGGGGACGACCGCCCAGGCTTACTTCGCCGAAGAGACCTTCGAATACCCGGTCATCGCGGGCGTGGCCCTACCGAGTGAACTTCCGGTTCTGGAAAGCCTGACCAGTCCGGCGATCAACCTGGCCGACCTGGAGGATTTGGCCGGCACGGTTGAGCTGCTGCAATCGACAGGAGCGCTGCCTTGATCACTCGACGATGCTGCCGCCTGTAACCGAAAAAACGGACTTGCGCACGGGGCGAAGCCCGGTGCGCAAGTCCGTTTTTTTCACATCATCAAAACCCTCTTTGCGCAGCCTGCTGCTCTGGCTCCCCGCGGCGCTGGTGGCGGCGAGCCTGCTGGTTCCGGTCGTGTACCTGGTCATCCGGGCTGCGAGTGGGAGCCAGGGGCTGTGGGAGACCGTCTTCCGCCCGCAAAATGCCGCCGTTTTGGGCAACAGCCTCGCCCTGGCGATCGGAGTGGCCTTCTGCTCCGCCCTGCTTGCCACGCCCCTGGCCTGGCTGACCGTCCGGACGGACCTGCCTTTACGCCGCTTCTGGGCCGTGCTGACCGCCCTGCCGCTCGTGATCCCGAGCTATATCGGGGCTTACCTTATGGTCTCGACGATCGGCCCGCGCGGCCTGCTCCAGGGCTGGCTCGAACCGCTGGGGGTGGAGCGTCTGCCATCGATCTACGGCTTCCCCGGGGCGCTGACCGTCCTGACCCTTTTAAGTTACCCGTACACCCTGCTGAGCGTCCGCGCCTCGCTGCTTGGGATGGACCCGGCGCTTGAAGAGGCCTCACGCAGCCTGGGCCGGACGGCGTGGGACACTTTCTGGAAGGTGACCTTCCCGCAGATGCGCCCGGGTCTCGCGGCGGGGAGCCTGCTGGTCGCCCTCTACGCACTGCGGGATTTCGGTGCGGTGGCGATCATGCGCTACGATTCCTTCACACGGGTCATCTACATCCAGTACCAATCGCTGATCGACCGCTCCGCCGCAGCCGGGCTGGCGCTGGTCCTGGTGGCGGTGACGATCGGGATGATATGGATCGAGCAGCGGACGCAGCAGGCGCACAGGCTGTATAGCTCGGGTTCTTTCAAACGCCCGCCGGCGATCCTGCCGCTCGGGCGCTGGAAGCTCCCGGCCGTCCTTTTCTGCGGGTTCGTCGTGCTGGTTTCGCTCGTCATCCCTGCCGCCAACCTGGGCTTCTGGCTGGTGCGCGGGTTTGCGGCCGGCGAGCAGCTCGGCCGACACTGGGGGGCGACCTTCAACTCGCTGGCCGTCTCCGCCGCGGCGGCGGTCGTGATCGTGGCTGCGGCGCTGCCTGTCTCGGTGCTGTCCGTCCGGCGGCCTGGGCGGTTGGCCGGGCTGCTGGACCGGGTTTCCTACATCGGTTTTGCGCTGCCGGGGGTCGTCATCGCCCTGGCGCTGGTCTTTTTCGGGGCCAACTACGCGCCCTGGCTGTACCAGACCATCCCCATGCTGATCTTCGCCTACCTGGTCCTGTTCCTCCCGCAAGCCACCGGCGCCGTCCAGACCTCCCTGAAACAGGTCCACCCAAACCTGGAAGAGGCCGGCCGCAGCCTGGGCCGCTCGCCGCTGACGGTATTTCGCCGGGTGATCCTGCCGATCGTGCGCCCGGGGCTGCTCTCCGGCGCCGCCCTCGTCTTCCTGACCGCGATGAAGGAACTCCCGGCGACCCTGATCTTGAGCCCGATCGGCTTCGGAACCCTGGCCACGTCGGTCTGGGGCGCCGTCAACGCCGTCTTCTTCGCCCGAGCCGCCGTACCCGCGCTGCTCTTGATCGTGGTATCCTCTGTCCCGATGGGGATTCTGATTCTCCGCAGAGATCTCTGATAAAGAATCGGAAATTTCGAACCGCAGCGGGGTGGTTCGCAGAACCACCCCGCTGCGGTTCGAAATTTCCGGTACCGGTGTGGAAAGAATACGATGGATATCGAAAAAATCGAAAACGCCCTCCAAACCGACCGCCTGGTCGATATCACCACCACCGGCCGCAAGTCCGGCGAACCTCACCGGATCGAGATCACCTTCCACTATCTGGACGGGACGATCTACATCAGCGGAATGCCCGGCCGGCGCGATTGGTTCGCCAACCTGCTCGCCGATCCGCAGTTCACTTTTCACCTCAAGCAGAGCGCGCAGGCGGACCTCGCCGCGACCGCCAGGCCGATCACGGAACCGGCCGAGCGCCGGGCGGTCCTCACGCGGGTCGTCGAGCGCTGGAACCGGCAGGGCCAGCTCGAGCAATTTATCGAAGATAGCCCATTGATCGAAGTCCTGGTGGAAGGGACCGGATATGGATGATTTCGCCGTCGTCTGCCGGGGTCTGACCAAGACCTTCGACGGGGAGATCCCGGCCGTCTACGACCTGGACCTGGAGGTCCGGGAAGGCGAGATCCTGGCGCTTCTCGGCCCCAGCGGCTGCGGGAAGACGACGACTCTGCGGCTGATCGCCGGTTTTATCCGGCCGGATGCCGGGGAGATCGCCATTGCCGGGCGGATGGTGGCCGGAGGCGGGCGTTTCGTCCCTCCCGAGAAACGCGGCGTCGGGATGGTCTTCCAGGAGCACGCCCTGTTTCCGCACCTGACCGCCGCCGAGAACATCGCCTTCGGGCTGGACGGAAAAGACTCCTCACGGCAGATCGCCTACCTGCTCCGGCTGACCGGGCTCGAACGTTTCGGAGACCGCTACCCGCACGAGCTCTCCGGCGGCGAGCGGCAGCGCGTTGCGCTCGCCCGCGCCCTGGCGACCAAACCGGTCCTGATCCTGTTGGACGAGCCCTTCAGCAACCTGGACGCTGACCGGAGGGCACAGGTGCGCGAAGACGTCCGTGCCATCCTGAAAGCCACCGGCTCGACTGCCGTCTTCGTCACCCACGACCAGGAAGAGGCGCTTTTCCTCGGCGACCGCCTGGCCGTCATGGACCGGGGCCGGATCGTCCAGACCGGCGCGCCGGATGAGATCTTCCACACCCCGCAGACCCGTTTCGTGGCCGAGTTCATCGGCAGCACCGATTTCCTGCCCGGCGTCGTTCGGGAAGACGGGGTCGAGACCGAGATCGGGCTGCTCGACCAGCGGCTGGACCTCCCCCCGGGCACCGAGGTGGAGGTCGCCGTCCGCTTCGACGACGTCGTCTTCGAGCAGAGCGAGGCCGGGGAATCGATGGTCCTGGCCCGCCATTTCAAAGGCGCATACAACATCTACCGGCTGCGGCTGCCGTCCGGCCGGCTGCTGCACGCGATGAAGGCGCACACCGAGCTGATCCGCCCCGGGACGCCGGTCCGGATCCGGCTGGAGCCCGGCCATCCGCTGGCCTGCTACCACCTGGGGCAGGCTGTCGCAAACCGGAAATGACCCTGCAGTACCGGCCCGCCGAAGAAGACGATGCGGACGGGATCGCCCGCGTCCACGTGTCCGGTTGGCGGACGACCTACGTCGGGTTGATCCCGGACGAGACGCTGGCCAACCTGTCGGTGGAGCGCCGGGCAGAGGCCTGGACGGAGAGCATCACGAGGGGGGCCAATTATATTTTCGTGGTGGTCGATGGCGAGGAGATCGTCGGCTTCGTCGCCGGCGGGCCGGAGCGAGAAGAGACGCTGCGCCGCACAGACCGCCTGCCCTTCGACGGCGAACTCTACGCCCTGTACATCCTGGAGGAATTCCAACGGCGCGGGATCGGAACCGAGCTCTTCCGCCTCCTGGCTGCAGCGCTGGTCATGGCCGGCTTCTCCCGCATGCTGGTCTGGGTGCTCACGGAAAACGAGCTCGGCTGCCGGTTCTACGAGGCGAGAGGGGGAGTTTTTGAGACGCGCCGGGTGGTCCGGATCGTCGGGGTGGACCTGGAGGAGACGGGGTACGGCTGGGAGCTACCTGTCGATCAGGAAAGATAAGCCCATTCCAGCCACAGGGTTGCCACGACCAGCGTGACGAAAACGGTTGAAATCCCGTAAAGAAAAAACTCCCGGAACGAAATCCTGTGCCCGGAATGCATGACCAGGTTGGCGGCCACGATGTTGGCCGAAGCGCCGACCAGGGTCAGGTTCCCCCCAAAATCAGCCCCGAGCGCCAGGGCATACCACAGCGGCGCGATGTTCATCGAACTGCGCAACGATTCGATCAGCGGGATCATCGCCGCCGTGTACGGGATGTTGTCGACGATCCCCGAAGCCAGCGCCGAAACCCACAGCAGCAGGTGTGTCGTGATGCGGACGTTCCCTTCCGTCAGCCGGAGCAGCCCGCCCGCAGCTCGCTCGATCCATCCGACCTCGACCACGGATTCGACCAGGATGAACAGCCCGACGAAAAAGAACAGGGTCGACCATTCCACCTTTTCCAGGGCCCTGGCCGGGTTGAAACCGGTAATGAGGAGCAGCAAAGTCGCACCTGCCATCGCGATCGTGGCCGTTTCCAGGTGGGTCACGGTTTCGAGCAAAAATGCGACCAGGATCAGCCCCAAGACGATCAGCGATCGACGCAGCAGGTCCGGGTTGGTGATCACGCCTTCAGTGGACAGGTGCAGCAGCCCTTCGATTTTCTCGGGATCGATATCCAGCTGTTTCCGAAACTGCATCAACATAATCGGGACGTAGCAGACCAGCGAGATCAGCACGGGAGGCGCCATGTTGACGAGGAATTCGAAGAAATCGATGTCGGCCGCGCTTCCGATCAGGATGTTGGGCGGGTCCCCGACCAGCGTCGCAGCCCCGCCGATGTTGGACGCCATCACGGAAGTGATCAGGAAAGGGATCGGGCTCACGCCAAGGCTTCCGGCGACGAAGATGGCCACGGGAGCGATCAGAACGATGACGGTCACGTTGTCCAGCACCGAAGAGCTGACGGCCGTCACCAGCGCGAGGATGACCATGACCCGGCCCGGACGGCCTTTCCCAAGCTGAACGGCCCGGATCGCCATCCATTGAAACACGCCGGTCTCGGCCATGACGTTGGCGATCACCATCATCCCGACCAGCAGGAAGATGACGTTGAGATCGATGGCGTGGAAAGCCTCCTCCTGGGAGACCACGCCGAGGATGATCATCAGCATCCCGCCGACCAGCGCGGTGACCGTCCGGTGGATTTTCTCGCTGACGATGGCGGCGTAGGTCAGCAGGAATATGACGCCGGTCGCAAGGGTTTCAAATCCCATCGGCGCCTGCCGGGTCCGGGCGAGTCTGCACCCGGACGCACGCCTCCATGACCTCCACCAGGTGGATGTAGCCGGTCGGTCGGTTGTGTTCATCGACCACGGGTATGCCTTCGAGCTTGCGGCGCTGGAGCACTTTGAAGGCCTTCATCAGCGTGTCGTCCCGGTGGACGAACTCGGCCTCCCCCATGATATCCCCCGCCGTGGAGGCGCCGTGCGGTCGCTTGACGAATTCCATGACGGTCTCCACGTCGTGCAGCTCCGCCAGGTAGGACTCGGGAAAGACCGAGAAAAACAGCGCCTCGGAGAGCGAGGCCATGTCGATCAGGCCGATCAGCCGCCCCTCTTCGCTCACAACGCCGACCACATTGACCGAGGGGTGCGAGAGCATCACCTGCACGACGGTCTCGAGTGAATCGTTCCGCCGGACGAAGGAGGGCTCGAGCCCCAGCGTGTCGACGATCCTGGAGATCGGCGTGTTGGGGTCGAAGCCCGGTTTGCCGGCCGGGGAGACGACGCTGCTTTTTTCGGGAGTCGCCGGCTGTGGGTTTTTGTCCAGACCCAGCGTGCGTGTAACGGGCATCACGAAGACGATCCCGCTGCCGGGACGGTCAAAGCCTTCCACAACGCGCTCGGCTTCGGTGATCGCCTGCTCGAGCAGCGCCTCACTTTTCACCACGCTGAACAACAGCCGCTGCCCGTGCGAGTGGTCACCCGAGAGCAGGCGGTTCACTCCGCCCAGCCCCACCCGATCGAGCCAGTTTCCCGTCCGGTAACCGCCCTGGCTGGTGACCAGCGTCGCGCGGACGCCGATCTTCCGCCAGGCGGCCAGCAGATCCGGCAGGCGCTGCAGGTCGTCCAGGATGATGAAGAGCAGATGCATGCGAATACCTCTGATGTACTTCCCCGCTTGAGCCGCTTATGAACAGTTTGGTAAAATACCCATTGTGAATTTTATCATCTTCCTGGCTGCCTTCCTGTTCATCGCGCTGGCCTCCCGCCAGATCGGCGATCTCTTCAAGCGTTATCACCTGCCGCTGATCTCCGGCTTCCTGGTCGCCGGCCTGGTCGCCGGGCCGTACGTTCTCGGCCTCTTCCCGGCCGAAGCGGTCGGGAACCTGCGTTTCATCGACCGGACCGCCCTGGCTTTCATCGCCTTTGCGGCCGGTGGCGAGCTGCAGGTCCGGTTCGTGCGCGGGAATCTCCGCGGCCTGCTGACCGCCCTCAGCGCGCAGACCGTCGTCATCCTGATTGTCGGGATCCTGGCTTTTATCCTGCTGGCCGACCAAATCCCGTTCATGCAGCCGCTGACCCGATTCCAGGAGATATTTGCGATCGCTCTGCTGGCTGCGACGATCATGGTCGCCCGGTCGCCCTCCTCTGTCCTTGCGATCATCAAGGAAACGCGCGCCAAAGGCAAGTTCACTTCCATGGTCATGGGAGTCACCGTCCTGACAGACGCCGTCGTCATCATCGTTTTCGCCACGGCAGTCTCGATCGCGTCCGGACTGGTCGGGGGCGGCGGGTTCACGCTGAACCTGCTCGCCATCGTCGTGACCGAAATCGCCATCGACATCGTGATGGGGGTACTCATAGGACTGGCGCTGCGCGGCCTTTTATCGCTGCCGCTGGTGCGGATCAAACCGCTCCTGATCCTTGCACTCGGCTACGGCGTCTTCACCCTGTCGGCTGAGCTGCGTGAGTTCCATCTCTTCGGTCTAAGGTTGTTCTCGGAGCCGCTGCTGATCTGCATGACGGCCGGGTTCTACCTGGTCAATTACACTCGCTATCGCGGCGAATTCCATCACGTGATCGACGTCCTCTCCGTGCCCGTCTTCATCGCCTTTTTCACCGCGGTAGGGATCGCCCTCAATCTGCAAGTTTTGACCGCCTCCTGGATCATCATCCTGGTCCTGGTCGTCGTGCGTTTCGCCGGTCTGTACCTGGGCAGCCTGCTGGGCGGGATCGCGGCCGGCGATCCGATGAAACACAACTTGCTGTACGGCTTCGCATATATCACCCAGGCCGGCGTGAGCGTGGGACTGGCGAAGGAAGTGGCCGTCGAATTCAGCCCCTGGGGCGACCCGTTAGCGACCCTGTTAATCGGTGGAATCGTCGTCAGCCAGCTGATCGGACCGCCCTTTTTCAAATGGGTGCTCGGCAAAACCGGAGAGGCGCACCCCCGCGCGGGCGATTCCGAATTCGACGGCGTGCGGGACGCCCTCATCTTCGGACTGGACAACCAGTCGCTGGCGCTGGCACGCCAGCTCAAGGCGCATGGCTGGCAATCTCGCATCATCTGCTGCCACGCGGAGAACATGGTCAATGTGGACGATCAGGATGTGGAGATCGTCCTTCAAGAGGGCGAACTCGACCGGAAGGCGCTAAAATCTCTCGGGATGGATCGGGCCGACGCGGTCGTCGCCCTGCTTTCGGATGATGAGAATTATCGCTTGTGTGAGCTGAACTACGAACATTTCGGTGTGCGGGATTTTATCGTCTTGCTGGACGATCGGAACCACTTTTCCAGTTTTCACGAACTTGGGGCCTTGATCGTCGACCCAGCCACTGCGATCGTGAGCCTGCTCGACCACCTGGTACGCTCACCGGTAGCCGCCTCCCTGATCCTGGGCATGGAAGACGACCACGACATCATCGACCTCGAGGTGCGCGATCCGGACCTGCACGGTGTTGCGATCCGAGATCTCCAGCTCCCGGCTGACGTTCTCATCATGGCCGTAAGCCGGAACGGCCACCCGATCATTTCGATGGGCCATACGCGGCTTTATTTGAAGGACCAGGTCACCCTGGTCGGCTCACGGGAAAGCCTGGACCAGGTCACGGTCATGTTCGATTAGAGAACCAATCCGGATATTCGGAGAACGGGCGATATTGGGGGCGGATTCGTTGGAGCCGCAGCCGCCCCCAATGTCGCCAACCCAACACGTTCCCCCATATAATATGGGTATGATCGGTGGCGGTGCATTTACGATAGTGAATTCATAGTTCAATTCCACACGCGACATTCTCAGCGACAGCCTGAGCAGTTAATAATTCAGGGTGCGATCAAGGTGATATGAGCGAAAACAACTGGCACACCAAAACCGTTGCAAATACCGTGGCCGAGCTGGGCGTCGAACCGGAAACCGGCCTGCCGGATCAGGAGGTGCGATCCAGGCAGGCGAAATACGGTCTAAACGAACTGGTCGAGCGAGGCGTCATTTCCCCCTGGCGCATCCTGCTCGGCCAGTTTCGCGAGACGATGGTCATCGTCCTGCTGGCGGCTGCCCTGATCTCCGGGTTGCTCGGCGATTTGAAAGACACGATCGCCATCCTGGCGATCGTCGTGCTGAATGCCATTTTAGGCTTTGTCCAGGAATACCGGGCCGAGCAGGCCATGGCGGCGTTGAAACGGATGGCGACCCCGGTGGTCAAGGTGCGCCGGGACGGCCACGTGCTCGAACTTCCATCCCGAGAACTCGTCCCAGGCGACGTCATCCTGCTCGAGGCGGGCGACTCGATCCCGGCGGACGGACGGCTGATCGAGAGCGCTAACCTGCGCATCCAGGAAGCCTCCCTGACGGGCGAATCGGTGCCGGTCGAAAAGACGGCCGCGACGACGGTCGCTGCAGGTGCTCCCCTGGGCGACCGGCAAAACATGGTCTTTCTGGGGACGGCAGTCACCTACGGCCGCGGCGTCGCCGTGGCTACCGGGACGGGGATGGCCACCGAGCTCGGCAAGATCGCCGAGTTGATCCAGGCCGTTGAAAGCGAGCAGACCCCGCTGCAGCGGAAGATGGACCAGCTGGGCAAATCGCTCGCATGGGCGGCTTTGCTGATCGTCGGCCTGGTCTTTTCGCTCGGGATTCTCCGCGGGGAGGATCCGACCGAAATGTTCCTCACCGCCGTCGCCATGGCCGTTGCCGCCGTGCCGGAGGGGCTCCCGGCGGTCGTGACGATCGCGCTGGCCCTGGGGGCCCAGCGGATGCTGCGCCGGCAAGCCCTGATCCGCAAACTCCCGGCGGTAGAGACGCTCGGCTCAGTGACGGTGATCTGCTCGGACAAGACCGGAACACTGACCGAGAACCGCATGACGGTCACGGTCCTGGACGTGCTCGGCTCGACCCAGGAACTGGAGACCCTGCTCGAGGACGGTCTCCCGGTGGTCGATGCCGAACTCCGCAAAGGCGTCACCCCGCCCGTGCGCAGCCTGGGGCTGATGATCAAGGCGGCGGCGCTGGCCAACGATGCGATCCTGGAGGAGGATACCGACCATGACGGCGACCTGCGCGTGATCGGTGATCCGACGGAAGGCGCCCTCGTCGCAGCCGCGGCGCAGATCGGCCTGTGGAAGCCCGAATTGGACAAACGCTGGCCGCGCATCGCCGAAGCGCCGTTCACCTCCGAGCGCAAACGCATGACGACCGTCCACCGGGTCGCCATCGAGGTCGATGATCCTTCGAACGCCCCCTGGCGCCATGCGGATTACGTCGCTTTCTGCAAGGGCTCGGTCGACGGTCTGCTTGAAATCTGCACCCGGGTCTGGTCCGGCGATGGGGAGATCCCGATGGATGCGGAGGTCGCCGGCCGCATCCAGGACTCCAACGACGAACTCGCCCAGGCCGGGCAGCGGGTCCTCGGCGTGGCCTTCCGGCCGCTCGCCGACCATCCTGGTGAGAGCGTCGACGAAGCCGAACTCGAACAGGACCTGACCTTCATCGGCCTGATCGCCATGTTGGACCCGCCCCGCGCCGAAGTGAAGGAATCGGTCGCACTGGCCAGGGCGGCCGGGATCCGCCCGCTCATGATCACAGGGGACCACCCGCTGACCGCGAAAAGGATCGCCCAGGACCTGGGGATCCTGGACGGGGAAGGCGAGGTGCTCACCGGCGTCGATCTGTCAGAGATGAGCCCCCAGGATCTCGAAGCGGTCGTCGAAAAGGTCTCTGTCTATGCCCGGGTCTCGCCGGAACACAAGCTGCGGATCGTGGAGGCGCTGCAGCGAAATGGCCACATCGCCGCGATGACGGGAGACGGCGTCAACGACGCCCCGGCGCTGCGCAAAAGCGATATCGGTGTGGCGATGGGGATCACCGGCACCGATGTCGCCAAGGAAGCTGCCGATATGATCATCCTGGACGACAACTTTGCGACGATCGTCAACGCAGTCCGGGAAGGCCGCACGATCTTCGACAACGTCCGCAAATTCATCAAGTACACGATGACGAGCAACGCGGCCGAGATCTACGTCATGCTGTTCGCCCCGTTTTTCGGGATGCCGCTCCCCCTGACCGCGCTGCAGATCCTGTGGATCAACCTGGTCACGGACGGCCTACCGGGCCTGGCGCTGGCGGTCGAAGCGCCCGAGAAAAACGTGATGCACCGGCCGCCGTATGCGCCGAATGAGAGCATTTTCGCCCGCGGGATGGGCAGGCATATCCTTTGGATCGGGCTGCTGATGGGTGCCGTTTCGCTGGGAGTCGGGTATTGGGGCTGGGCGATCGATCTGCCGACCTGGCCCACGCTCGTATTCACGACCCTGACGATCTCGCAGATGGCGCACGCCACCGTGATCCGGTCCGGGCGCGAATCGCTGTTTACCCTGGGCCTGTTCAGCAACCCGCTGATGGTCGGTTCGGTGGCGCTGACGTTCGTCCTGCAGCTAGCCGTCATCTACTGGACGCCGCTGCAGGACATCTTCGGCACCATGGACCTGAGCGCGGGTGAACTGCTGCTCTGTATGGCGCTCAGCGCGGTCGTGTTCGTGGCAGTCGAAGTCGAGAAATGGTTCAAAAGGAGAAACTGAAAAAATTGACCCCCACGAACCGCAGGTCCCAGGGGCTCAATTTGTTAGTATCTGCGGCAGTTCGACGACCGTCTCGATCATTGCGTCCGGAGGGACCTCCCCGGACGGATCCCTTGAAAATTTTTGTACCCATACCGCGGCCATGCCAGCCGCGCGCGCGCCCCTGACGTCGATGGACATCATATCGCCGACCATCAGGACGACGGCCGGGGAGACGCCCCAATCCGCCGCGGCCCGCAGAAAGGGCTGCGGATCCGGCTTCCGGCGGCCGATCGCCGCCGAAGTCAGGACGAAGTCGAGGTATGGCCGCAACCCGGCCTTGTCCACCAGGGCCTGGACGTCTTCATCGTGGGCGGCGTTGGAAAGCACGGCCTGCCGGTACCCCATCTCCTTCAGCAGGGCCAGCGCCTGCTCCGCGCCCCGCACCGGCCGCCAATGCGTCTGCGTGACCGCGTAGAAGGCGGACATCACCGCATCCGCCGGGCCCCGGTTATCCGGCGGGAAGCCCATCGAAACCATTGCCTCGACAAAAACCAGCCCGGCCGCGAGCTCGATCAGGTCCGTCTCGCGCCGGGCGTAGTTCGACAGCAGCCGGGCAGCCAGCCGCCGGGTGAGTTCCGCCTGCCGGTCCGGATCCAGCCCGAACCGCCCCCCGGCCCGCCCGGCCGCCGCCACCGCCTGCCGGAAAACGACGTCCCGGTCCCCGTGGAAATACAGGAGCGTGTTTCCTAGATCGTACAGGATGTGGGATACCGTGGGAAACATGTGGGATAGTGGTGGGATATCTGGAGACGCCACAACGAGGCGTCCCTACAGATGGGTAGCAATCCAGGTAACGACAGACAGGAACAGGATCAGCGGGATGACATAAACGGCCAGCTTCCGGATCACCTCCCCCTCGCGGCCCTCCAGCCCCGCCGTCGCCGCCCCGACGACGATCTTGGTCGGGGCGACGATCGACCCGATCGCCCCGCCGGCGGTCTGTGCGCCTAACAGCCAGGGGATGCTGAGCGCCAGGATCTCGGCCGTCCGCTGCTGGAGGGCGGCGAAGACGACGTTCGAGTTCGTATTGCTGCCGGTCATAAATGCGCCGAAGGCGCCGATCCAGGGCGAGACCAGCGGAAACCCGGCCCCGACCGCGGCCGCTATGCCGCGGGCCAATGTGTCGGTCATCCCGGCATGGCTCATGACCGACGCCATCGCCACCATCGCCAGAATGCTGACCGTGGATGACCGGACACCGCGCGCGGTGTCGCGCAGGATCCTCCCCCCGGTCCCGGGTCCATAAAGCCCGAGCCGGCGGAAGATCAGGTAGCCGGCCAGCGAGGCATAGACCAGGATCGCCCCGCCGTGCGAAAACCAGTGGATCACCCGCCCGGTCTCCGAGGGAACGGTGAACCCCTGCGAGGTGCGGACTTCCGGGAACTCGAGCGTCAACGCCGCCGCGCCGAGCAGGTCGTTGACCGGTCCGATCAGCTGGATCGCGGCCATGATCGCCACCAGCGCAGCGTAGGCGCCGAAGGCCGCCCGGATCGGGCGCGGGTCTTCGACCGTCCACTGCGCGGGCCGTGCGGAGCGGTCCCGGGTCGCCAGGAAAACGCTCAGGCCCAACCCGGCCGCCCCTGCGCCGGTCGCAGCCATATTCCAGAGCCCGGCCGCCGCCAGCCCGAATTGGACAAGCGCCATCCCCACGCTCAGGAGCAGCGTCTGCAACCACAGGCGGCGCAGGCCGGCGGCCCCGGCCGCTGCGTGCGCGGTCCCGAACCCGGCGCCGACCGCCATCAGACCCAGCAGGGCCGCCGACGGGACTTCCAGCGCCTCGCCGGGCAGACCGGTCGAGGCGATCAGCGCCTGGAAGGAAGAGCCCAACGAACCGAACGTGACCGCCCAGGAATGCCCGATCGCCGGGATCACGACGGCCGCCAGCGGGTCGAACCCCAACCCGATCAGCATCGGTGCCACGATCGCGATCGGGACCCCGAACCCGCCGATCCCCTGCAGGAACGAAGCAAAGGCGAACCCCAGGACGAGCGCCAGCATCCCGGGATCGGCCGTCAGCCGGCGCAGCCCACGCCCGAGGGCGGTGATCGCCCCGGCCTCGTCCGCGATGCGGAAATGCAGATAGGCCGCCCAGACGATATAAAGCACGTCGAACGAGAGCAGCAGGGATTTGGCGTGGGCGACCCAGAGGGCGTCGAGACCCGCGCCAAAGGCGGTGGCGGCCAGGAGGACGGCCGCCAGGTATCCGGCTATGCCTGCGCGCGCGGCCCCCCAGCGGCGGGCGACCATCAGGTAGAGGATCAGCAGGATCGGAAAGGCGGCGAGCAGCAGGTTCATCAGCCCCGGGTGTACCAGGCCACCAATGCCACGCCTGCCGCCAGCGCCGGGAGCAGGACCAGACCGGCCTCCGGCCCAAAGGCCCCACCCGTCCATATCTCCGGCCCGGTGACCGCCTGGTGGAGAAGTCCGGGTGCGTCTGCCCCGCTTACGGCGAAACCGAACACGGCATTCATCGCCAGGTTCCAGCCGAAATGCAGACCGATCGCCAGCCACAGGCTGCGCGTCCGGAGGTAGGCGTAGGCGAAAAACAGCCCCGCCAGGAAAATCCCGAATATGGGTCCGAATGCTGCACCGCCCGGGTTTCCAAGGTGGAGCAGGGCGAACAGGGATGATGAGATCACGATGGCCCAGAGCAGGTTCAGCCCATCTTCAATGTTCTGGAGGATGTAGCCCCGGACCATGACCTCCTCGGAGATCCCGACCAGGATGAATGCCAGGGTCAGGTTCAACAGCGCCAACGCCCAGACGGAGAACGGGTCGGTTTCCCAGGCAAAACCTTCAAAAACGAGCCAGCCGGGGACGAGCAGGAACAGATAGATCAGGGCGATCATCAAAGTCCCAATCCCGACGCCGGCGAGCAGGTCGCGCCACATCCGGGCGGGCGCCAGCCCCAGGCTCTCGACGGATTTGCGGTCGATCGACCGCCGGGTCATAAACACAGCCAGCCCCGAGGCGATGCCGCCGATCAGCGATGCGAAAAGCAGGTCGCGCGGGTTGGTAACGTCCGGGTTGAATCCCATGAGAGCAAAAGCGGGGATGGCCAGCAGGAAGGTGATCGAAAAATAGAGGACGAAAAAGAAAGCGATCCGCCAGCCGGCGCGCAGCCGGCCGTCCTTTGGACTGAAGAACAGGTTTCGCAATGGCAACGTTGTCAGGCCTCCGTTTCGCCCCGGCCCCGCTTTTGGCGGTCCTTCTTTCTGCGAGGCGCTTTGCGTTTAAACAGAAAATTTCGGATCCAGGAAAACCGGGAGGTCTCACGCGCCCGGCCCCTGTAGCGGGTCACCAGGATAATGCCGAGCAGGCCGAACAAGATTCGGAAGACGACCAGCTGGCCTCGGACCACCGGGCCGGCGGTTTCAGCCTGGGTGGAAGCGATGTAAAAGATAAAAGCCAGGACCAGGAAAAAATACCCGAGCCTGCGTGCTGTTTCCATACGAATTCGCAAAAAATGAGCCCCGGCCCGCACGCCGCGCGGGCCGGGGCTCATTTTTGAAGACCTTTATACGATCAGGGTCCGGCTTTGTTCGTGCATGTAGAGCGGCAGGTAGTACAGCCCACCCGCGTTCTTGCCGGACGAACCGGAGCCTTTCCAGCCGCCGAACGGTTGGAAACCCGGCCACGCACCGGTGGTGGCGCCCTGGGGCCGGTTGGCGTAGGTGACCCCGGCTTCGATGTTCTCGAAAAACCAGTCCACCTCGTCCTCGCTGCCGTAGATCCCGGCGGTCAGGCCGTAATCGACGTCGTTGGCAAAGGCCATGGCCTCCTCCAGGCTGTCTACTTTCCGGATCATCGAGATCGGCAGGAACATTTCCTGCTTCCAGAGCTTGTGCTCGTCCGGGGTCCCCGTCGCAAAGGTCGGGGCGCAAAAATAACCGCGACCGTAGTCGCCTTCGGTCAGGACCTTCCCGCCGGCCAGGAACGATCCGTTCTGGGACAGGTCCTCGGTGAAGTTCTTGAAATCGTTGTAGGCCCACTTATTGATCACTGGACCCATGAAGGTCTCCCGCCGGGTCGGGTCACCGACGACGAGTTTTTCGGTGGCCTGCTTCAGCCGTTCGAGCATCTCGTCGTAGACCGGTCCTTCGATGTAGACCCGGGAGGCCGCCGAGCACTTCTGGCCCTGGAGTCCGAAGGCGGAGCGGATGATCCCGGCGGTGGCTCGATCGAGGTCGGCGTTGCGGGAGACGACGGCAGGGTTCTTCCCGCCCATCTCGAGAATGGTCGGCCGCGGGTATTTTCCGGCGGCGAAGGCGCGGTAGATTCCCATCCCGACATCGAACGAACCGGTGAAGGTCACCCCGTCGACATCCGGGCTGTCGATGATCGCCTGGCCGACCGTGCTCCCGCCGCCGGTGACGTAGTTGAAGACCCCGTCCGGGATCCCCGCATCGCGGAAGCATTCCACCAGCAGGCGGACGGTGAAGACGGTGTCGGACGCAGGCTTGATGACGATCGTGTTCCCGGTCACCAGTGCGGCGCCGGCAGGACCGCCGGTCAGCGCGCCCGGGAAGTTGAACGGGGAGATGACCGCCCAGACGCCGTAGGGCCGCAAGACGGAGACGTTCCGGGCGGTATAGCCGACGAGCGGGTCGACGCCCATCTCCACGATGTAGCCGTTGTTGGCTTCCATCTGGTCGCAGGCGTAGCGGATCAGGTCGGCAGTCTCGGCCGCGTCGGCCAGGGCCTCCATCCGGTTCTTGCCGACCTCCATCGAGAGGACGGCGCCGAATTTGTAAACCCGTTCGTCGATCAGGGCGGCGGCTTTACGCAGCAGATCGACCCGCTCACCCCAGGGCAGACGGCCCCAGGCACGAGAGGCGGTTTTGGCGGCTGCGACGGCATCCCGGCTGTCCTGCTCCGTGCCTTTCTGGAAGACCCCCAGGACGATGCCGGTGTCGATCGGGGAGGTGTCTTCCAATTTTTCGTCGCTGAAACGCTCCTCTCCGTTGATGATCATGCCGTATTCCCGGCCGAGGTCCGCCTTCAGATCGGCCACGGCGGCATCGTAGCTTTCGTGGAGGTGCTCGGGCGGATCGTACATGGTGGCGTAGGTCAGGCGGAAGGGTTCGGCCATGGGTGGACTCCTGATACTTAATTTTTTGATAGTATACCGCGTACGCTTAAAAGCAAAAAACGCTGACCTACCTACACGCGGCAATCCGGCCTCAGGATGTAAAAATACGCCGGCTGCTGCCCGTGGCGGACGCGGAGGACCAGGATCTCGTTCCCGTAGAGCAGCGCATCCAGCGCCAGGGCACGGCGCAGCGCCGGGTCGCCCACATTGCCGAGGCCGCTCTCGATCTCGGCGATCACGACTTCGGCGGCACGGCCGTCGATCGCAAGGATGAGATCGCCCGGGGCGAGACCGTCTGAGCGTGAAACGTCGACCGCCGTGATCGTCAGGCCCGCATCCCGCCAGGCCCATTCGATGGTGCATATGGGGCGCGGGAGGGGGACGGTGGTGCTCGAGGCGGGGATGGTGGCGGTGGGAGCCGCCGTGCCCCCCCAGGGCGCGGCGGTGCCCGTGGGTGTCTGTATCGGCCAGGGGGTGGGCGATCCGGCGGCCTGGACCGGGTTCACGCAGGCGGCGGCGACCAGGGCAAACCCGGCGATCAGGGCGAAGACCTTTGGTGGGATCGGTAGGCTCTTATGCATGGCGCGCTCCTCTTTTGTGACCCTCCTCCCGTGAGCCGGTCCGCCGAATGTCCGGGCATGGTAAAATCCCCCGGGTTACGAAAGGCATTGGCGATTTGGGGGCGACTGCGGATCTGCTGCAGCCGCCCCAAATCGCTCCCCATTTTCGGAAAGGTTCAAAAGTCTCTTACTGGAGGTTTCACACTCATGACGACCAAATGGGTCTATCTGTTCCGCGAAGTGGATGAAGCGGAAAATTATGTCGGGGGGGTATGGGACAAGGTCCGTTCGCTGTTGGGCGGGAAAGGCGCCAACCTGGCGGAAATGACTCGTATCGGCGCACCGGTTCCCCCGGGTTTCACGGTGACGACCGAAGCCTGCAACGCCTATCTCAAGGCCGGGATGCAGTTCCCGGACGGCATGTGGGAACAGGAGCTCGAGGCTATGCGGGCCACGGAGATGGAGACCGGTAAGAAGTTTGGCGACCCGTCCGACCCGCTGCTGGTATCCTGCCGGTCCGGGGCGAAGAACTCGATGCCTGGGATGATGGACACAGTCCTGAACATCGGGCTCAACGACGAGACGGCGGCGGGGATGGCCGCGCTGACCGGCGACGAGCGCTTCGTCTACGATTCCTACCGCCGGCTCGTCCAGATGTTCGGATCGGTCGTGCTCGGGATCGACGACGACGCCTTCGAGCATCCGCTCGAGAAATACAAGGCCGAGAAGGGCTACAAGACCGACACCGACCTGACCGCCGAGGACTGGAAAACGATGACCGAGGCTTTCAAGGCCACGATCAAGGCGGAGATCGGGCGCGATTTCCCGCAGGACCCGAACGAGCAGCTGCGATTGGCCACGGAAGCCGTTTTCGAGAGCTGGAACGGCAAGCGCGCCATCGACTACCGCAACGCGGCCGGCATCCCGCATGACCTGGGCACCGGGGTCAATATCCAGACGATGGTGTTCGGGAACATGGGCTGGGATTCGGGGACCGGGGTGGCTTTCACCCGTGACCCGGCCACGGGCGAGAAGATCCTGTATGGCGACTACCTGCTGAACGCCCAGGGCGAGGACGTCGTCGCCGGGATCCGCAACACCGAGCCGATCACGAATATGGAGGACACCCTCCCGCAGGCGTATGCAGATTTTATCGAGGTCTGCCGCCGGCTGGAGGATCACTACCGGGAGATGCAGGACGTCGAGTTCACCGTCGAGCGCGGCAAACTCTGGATGCTGCAGACTCGGGACGGAAAACGGACCGCCAAGGCGATCGTCAAGATCGCCGTGGATATGGCCGATGAGGGCCTGATCTCAAAAGAAGAAGCGGTTCGGAAAGTCAAACCCACCGATGTCGATACCCTGCTGCACCCGCAGTTCAATTTCGAGTCAAAGCGGGAGGCCGAGGAGAGCGGCAAGCTGATCGCCCGCGGGGTCAACGCCTCGCCGGGTGCTGCGGTGGGCCGGGTCTATTTCGATGCCGA
The DNA here is from genome assembly GCA_035512695.1 of Anaerolineales bacterium. Lineage (GTDB taxonomy): Bacteria > Chloroflexota > Anaerolineae > Anaerolineales > JABWBV01 > DATDOR01. The sequence goes on along the minus strand of DATKDL010000227.1, from coordinate 21,936 downwards.
CACGGCCGAGCGGAAGCATCAAGAAGATGGGCAGGATGTGATCATGGTCCGGCCGTTCACCAAGCCGGACGACGTCCACGGAATGCTGGCCTCAAAAGGCATCCTGACCAGCGAAGGAGGGGCGACGTCTCACGCTGCGGTGGTGGCCCGCCAGTTCGGGATCCCGTGCGTGGTCGGCGCCTCGGCGATCCGGATCGACCAGGCCAACCGCCGGCTGACAGCCGGGGACGTGACGGTCTCCGAAGGCGATTGGCTCTCGGTGGACGGGACGACGGGGGAAGTCTTTGTCGGCGAGATCGATACCATCGCGCCGACGCTTGAAGAGCAGACCGACCTGCTGCGCTTGCTCGACTGGGCCGACGAGATCGCCGCGACCCCCGGGATCCGCAAAGCGCCGGAGGGCTGGCCGGATAAGGGTCTCCAGGTCTGGGCGAACGCCGACTACCCGGACGATGCCCGGCGGGCGCGCACGTACGGTGCGAAAGGCATCGGGTTGTGCCGGACGGAGCACATGTTCTTCGAGACCGAACGGCTGCCGATCGTACAGGACATGATCCTGTCCGACTCGGTGGAAGGCCGCCAGGCGGCGCTGGACAAGCTGCTGCCGTTCCAGCGGGTCGATTTCGACGGGCTGTTCGAGGCCATGACCGGGCTGCCGGTGATCATCCGGCTGATCGACCCGCCGCTGCACGAATTCATGCCGGACGAGCATGCGCTGCTGGAAGAGGTGATCGAGGCGCGGCTCAAGGGAGAGAACGTCCCGGAGAAGGATAAGCTGCTGGGCAGCATCCAGGCGCTGCACGAGAGCAACCCGATGATGGGTCTGCGCGGTGTCCGGTTGAGCGTCATGATGCCCGAGATCGTCTCGATGCAGGTGCGGGCCATCTTTGAGGCCGCCGCGGACGTCAAGCTGCGCGGGTTCGAGCCGCACCCGGAGGTCATGATCCCGCTGACCGGGCACGTCAACGAACTGCATTTCATCCAGCCGAAGCTGGAGGAGATCGCGAAGGCGGTGATGGAAGAGAAAGGGGTGTCGTTTTCGTACAAGTTCGGGACGATGATCGAGATTCCTCGCGCCGGCCTGACCGCCGACCAGATCGCAGAGGTGGCCGAGTTCTTCTCGTTTGGAACGAACGATCTGACCCAATTCACGTTCGGTTATTCAAGAGATGACGCGGAGCGCAATTTCCTGGTGAAATACATCGAGGATGGGATACTCCTGGTCAACCCCTTCCAGACGATCGACGAGGATGGGGTCGGGAACCTGATGGAAATTGCCGTCAATAAAGGCCGGGGGGCCCGGTTGGATCTCGAGATCGGCGTTTGCGGAGAGCACGGGGGGGATCCCGAAAGCATCGCGCTCTGCCACCGGCTGGGGCTGAACTACGTGAGCTGTTCGCCGTTCCGAGTGCCGATCGCCAGGCTGGCAGCGGCGCAGGCGGCGTTGGATTACGCGGAATAACGGGTCGAGATCGCGAAAAACAAGCGGCCCGGCGGGATACCCCGCCGGGCCGCTTGTTTTTCGCGATCTCGACCCGCTTATTTCGGGAAGATGACCGTCGCCTCATCGATCTCGCACTTCTCGTGCGGCCGGTCATACCGGTCGATCACCGCAACCTTGAACCGCTGAAAGTCGCGCGGCTTTGCGAGCAGGTCCAGCAAAGGCTGGTAGCGGGCCTGGTTCTCGAAGAAATCCCCGGACAGGAAGTAATGCCCGGCCGCCATGGCGATCTCGTGCTCCTTCTGATTGGCCGCCCGACCGACCTCCGCAAACGTGATCGAATGCGGGTTGTAGTACATCTCGATCAGCCGCTTGACCAGGCTGTACGCCCCGTTGACCGTCTCGTAGATGTCGTTCAGCCGGTTATGATCCATGTCCCCATCCGACAGCATCGCGTGCAGCCGGGCGCTCACGAGAGTCGCCGACTTCATCGACAGGTAGATCCCGCTCGAAAAGATCGGATCGATGAACTGGCCCGAGTCGCCCACCATCGCAAACCGCGACCCAAATTTGAAGTCCGATTTATACGAGTAATCGCCCTCGATATACGGGATATCCATCATCCGGGCCCCCGCAAGCAGGTCTTTGATAAAAGGGGACTCAAAGAGCTCCTCTTCGAAAATGGCGATCCGCCAATCCCGGTCTCCCGATTCGGAGATGGCCCGTTTGCGCTCGCGCAGATAGCTGTTCTCCAGCACCACCCCGACGGTCAGGTGTTTATCACCGAGCGGAAACGCCCAGATCCAGCCGCGCTTGTCGCCGCCCAGGTAGACGATCAGCGATGCCCCGTACTCCAACCCGCCTTTCATCTCGGCGATGTCGAAGCAATGCGTCCACAGGGCCGTCCGCTGCAGGTTCGGGTCAGGGACGCGCCAGCGGTTGCGGTTGGCGATGAACGAACTGCGCCCGCTCGCATCGATCAGGAAACGGCCGGAATAGGTCTCCTCCTGTCCCGCCTCATCCTGGACGGTGACGATCACCCGTTCGGGATCGGTATCGAAATCCACCGTCGTCACCCGGCTCTGTTCCCGGACGTTTGCGCCCAACCGGGCGGCGTTGCGGAGCAGGATCGTATCGAAATACTTGCGGTCGACCTGGAACGAGAGATAACTCTCGTCGTGGATGACGTGGTTGAAGCACCAGTTCGTGGCCGTCGAACCGTCGCTGCTTAAAAAGCGGACCGCAGGCTTCCGGACAAAGTGCTTCTCCAACTCCGAAAAGACGCCCAACTCTTTGAGGATGGGATAGCAAAAAGGCAGCAGTGATTCTCCAACATGTTCGCGGGGGAATTTCTCTTTTTCGAACAACCGGACCGAATGGCCCTGTTTTGCGAGCAGTGCAGCGGTGGTTGAGCCGGCAGGCCCCCCACCGATAATCAGGACATCGTCCATTCTGGTCTCCATACGATCGGATGATCTGGTTTTCCGTAACTTCGGATGGGATTCTATCAGAATATCGGTTCCCCACCCGGGCCGTTCACCAACAGCGCCGTTTCGGCCACGCTCCGGAACAGCGGCACGCCGGCCTCGACCCGCACCCGGTATTCCCCGGCCGGGACCGGCTCACCGGCGCTGTACCCGTCGAATGGGAAGGTCAACCGTCCGGCGCCCCGGCGGCGGTTGTTGAGCAGGGTCGCAACCGTTCGCCCGCGCGCGTCCAACAGATAGAGGCTGATCCGCGCCGCCCGGTCCAGCTCGACGATCAGGGTGACCACCGGCCCTGTGCCTTTTGGACCCGGGCGCAGCGCCGGCGCATCGGTCGTCAGGTTGACCCACGGCCGCCTGCGCCGGATCAGCGTGATGACGACGGCAAGCAGGATCACCCCCAACGCCAACGCCAGCAGCCCGGTCGAAATTTCGGGCTGCCGGCCGGCCGGCGGTCCCGCTTCTTCAGCTTCCCCCGCCTCTCCCGGGACCGAATACACCACCTGCCGGACCAGCGAAGTGGTCCCGCCATCGGCGCCCTGGGCTTCGATCAGGATCAGGTTCGGCCCCTCCGCGAGCTGCAAGGTCAGTTCGAATGCCCCGTCCGAACCGACGGGCACCGGCTGCCCATTGATGAAGATCAGCCGATCCGGCGGTGCCGTGCCGGCCAGGTTCACCACCGGCTCGGTGAAGACCTGTCCGTCCTCAACATTCACACGCAATCCACCCGCAACCGGCGTCTCGTCGTCCGGCGCCACTTCCCGTCCGGCGGTCACCGCGTTGATCGCCAGCCAAAGGACGACGACCAGGGAGAGCGCCGCGAGCCAGGATGTCAGGCGGCGCAGGGATTGGGGTGTACGGGGCGGTGCCGGTGTCTCGTTCACTGCCTTCGATTAAACCATACTTGTTGGGGAATTCCCTCACCGGCAGAGGGATGACCTGCCCTTGTCTTACCGCCCCTCCCCGTGTATCCTTGCAGCATGAGCCAGATGTTCCTGGATTTCTCCGCGTCGTCGAAGCCCGTCACGGTCGGGGAACTCACTCGCCTGGTCCGGACCCGGTTAGAAACCGACCCGGATCTGCAGAACGTGCGTGTCACCGGCGAGGTCTCCAACGTCTCCACCCCCCAATCCGGTCACCTTTATCTGACCCTCAAGGACGCGCAGGCATCGCTGCGCTGCGTGATGTGGAAGCCGCAAGTCCAGCGGCTGCGCTTCACCCCACGCGCCGGGGACCTGGTGGAGGCGCAGGGCGGTATCGGCGTCTATGAAGCCGGCGGCCAGTACCAGCTTTATATGCAATCGATCCAGCCGGCCGGCCAGGGCGCCCTGTACCAGGAATTTCTGCGGCTCAAAGCGGCGCTCGAAGACGAGGGTCTGTTCGACCCATCCCGTAAACGGCCTGTCCCGACCGCCCCGGCCTGCATCGGGATCGTCACCTCACCGACGGGAGCCGCCCTCCAGGATATGCTGAACACGATCCGGCGGCGCTACCCCCTGGCGGAGGTCCTGATCGCCCCCACCGCCGTCCAGGGAATCGACGCCCCGCCGGGGATCGTCCGCAGCCTCGAACGCCTTGCCGCCGACGGCCGCGCCGAGGTGATCCTGCTCGGGCGCGGCGGCGGTTCGCTGGAAGACCTGTGGGCCTTCAACGACGAAACCGTCGTCCGGGCCATCGCGGCCTGCCCGATCCCGGTCGTCACCGGGATCGGGCACGAAACGGATTTCACCCTGGCGGACTTCGCCTCCGACCTCCGCGCACCGACTCCGACCGCCGCCGCCGAACTCGTCACCCCGGACCGCCTCGAGCTCCAATCTGCGCTGCGTGAGATCGGCGAACACCTGGACCGGCTGGCCGCGAGCCTCCTGTTCACCTTGCGCCAGGGCTGCGAGGCCATGGATTACCGGCTCGAACGGGTTGCCCCGACAGCCCGACTGGCGAACGAACGCCAGCGGCTCGACGAACGAAGCCTGCGCACCGCCCGGGCTGCCGCTGCACGCCTGGATCGGACGGGGCTGCAGCTCGGATCGATCCGGGCCCGTCTCGAAGCCGCCAACCCTGTAGGGATCCTCCAGCGCGGCTATTCCATCGTGACCGGTCCGGACGGCGCCGTGATCGCCTCGGTGGCGCAAACGACCCGCGGGGACCGGCTCAATGTCCGGGTACACGATGGGATCTACCCGGTCGTCGTCTCCAAGGCGGCGGAGTGATAGCATGACAGACCTGACCGACGAACAGTACCAGATCATGACCGAAGGGGTGGTCGAATTTAACGATACCCTGCTGACCCAGAGCATCAACCTCTCAGGCCAGGCCTTCAACAACGCGCTGCGGCTCGGCTGCGGTCTGTTGATCGTGCCCTTGATCATCCTGTTGGCGATCACCTTCGCCACGCGCGGCGTGGATTTCAGCGCCATTTTCGTCTACTCATTTGCGGCGTTGATGCTTTCCGCCGGGTTTGCGATCCTGGTCGCCAACCGCGCCAAACACCTGGTCGTGCAGGACAAATACGAACAGGATGTCGGCCCGGATATCGCCCACTTCCTGGCGGATCACGGTTTCCGGCGAGCCCAGTTCGACCACGTTGCCGATGCCGTGCTCCCGGCCGACGCTCCGCTGCGCAAATATCTGGTGAGGCCTGCTTCGGAACCGAGAACCGAGCCGGAACCGGATCAGGAGACCTGAAATGGAAGTCCCCACAAATCCCGCAGAAGAACTGAGCTACGAGATGGCGTTCGAACAGCTTGAACAGGTGGTATCCGCCCTCGAATCCGAGACCCTGACGCTGCAGCAAGCCATCGAACTTTACGAACGCGGGCGGCAGCTCACACGCCGCTGTTCCGATCTCCTCGATTCGGCCGAGTTGCGAATCCAGGACCTCACCGAGGAACGCTGACCACCTCTTAAAACCGGAGCGGCGAGCGCACTCCGCGCGCTCGCCGCTCCCGTTTTAAGGGATTGTCGTGGGGCTACTCTTCGGTTGCACCACCGATAAAGCCGACAAACCCGTTCTCCGCGCCGCCCGGGGCCGCCGGCTGCACCTGTCCGAACGAAAGGACCCAAATAACGAGATCCGCTCCTTCCGCAACAGCAAGGAATTCACCGGATGGATCGAACCCGATCGGCGCCAGGTTCTCGCCCAGGAGCGAAAGGACCGCTTCCCCGTTCTCCGGATCCATTTCGTACAGCCCGTCCGCTTCCCCGGCGCCCTGAAGCCCATAAACCAGGGTTTCCCCGCCCGGTCTCCACACGAGGCCGCTGACCAGACCGGAAATGTGCCCGGTCAGCGCGGTGCGTTCCGTGCCGTCCGGACGAAGAATATAGACCTGGCCGACGCTCCCCCCGGGCGCCGCATACGCCAGCCACGCACCGTCCGGCGACCAGGCGATGTGTTCCGCTCCGCCCATTTCTTCGGCGATCGGCACGGCCTCCCCCGCGGCCAGGTCGATGACCCAGACGGCGGCTTCCGACTCGCAGCCGTCGCCGCTCCCCGTCGCCACCGCCAGCCGCCCGTCAACCGGGCTGGCGCCCACATCGGTTATACAGCTCCCAAGGACCGGCAGGGGCTGCCAGGACCGTTCTTCCAGCGAAACCCAACCCCATTCCACCTGATCGGATCCGGACGAATAGCGATTCAGGACCACCCGCTCATCCCCGGTCATCGCGACCGGCACGACCCATGTCGCCGCCGTGTTTGAAAAGTAAGTGCCCGCATCCCCGCTGACCGTTTCCAGCCATTTCAGCCCTGCAGCGTCGCTGTAAACCAGCAGATCCCCCGATCCATTCACCAGACCGCCGTGGAGCGGGGGCGACAGGTCGATCGTCGCCGGCTGGGAGAGGCTGCTGCGCATGTCGACGCCGAACATGGCGTCGCCGCCCCGGACCAGCAAGGTGATCCCTTCTCCGATCGGCCGGGAAAGCAGTTCGTCCAGCGAGAGCGCCAGATCCCAAATTTCGGCCGAGGCTTCCGGGCCCGGGTCCACATCCCCGGTGCCGTGCAGGATGAATTCTTGTGCCTGGCCATCAACCATCCTGGTTTCAATTATGTTTGCGAAATCGGCCACCAGGTCCTGGAGCCGGGTGAAGCTGTCCTCCGGAGGGCGCAGCTGGAGCAGGATTTGGCGGCAGTTGTCGGCATAGAGCGACGTACCGTCGTCGTAGATCCGAAGCGTGCTGCAGGCGGCCGATTCGCCGCCGCTGCGCGTCAGGGTCAGTATCGGGTTTTTATTCGCTCCGAAGCTGTCTTCGAGCAGCACATCCACGGCGATCGTCAGGACATACGAATGCTCCCGGTTCAGCCTGATCTGACCCGCCTCGTTGTAGCTCTGTATGGCGGTTGCATCGACCAGGGTCGGGTGTCCGTCGACATCGTCGTAGACAACGAGCATGTTGAGCGGTGCCGCCCCTTCCCCCTGGATGTCGTTCAGGATGCGCTCGTGGAGCGCATCGACCGTGTACTGCTCGGCCGTGTCCCGGTCGAGGGCGACCGGCTGCTGCCAGGCTCCGTCGACCAGCTCCAGACGCTGCGCCGCCTGGATTTCCCCGTCCATGATCACGACCCGGTACAGGAAGGTCCCGGCGGCGCTCGTCTCCTCCACGGCAACGAAATAATTATCGTTGCCGGACGTTTCCCAATGATCGATTGCGCTGTTGACCTCGAAAAGGCTTGGGACTTTGGCAGTCGGCAGCGGGATCGCCGTGGACGGGCCGGTCGAGCAGGCGGCCAGAAGCGAAGCAGCAAGGACCGCAAGTGCGATCGCATTCGCGGCGTTGTGAAACCTCCGTGAGTGGAGATGCAGCAGTAGGTGCGGGATCATGGACTGAGTAAGACCTCCGTGCTGGTGAGATAGACAATCCCCGGGATCCGCTCTCCGCGCTCGCGGATGATCAGCAGAACCCAGGTTGGCTCGGCGACATTGTACGGGATTTCGACGCTGAACGAGGCGTACACCTCGCCCGCACCCGCAGTCACATCGAAGACGCGCTGGCCGACCACCTGGCCGGTCTCCCCGATCAGTTCGGCAACCAGCCCTCCCCCGGCAGACGGTCGGGCGAGACCCGAGACGAGGACGGTCCCGCCCTGTACGAGGTTTTCGGGCAGCGGTTCCTGGATGATGACGGCAGCCGAGCGGTCGAGTATCGGATTGTAATCGGGTTGACCCGAATCCAGCAGGACCAGGTCCACCGATGAAAGCGCCGTCGTGCGACCGCTTTCATCCTGCCGGTAGATGACGAGCCGGCCGAGTTCGACTTCGACCGGGATCTCGTACACCAGGTCCAAAACCAGGCCGGCTTTGCGACCCAGGTCGGGGTTGAGGACGACGATCTGGCGGGTCAGCAGCCGGCCGTTCTCCCCGAGGAGGTCGATCGTCACCCGTCCCTGGTCGCCGGGTATCAGCAGCGCCCGGACCGGGATCGGGGAAATAACCTTCGAAAGCGTGCCCGGCGCAGTGATCTCAATCTCAGCCGCCGGAATTTCCGGCGCCGCGGTCGGGGTTGGCGAGACGGTGGCTCTGGGGGCCAGGCTCGCCGTGGCGGATGGAATGGCCTCGGCGAGTGGTGAAGTCGCGGTCGCGGCTGGAGCTGGCGCAGATCCGGTTTCCCCGGCCTGTTGACCGCTCCCGGCAGCGGACGCGCCGGCAGGCGGTGACCCGGGGGTCGTCTGCGCCTGCACAGTCAGGGCGATCGAGGTCGGCAGCAGTTCGGTCGGGATCGCCGTGATCCGCGGTGCGGGCTCGGCCGGGGTGCAGCCGGTCAGCCCCAGCCAGAACAGGGCCGCCGCGATCGCCGGGCTGAATACCGTGCGTCTCGCCCGTTTCGTCGTCTGGCTGCCGGAGTGAGACCGTCCGGCCGGATGGCGGAACCTGTGCATAACGCTCATTGGGAGCACCCACATTTTGTCAGGTGGAAAAACAGGCTATCGAGCACCCTGCCCGGCGAAGCCGGGCAGGGTGCTCGATAGCCTGTTTTTCCCTGACAACGTTTGAATACACCGGCTCGTTCCATGCGGTGGAAAATTATAACGGAGCGGGTTAAGGGGCAGTTTAGAAACCGGCCGGCCGGTCAGGACAGTGTAGACCAGACCTCGAGCTTGGCGGCGACGCGTCGAATCACCTCGTCGGTGAACTCGGTGGTCGTCATCTGACCGCCCAAATCCGGGGTGGCGCCGCCGTCGTAAAGCGTTTCGAAGACGCTCTCGTAAATGGCCCGCGAGGCCCGGTCCGCCTCAGATGATCGGACGTAGACGAGCAGGGCTGCGCACGCCAGGATCATGGCCATCGGGTTGGCGATGTTCTTCCCCTCCAGGGCCGGCGCGGTTCCGTGTGGGGCCTCCGCCATCACCGTGGCGACTTCCAGGGAGTCGTCGTCGAAACCGAGCACGAGGCTCTCGCTGCCGGCGATGCTGCCGTACATTTGAAGGACCATGTCCGAGAGCAGATCCCCGTCGCGGTTGAGCGCCGGGATCACCAGTGGTTCTCCGCTGGTCTGAAGCAAGAGGGCGAAGGTCGCGTCGATCAGGAGCGGTTGGTAAAGGACGTCCGGATTCCGTTCGGCTGCCGCGTCCAGCTCTTCCTTGAACATCCCCTCGTAGACCGGGCTGACGGTGAACTTGGGACCGCCGAACACGCGGGCCCGGTTCCGCCGGGCATATTGGAACGAGAATTCGGCCACCGCCCTGCAGGTGGAACGGGTGATGACCGAGGTCCGGTAGGCCCGCTCCGCGGTGCCGGTGCCTTCACGCCACTCTTTCGCCCCATATGCATCCTCGACCGCCATGCGCACGATGGCGATCGGGGCATGGACGCCGCCCATCGGGCGGATGTTTGGGATGCGCCGGCCGGTCCGCAGGATCACCTTTCCGGCTATCTCCTCGCGCAGGATCGCGTTCGGCGACCCGACATCGCCCTTTTTCTCCGGTGTGATCGTGGCGGCTTTCAGGGCCAGCCCGGTCCGCACCGCGGCCGCGGCCGCTTCGTGAACGACGATGTTCTTCGTAGACTGGCGGTTAGACAGGCCGAGATCGAAATGCAGGAACTCGAGCGGCTGGCGGATCAGCCGGGTTTCGAGGACCCGCAGCGCATCCAGCAGGAGTTCCTCACCGGTCTGATCCCCGTGCATGACGACGATCGTTGGAGTGGTTTTCGTTTCGCTCATCACACGATGCGCCAACGAAGCGGCTGATCCCCCAGGGCGTTCAAAACCTCCGTTGCGATATCGACGGCTGCCCGCTCCTGGGCTTCCCCCGTCTGCGCTGCGATGTGCGGGGTGGCGATCACGTTCGGATGCGCAACCAGCGGGGTCAGCCCGGGCGGTTCTTTGCTGAAAACGTCCAGTGCTGCGCCTGCCACCCGGCCGCTTTGCAGGGCTTCGAGGAGGGCGGCTTCATCGATCACCTCGCCCCGGGAAGTCGAGACCACGAGTACGCCGGGTTTGACCTTTTTGAAGGCGTCGTCGTCGAGCATCCCCTGCGTCTCAGGGGTGAGCGGGACGTGCAGCGAGAGGATGTCCGCCCGGGCGTAGAGCGCGTTGAGTTCGACCGGTTCGACGTTTGCGGCGCGCAGCGCTTCGGGCTGCATGTATGGATCGTAGCCGATGATCTCCAGGTGGAAGGGCGAAGCCCGGCGGGCAACGGCCAGACCGATTTTGCCGACCCCGATGATCCCCAGGGTCCGTCCGGCCAGCTCCACGCCCATCAGGTCGTTCTTGAGCCATTTGCCCTGCTTCATCGAGGCGTCGGCGGCCGTGATCCGGCGGGCCAGGGCCAGGATCAGTGCCAGGGCGTGCTCGGCGACCGCCGTGGTGGTCGCGACCGGGGTGTTGACGACGACGATCTTGCAGGTCCTGGCCGAGTCGATATCGATCGAGTCGACCCCGATCCCGGCCCGGCCGATGACTTTAAGCCGGCTCGCCGCTTCGAGGACGGACGCCGTCATCTTCGTCCGGCTCCGGACGATGACGGCGTCCGCAGCGGCCAGGGCGGCCGGCAGATCCTCCGCCGAAATCCCGGTGCAGTCTTTGACCTCGGCGGCCTCGGCCAGGAGCTTCAGCCCGGCTTCTTCCAGGCCGTCTGTGATCAATACGATGGGTTTTGCCATATTTATTCCTCCAGCAGTTCGATCAACTCGTCCACCACGTTAAGCTGCAGGTCGTCGACCCCGATCCCGTCGAACGGGTTTTCCAGGTGGTCCTGGACGTTGTCCAGGCTGACCAGGACGAAAGCGTAAAGCCCCGCGACAACGTAGCTGACAACCGGGAACGCCGGATAATCGAGGGAGGCGAAATGCGGCCCGAACAGGATCGGTAGCAGGTTCACGAATACGCGCGTGAACGCCCGCAAGGAAATGGGGGTCCGATAGTAAGCGATGTTGTTCATTCGCTCGATATCGACCATCATGTTCTTCAGGTACTCGTTGGCGCGAGAGACGTCCTCGGAAGAGCCGCCCCGTCTGCGCAGCCGCTCGATCGAGACGGAGATCTCCGAATAGATCTCGAAGATCCTGCCCAGGCGCACGTCATGGTTTTGCCGGCTTTTTTCCCGAACATCGGCGGAGAGGACGTGCAGCAGTTCATCGATCAACGTGCGGGCCCGCTGCGCTGCTTCTTTGTCCTTCCCCCAATCGCGAGGCGCGTAGAACAGGGCAATCGAACTCCCCTTCAAGTTCGCAAAGGCCAGCAGCGCGTCTTCACGCATCCGGTAGGCGCTGTTGATCGAGAAGACGAGCGGGAAGACGACGGCGATCCCGATCAGGTCGATCGGCAGTTCGCCGACGACCCCGAAGCGGCGGCTCAGATAAGTCGAAAGCATCGCCAAACCGGTCACGATGAATGTTTGCCGGTCGACGATCCTAAGGAAGGCGGTTGTTGACCTCAACGCTTATGGAGTGTAACGCAAAATTGGAGCGCACCGGGTAATTTTTCCCGGTGCGCCCCGATTTTGCGGAATTAATAATTCGTCGTCATATCGATCATCCCCCGTTCGCGGGCGAGATGGTCGCAGCGGCGGAAGATGAAGATCGAGGCCGTCCCGAACAGGACGGTCATCCCGGCCAGGATCGCCAGCAGCTCGCCGCTGCTGAAGCCGGCCAGCGTGGGAAAGGCCTCGGCCACCTGCCCGACAAGCGACCGCCGGATCAGCTCCAGCCAGTAGGTGATCGGCATGGCGAAGCCGACCGGGCGCAGCCAGGCCGGCAGGACCTCCAGCGGGAAGATGGCTCCGCTGAACAGGTACAGCGCCCCGGCCACCCCCTCCCCGAGAAACCAGACGTGGTTGGCAATCAGCAGGGTGATCCCCGCCAGGATCAGCCCCATCATCGCCAGCATAATTACCCCGATCAGCAGCGAGACCAGGAAGAGCGGCCAGTTCACAAGTGCCGGATCAACCGGGACCTTGAGGAACAGCACACCGGTCAGGACGACGACGGCCACCGAGATCGTCCCCGTCAGGAACCGGGCGATCCCGCGTCCGAGCAGGTACGAAGGGATATTGAGCGGGGCGACGTAGATGTATTTCAAGGTGCGGTAGTGCTCCCGGTCCTCGATCACGGCCCAGGAGATCCCGGCCATGATCGCACCGACGTACTGGTAGAAGGCGTTCCCAAGGTAGATATACGGGAACACGGGCGATTCGAAGTTCCCGCCGGTGATGATCGCGTACATGACCACGAGGATGGCGGAGCTGGCCAGCGGCTTGATGATCGAATAGATTGCGAACACGAGCAGGTCGGTCCAGTTGGATTCGATCTGCCAGCCGAGCCAGGCAGCGGTCCTGAAGGAGTGCCAGAAACGGGCTACCGGTCGGCCCGCGTTGGCGATCGTTTCGGATGCAGCCATCGGTCGCTTACCTCCTGCTCTCTGTGATCCGTCCTTCCCGGATCGCCAACCGTTCCATGTAGCGCAGCAGCCACCGTGCTCCGACGAGGAACAGGACTGCCAGGCCGGTCAGCACGCCGATCTCCAGCGGGACGCTGGCGAACCCGAGCGTCGGCCCGGTCTCGAAGACGAGCTGCCGCATCGCGTCCATCCCGAGGGTCAAAGGGATGATCGATGCACCGGCTGCGATCCAGAAATTGAAGCTCTTGATCGGGAAGTAAAACCCGGACGCCAGGTAGACCGGCTCCTGCGCCAGGTTGGACCAATGCCACGCCTCCCGGCTGAGCAGCAGGAACAGCGAAGCGAACATCATCCCCATCCCGTACAGGGCCACCATCGTCAGCATAAAGACGGCGAAGAGCTGAAAATAGCTGGTCACGACGAAGTTGACGTCAAAGAACCAGCTGCCGAGCACGGTGATGACCAGCGCCCGCATCGTCGTCGCTAACATCCCGCCAAGCGCCATCCCGAGCAGGATCGCCATCAGCGAGTTTGGCGCCATAATATAGAGTCCGAGGTTGCCGGTCTCCTTCTCCCAGTATAGCTGGCTGGACATGCTCCACAGTACGTTCAGCCAGAAGGCCGTCATCGCACCGCCCATGACGACGAAGCCGACGTAGTCATCCGGCGCACCGATCGCCCGGTAGACGAAGACATACGACGAGACCGCGATCATCGGCAGGGCGATGTCGAAGAAGACCCAGGATTTCTCGCGCTGCTGCCCGATCACGCGCGGGTAGGCCCGGGCCAGGACGGTCTGGATGAACAGCCGCGCACCGGTGTTTTTCCGGATCCCCCGGGCCATGAAGACGCGCTCACCCACCGCCATGTTCCACCTCCGACATGCTCTTTCCGACCAGTTCGACGAAGACGTCCTCCAGGGTCGGCTCGCGCTTCTGAAGGTTCATGACCGTCAGGTCGTTCTCGGTCAGGCTGCTCATCACGGCCGCCAGGACGTTCTCCTCCTCCAGGATGAACTCGAGCACCGAGCGCCCGTCACGCGGGCGGTGGACCGTCTTGCGGACCCCCGGGATCGCTTCGAAGATCTCCGGAGACAGCCCGTTCAGCGGGGAAACTTCCAGCCGGAACAGGGCGTCGCGCTGGAGCGAGTGCTTCAGGTTGGCCGGCGTGTCGCAAGCCAGGACCTTCCCGCCGTTGATGATGGCGACCCGGTCGCACAGGTCGTCCGCCTCGACCATGTAATGGGTGGTCAGCAGCAGGGTCCGGTCTGCAGACTCCTCCATCCAGGCGCGGATGAACTTGCGGACGTCCCGCGCGGCGCCAACGTCCAGCCCGAGAGTCGGCTCGTCCAGGAACAGGACGTCCGGATCGGTCAGGAAGCCTCGGACGATGTTCATCTTCTGCCGCAGCCCGGTGGACAGGTCGGACGACTTGGTGTTGATCCGATCCCCCAGCCCGACGATCTCCAGCATCTCCTTGATCCGGGCGTTGGCGATCTTCGATGGGATCCCATAGAACTGGGCGAACATCCACAGGTTCTCTCGCACGGTCAGCAGCCCGTAACCGGACGACTCGCCGCCGGAGACCATGTTGATGCGCGGCCGGACCTGCTCGGGCTGCCGGTCGACGTCGAACCCGGCCACCTCCGCCCGGCCGGTGGTGGGGGACAGCAGGGTCGTCAGGATTTTGATCAGCGTCGTCTTCCCGGCGCCGTTCGGACCGAGCAGCCCGAACAGCTCCCCTTGCGCGACCTCCACGTTGACGCCGTCGAGGGCGACCAGCTCCCTGGGGTCCTCTTTTTTACCGCCGCGCAGCTTGTAAACCCTGCCGAGGTTTTCGGTGAATATGGCCTGTTTCATAGACATCCTTGTGCGGATCGTTCTTTATATTTTCTTCACAATTTCTGACAAAAAACCTATTGTACGCAAAATCAATAAAAAAACGGTGGGTAAACGTATAATTTGCGTAGGTTAATCGTCAAGACGGATCGGTCGTTTTTCTCTACAATATAGGGGAAGGGCGATAACTCTTCTTCTCCTCCTTATTTGAGAGCCGGGTTGGCAACCCGGCTCTCCAACTTTAAGGGGGGAAGAGGTTGTGCGAAGCCTGATTCTACTTCCATTTTTGCGATCTAATCAAGTCGGTAATTTTCGGATAGGTTCTAAACCCGGTTTTTTCGGAAGCAATCTACCGAATGGTCGTTGACCATCCCGACTGCCTGCATGAAGGCATAGACAATGGTCGGTCCGACGAACGAGAAGCCGCGTTTCTTCAGCGCTTTGCTCATCGCCTCGGCCTCCGGGCTGGTGGCGCGGTAGTCCGACATAGCCGCAGGCGCGTTCACCTGGGGCGCGCCACCGACGAAATCCCACAGGAAGCGGCTGAAGCTGCCGGTCTCTTCCACGAGCGCAAGATAGGCGCGGGCGTTCCCGATCACGGACCGCACTTTCTGGCGGTTGCGGATGATGCCCGGGTCCTGCAGCAAGGCAGCGATCTTCGCCTCGTCGTAACCGGCGATCTTTGCAGGTTCAAAGCCGTCGAAGACCCGGTAGTAGTTCTCCCGCCGCTGGAGGATCGTCCACCAGCTCAGCCCGGCCTGGGCGCCATCCAGGCAGAGCTTGGCGAACAGGGCTTCGCCGTCGAAGACCGGGACACCCCATTCCTCGTCGTGGTAACGGACATAGAGGGGCTTGTCGAGCGGGACCCACGGGCAGCGGGCCGGTTCAGGCAGCGTCATAGGCTTTCTGGAGCCAGCCGAGCAGTTCCGGGTCGACGTCCCCGGCCGATTCGATCCGGACGCGGTGGGTGCACATCGAATTCCATTTTGCCATTATTAAAAAAGATTTCCCTGCCGCGGCGCAGGCGGCCGGTCCCACCCGTAGACGGCCAGATCGATCCGGTCCGCTCCATCGAAACATACACCTTCCGCCTCGAGCAGGGCGCGCTGTTCGAGATGCCCGCTGCCTTTGCGGATGCTGATACGGCCCTCCGAGTTTACCACTCGCTGCCAGGGAACATCATCCGGGCAAACGGCCATGGCCGTGCCGACCCAGCGGGGGCCGAAAGCCCGGTAGATCTCTGGGTCCACGCCCTCCGGCAGCCCGAGCGTGATGGCGACTTCCCCATAAGTCGTCACCCGGCCGCGCGGAACGGTCCGCACCAGGTCCCAGACCAGGAGGTTGAATTTCGTAGCATCGGGCGGCTCAGTCGACATGTGCAATTCCTGGCATTTGCCCGGCTCCGGTCAAGCGCCAACTGCCTGGCGTGGCGGGTCTCATGCCGGGCCAGTCCGGAAACGAAAGCGCCTCATCCCGGTCGTTGGAGTGTTCAAGATCTCTCAAGTAGTGTGCAGAAAGCGGTCCAGCCGCTCGAGGGCCGTCTCCCAATAGGCCGCCATGACCCGAACCTGATCTTCGCTCCGCAGGCGGACATGCTCGACCTGCACGCGGCTGCGAAGCGGGTCATCGTCGCCGAAGCGGACGTTGACGCCGGAGACATTGTCGCTCCAGGTGATTCGCAGCGATTCCTCCGGGATGGCCTTGCGGATCAGGATCGGCTGCCCGGGGAGCCAGCGGACCCGCTGCGCCTCGTCCGCCCAGGCCCGGTAAAGGCGGGGGACGGGGACGGAGAACGAGCGGCGGACGCGGGCGACCTGGCTCTCGCCGGCCCACAGGCCTGTCCGCCGGCCGATCGTCTGCTCGTAGCCCACGGTGACCGTCCGGCTCCACCAGCTGGACAGACCCTGGCTCTCATGCAGGAAGCGGGAGATGTCGGTGTGGGGCAGCCGGGCGGCGCCGGCCTGGTCGAGGATGCTGAACCATTCGCGCCAGCCCTTGCCGGTGGCGTTGGAGACGGCGTCGCTGCGCAGCCCCGCCGCAAATTCTTTTGCACCTGTTTCAGCCATGGAGACCTCCTTGTGTGCCGTTTATTATAATAGAACGGGTGTTCTGAAGCAAGGGGGAGTTCGATAATCAACCGGACAAAAACAAACCGGCGGCGGGCAGAGCCCGCCGCCGGTTTGTTTTTGTCCGGTTGATTATCGACTCAGCCATTCTGGCCGAAGGGGCCATTTCCACCGGGTCCGCCCGGCCCGCGGCGGTCGTGCCGCCAGTGGCAATAAGGCAGGCCAAATTCCAGGATCCGCTCGGCCAACTCATCGGAGATGGCCTCGTCCGCCAGGGCGGCCCGCACGATCCCGGGGGTCGCGGCGTCCAGGGCCTGCCGGAACTCGAGATGGGTGAGACCGGCCGTTTCAAGCAATTCGTCCATCTTCGTCCCGTCATCCAGGGATTCCCGGAGCGCTTCCACGGGGATCCCGAGGATCTCGGCGGAGGCCTCCTCGATATACGGGCGGAGCGGTCCGTCGCCCCTTTCGTTGTGGGGGTGGGCGAAGATCGGGCTCGGTCCACCGGCACTGCCGGCCGGGAAACCGGGTCCGGCAGCCCGGGCAAAGCTGAAGGCGCTCAGCGCCAGTGCTGAGACTGCCAGGACGGCGAGCGTGAGGATCAGGATTTTCTTTTTCATGGTGTGGGTCTCCTTTTGATCTTGTTTGAAAATTGGGGGATTTTCGGGAGTCGCAGTGGGCGAAGCCTGCTGCGACGCCCGATAATCACCGCTCATCTTTCCAAATTCTATGCGGGCGTTGCAAAGGGAGCGTTTGGTGGTTGTAAACGATCTGTAAATTGCCGAAAAAACCTGGTGCGGGCGAGCCCATCCCGCCCGCACCAGGTTTTTTGCCGGTCCTGTATAATCGCCGAATGAATGCTGCGCATGTGCCGGCCAACCGGCAGATTGCCCGGGCGGCCGGGGTCGTCATGGCCGGTTTTGTCCTGAGCAACGTGGCCGGGCTGGTCCGGCAGGTCCTGGTCCTGCGGGTTTTCGGCACCCAGCGCGAGATCGACGCCTTCAATGCGGCGGCCAGAGTGCCCGAGACGCTCTTCGTGCTCGTTGCCGGCGGCGCCCTGGCCTCGGCCTTCATCCCCGTTTTCACCGGTTTCCTCGAAAAAGACGACCGCGCCGGCGCCTGGCAGCTGGCCTCCGGGGTGATGAACCTGGTCTTCCTGGTCCTGGCCGGGGTGAGCGCGCTGGCCGCCGTCTTCGCTCCTCACCTGGTCCAGCTGGTGCTGGCGCGCGAGTTCGACCCGGAGTCGCAGGCGTTGACGGTCGAGCTGCTCCGCATCCTGCTGGTCTCTCCGGCGATCTTTGGGGTCAGCGGGCTGTTGATGGGGATCCTGAACACGCACCGGCACTTCCTGCTCCCGGCGCTGGCGCCGACTTTTCATTGGATCGGATGGATCATCGGGGTGCTGTGGTTCGTTCCGACCGCCGGGATCCACGGGCTGGCCTACGGGGCCGTCCTGGGTGCCGGGCTGCACCTGCTGGTCCAGCTGCCGGGACTGCGTGGGCTGCGCGGCGTGCGCTACACGCCCACATTTGCATCAGGGTTGCCGGCCGTACGGAAGGTGGCGGCGCTGATGGGGCCGCGAGTGTTTGGTACGGCCGTCGTCCAGCTCAACTTCTGGGTCAACGTGATCATGGCGACGGGGATGCCGGAGGGCAGCCTGACGGCGCTCGGCACCGCCTTCGCCGTGATGACGATGCCGCAGGTCGTCATCGCCCAGGCGATCGCCATTGCGGCCCTGCCGACATTCTCCGCCCAGGCGGCGCGCGGGCAGTTCGGCGAGATGCGATCCTCCCTGGCGGCGACGCTGCGGGGGGTGCTCCTGCTGTCCTTCCCGGCCGCGGTCGGGCTGATCCTGCTGCGGTTCCCGCTCGTGCGGCTGCTGTTCGAGTACGGCGAGTTCACCGAGCGGTCGACCGAGTTGGTCGCCTGGGCGCTGCTGTGGTACACGGCCGGGCTGGTGAGCCATTCGGTGGTCGAGATCGTCAGCCGGGCCTTCTATGCCCTGCACGACACCCGCACGCCCGTTTTCATCGGGGCGGCGACGATGGCGCTCAACGTCGTCCTGAGCCTGGGGCTGGCGGCCTGGTTCGAGCGCTCCGGCTGGATGCCGCACGGCGGGCTTGCGCTGGCCAACACCCTGGCGACGACGCTGGAGATGTTCGTCCTCATCGCCCTGATGCGCCGGCGGCTGGGCGGGCTGGAGGGTCGCCGGATCCTGGCCGGCCTGTCACAGGCCGTTTTGGGGACGATGGTGATGGCGGTTGCGCTGGCGGCCTGGCTGGCGGCCGCCGGGAACCTGTGGCTGCAGGTTTCGGGGGTCCTGGCCGGGGGGGCGGTCTATGCGCTGATCCTGTGGATCCTGCGGGTGGAGGAGGTGCGGGGAGCGGTCGAGGCCGTTTTTGGCCGGATTAGACGGTTGTAAGGATCCCTTTCCCATCGACCACCTCCCCGATTCGCCAACCCGCACCGCCCGCCTCCCTGATCCGGGCGATCAAATCTTGACACTTCTCGGGTGGGGCCGCCAGCAGCAGCCCGCCGCTGGTCTGGGCGTCGAAGAGCAGCATCCGGTCGACCTCGTCAAGGGAGGGGTCGAAGGTCACGTGCGGACCGAAAAAGGCCTGGTTATCGAAGGAACCCCCGGGGAAGGCCCCCATTTCGGCGTATTTCCGGGCGCCGGAGATGAACGGGACCCGCTCGAATTCGATTCGTAAGCCGACCCCCGAGGCGGCGGCCATCTCATAGCCATGACCCAGAAGCGAGTAGCCGGTCACGTCGGTGCCCCCCGCCAGGCCGAATTCACGGGCCGCCTCCGCAGCGGCCCGGTTTAAACGGGTCATCCAGGCCACAGCTTCCTCGATATCCTCCGCCGCCGCGATGCCGCGTTTGACCGCCGTCGTCGTCACCCCGAAACCGAGCGGCTTTGTCAGGACCAGGGCGTCGCCGGGGCGTGCGCCCCCCTTGGTCAGCTTTTTCTCCGGGTGGACAAAGCCGAGGACGACCAGCCCGTATTTCGGTTCCTCGTCCTGGACCGTGTGCCCGCCGGCCACGACGACCCCGGCCTCCCGCGCCTTCTCGGCCCCGCCGCGCAGGATTTCGCCGACGATCTCCGGATCGAGGCTCGCCGGCATGTTGGCGATATTGAGCGCCAGGAACGGCTGCCCCCCCATGGCGTAGACGTCGGAAAGGCTGTTGGCGGCCGCGATCGCCCCGTACTCGTACGGGGTGTCGACGACGGGCGTGAAGAAATCGGTCGTGATGACCAGGGCCCGCTCCGCGTCGAGCCGCCAGACGGCGGCGTCATCGGGCGAATCGAGCCCAACCAGCAGGTCCGGGTAATCGGACGGGTCAAAGATCCCTTTCAGGGGGCGCAGCACCTGCGCCAGCGTCTCCGCGCTGAGCTTACTGGCTCAACCGGCGCACTTGGAGAGCGAGGTGAGGCGGATCTGTTTGCCCGTGGGTGGGTGAGGGACGTCTGACATGAGGGGAATTATAATTTATGGAAAAATGGGGGGCGCGGTGGCGCAAAGCACCACCCGCCCCCATTTTTCCATATAATTCGCAGATGATCGGTTTTCAGCGGCGCATTTCCGCCTTCGACGGCGGCCCGGAATGGCTGGAGAGCCTCCCCGCCCTCCTCGCCCGCTGCGCCGACCATTGGTCCCTGGCCCTCCACCCCCCCTTCGATCTCTCCTACAACTATGTCTGCCCAGCGACCCGCGCCGGCGGCGAGCCGGTCGTGCTCAAGATCGGCCTCCCCAACGATGAGCTCAACAGCGAACAGACCGCCCTGGCCGTCTACGCCGGGGACGGCTGCGTCCGGCTGATCGACCGGCTCCCGGAAATTTCCGCCTTCCTGCTCGAACGCCTCCAGCCGGGGACCCCCCTCACGAGGGTCGACGACGACGAACGAGCCACCCGCATCGCCGCGGACGTCATGGCCGCCCTCTGGAAACCGCCGCCCGGGGACCACGCTTTCCGCACGACGGCGGACTGGGCCGCCGGTCTCGAAAAACTCCGGAGCGAGTTCGGCGGCGGGACCGGCCCCTTCGCGCCGGACCTCGTCGATGCGGCCGAAGACCTCTTCGCCGATCTGCACGCCTCGCAGGGGCCCGCGGTCCTGCTCCACGGCGATCTCCATCACTTCAACATCCTGCGCGCCGGGCGGAGCCCCTGGCTTGCGATCGACCCGAAGGGTATCCTCGGCGAGCGCGAATACGAGATCGGAGCCCTGCTGCGCAACCCGGACAACGACCGGCTCAACGATGACGCCCTGCGGCGCCGGACCCTCCGCCGGATCGACCAGCTGGCGGAATATTTTGATTTCGATCGGGGGAGATTAATCGGCTGGGGCCTGGCCCAGGCCGTGCTCAGTGCGTGGTGGGGATTTGAGGATGGGGAGGCCAGGTGGACGGCGGATACCCTGCGGCTCGCCGAGGTACTTTATCCGGGTGTGAAAAAATAGACCCCCGCCGGGGGCCCATATTTCAATCTGCCAGCCAGAGGTTCCACCAATACAGCGCCTCCGGCATCGTGCTGCGCGTATAGCTCCTGAAAACGGCATCCATGTCGAGCGGGATTTTGCGCAGCTCCACCCCGGTCTGGCGGCTGTCCCAGTGCAGGATCGTGTACTCGGCCCACGGGAGAAAGCGCGGGCCGGCGGTTTCGGGGAACGGGACGGACTCGAACGGCATCCCGACGCTCCCGGCGTTGATGACCGTCCGCCCCTTGAACTGTTTCATCATCTGGATGTGGGTGTGCCCTCCGATAAAGACCGGGCCCGGGGAACCGTCCAGGTAGCCTTCCAGGCGATCTGCCGGAGTCGCGGGCAAGATCTGGTCGGTGTTGGAAGCGGGTGAGCCGTGATAGCAGAGGATTTTATTGTCCGGATCCAGCTCGAGCTCGATCGTCGGCCGGAAGGTGCGCAGGAAATCGACGTCGTCACCGGTCAGCTGGTCGGCGTACCAGTTCGAGACGAGCTCGGGAGCCGTATTGTGGTCCAGCATGAAGCCGTCGTGGTTCCCGAGCACCGAGCGGGGTCCGAGCTTGCGAAGTTCGGCCATGACCGCGCGCGGCTGCGGACCCAGCGTTGCGGCATCCCCGAGGAAGACAATCTCGTCCGGTTTTTTCTCGTCGATGTCCCGCAGGACGGCCTCGAACGCGACCAGGTTGGCGTGGATGTCCGAGATGAACGCGATCCGCATGGAAGATATTGTACCGAAAAAACGGAGCGGCCTGCCGGGCATGCCCGGCAGGCCGCTCCGTTTTTTCGGTACAAT
>DATKDL010000226.1:0-1160 GCA_035512695.1 Anaerolineales bacterium | reverse complement strand
CGCCGGCGCGCTCGGCCAGTTTATCCAGCCCGATCCGGCGCAGGAGACGGCTCAAAACGGCCTGCAGGATGCGGGCGATGATCCAGCCGGCGGTGAGAATCAGCAGCGCACCGGCCACCCGCGGCAGCCAGGCGGCAATCGCAGAGACAACGTCCGTCCAGATCTCCAACCAGAACTCAGAATCCAGGATCATTTAAGCCTCCTTGATTAAAATCAGTTCGTCTTTGAATTTTATTGACCGGCTTTGCGTCCCTGCATCGAGGGTTTGCTTCCGGGCGCGCCGAACGATCGGTTTGCGGTTAAGAACCTATCCGAAAATTGAGGTGGCGATTTTGATGTGTGCGGCGGCGAAGCCGCCGCACACATCAAAATCGCCAATACTCTGAATTTTCGGATAGGTAGTAAATTAAATATTACCACGGATGGTTGGCGGCCCGGAGCCTGCATTCACCGGCTGTCCGGCCGGTGCGCCATCAACGCCGCCAGCCGCTTCTCCAGCTCGCCATACCCCGTCTCCCGCATCTCCAGCGGGAGGCCCAGCCGCTCGGCCACCCGCCCGGCCTTCGCGACCAATTCCTCATCCCGGTTCTGAACGAGGTAGACCAACCGCTTGTAGTTTCGGAAATATTCATCCCGCAGCTCCGGGTAGCGGTCCAGGCCCAATTCTTTGATGAACAGCCCTTCGAACCCACGCAGCAGGAAATCCGTCAGGAAGAACGTCCCCGGCTCCTCCTCCATCAGGTCGTGAAAGATCTTGCCTCCGTACATCTCGTAGCAGTGGGGGCCGTCGATGCGCGGGATATCCGGGTAGCGCATCAGCAGCGCGTCGAGCGCCCCGCGCGACCCACAATCCCCGAAGACGACGATCAGCCGCTCGTATGTCGACCGCCAGCGCTCGATCAATTCCGCAACGTCTGGGGCGATCCGCTCCGGGTAGTTGTGGTCCAGCGCCGGGACGCCCAGCACTTCGGCGTCCCAGCCGTGCCGGGCGACGATGTCGAGCACTTCGCGGGCCAGGGCGCCGCAGATGATGAGTCCGGTCGTCATCATTCATCCGGTAAAAAGGGGGCGGTGGGGGGGGGGGCCGCCCCCCCCCCCCCGGTTTGGGCGGATGCGCGGCGGGAGGGGGGGGGCCGGGCGGGGGGGGGCGGGGCGGGGGG
>DATKDL010000225.1:0-22599 GCA_035512695.1 Anaerolineales bacterium | reverse complement strand
AGCGAAGCTGCCGCACCCCCAAACTTCGCCAAACCTCATAACCACATACATTGACATCCCCATTCTCGTTGAGTATGATGCAGGATATATCTGCTGTGAAGAGGAGGCGCGGTCCTATAGACCGCCGGACTCGCTGAAACGGCCGCACAGAGAGCGGTGGCGCCTGGAATAGATTTCGGGTGCGGTGGAAGAACCGCCGGCACGATGGTGATGAATGGTCCTTGGAGCTGCAGGGTGAACGGACAAGTCCTATTAGCCCGAGCCGGAGCTGCTCTCCGTTATCAAAGCAACCGGTTGGGCTGCGGCCGAACCGGGACTGAGTGAGACTGGATCGTTCCAGATCTAACCAGGGTGGCACCGCGGAAGCCCTCTTTCGTCCCTGTTGTGATGAAGGAGGGCTATTTGTTTAAGAAAAAGAGCTGAATGGGCGGATGACCGAATGGGCGAGTTCCTACAAATCGCCCATTCGTACATCCGCCCATTCAAGGACGTCTCCATGAATTTCACAGAACCACACCCCCTCACCACCCTCTACCGCGAGCTGCCGGCGGATCTGGATACGCCGGTGTCCGTTTTCCTGCGGCTTACCGGACGGGGTCCTTCATTTTTATTGGAGAGCGTTACCGGGGCCGAGCAGGTGGCGCGTTACTCCTTCATCGGGGTCGATCCGAGCGAAATCTTTGTGTTGCGCGGCCGGGAGCTCGAGGTTTACCAGGACGGGAAGACGGAAACGCTCCATGCCGACGAGGGAATGCAGCCGTTCGAGCTGTTCAGAGAAGTGCTCGCTTCCTACGGCGGGAAACCGGCGCATCCCGATCTGCCGCGCTTCTACGGCGGGCTGGTCGGTTATCTCGGTTACGATTCGGTGCGATTTTTCGAACCCGCAGTCGATCAGCCGCCGCATCCGGTTTACCCGGACGCGATGCTGATGCACGCCGGCACGATCGTCGCTTTCGACCACGCTTTTGACCGCCTGCTGCTGATCGCGAGCGCGACCGATAAAGATGAAGCGTCCGCCAGGCTCGACCAGTTGGAAGCGCTGCTCTCCGAGCCAATCCCCAGACCGGCCGGCGCCCAGTCAGTCGAGGATTTCTCGCTGCAAAGCAACATGACCCGGTCCACCTACACCGGCAGCGTGCGAGCGCTCCAGGAGCATATCGCAGCCGGGGACATTTTTCAGGGGGTCCTGTCGCAGCGGCTGTTCGGGACGACGACGGCGCAACCCTTTGAGATCTACCGCAGGCTGCGCCGGCTCAACCCGTCGCCGTACATGTTTTATTTCGACTTCGGCGATGCGGCCACACTCCAGCCCTTCCGGCTGATCGGATCGTCTCCCGAGATGCACGTTCGTCTTGAGAACGGGATTGCCTCGCTGCGCCCGATCGCCGGCACGCGCCCGCGCGGTGCAACGCCGACCGAGGACCTGGCTCTCGAAGCGGAACTGCTCGACGATCCGAAAGAGCGGGCCGAGCATTTGATGCTGATCGACCTGGCCCGCAACGATCTCGGCCGGGTGTGTGATTACGGCACCGTCCGAGTCCCTGAGCAGTTCTCGGTCGAACGATATTCGCACGTCATGCACATCGTTTCGCACACCGAGGGCCGGCTGCGAAAAGGGCTCGATGCCTTCGATCTGATCCGGGCGACCTTCCCGGCCGGGACCGTCACCGGTGCGCCGAAGATCCGGGCAATGCAGCTGATCCGGGGTCTTGAGCCGGAACCGCGCGGCCCGTATGCAGGCGCGGTCGGCTATTTCAGCTATGACGGGAACGCCGACACATGCATCGCCCTGCGAACCCTGGTGATGCACGGTCCCGAATTTTCGATCCAGGCCGGGGCCGGGATCGTGGCCGACTCGGACCCCGATCGTGAGTACGAGGAAACGCTCGCCAAAGCCCGGGCCGTGGCGGAGGCCGTCCGTTCGGCGGAGACCCCGGAGCCTTTTCGGGCCGCACAAACGATCGAAATGGGAGGGGAACCCTTATGATCCTCGTCATCGACAATTACGACTCATTCACCTACAACCTGGTGCAATACCTGGGCGAACTCGGTGCGGAGATCGCCGTTTACCGAAACGACGAGATCACCTGCGAGCGGGCGGCAGCCCTGGCCCCGGAAAAAATCGTCATTTCCCCCGGCCCGGGCAATCCGGACGACGCCGGCGTTTCCAACGAGCTGATCCGTGAACTGGGAAGCCGGATCCCGGTGCTGGGCGTCTGTCTCGGCCACCAGTGCATCGGCTCGGTCTTCGGAGGCGCAGTCGTGCGGGCAGACCGGCTGATGCACGGGAAAACGTCGCCCGTCTACCATTACGGCGGTCCGTTGTTTACCGGCGTTTCCTCGCCCTTCACGGCGACTCGCTACCACTCATTGATCGTGGCGGAGCCGCTTCCGGAGGCGCTGACCGTGACCGCGTTCACCAGGGAAGGTGAGGTCATGGGGCTGCAGCACAAGACCAGGCCCATTCACGGCGTCCAGTTCCACCCCGAATCGATTTTGACCGTGCATGGGAAGCAGATTTTGAAGAATTTCATGTCTTTGTAAACGGAAAACGGATGTTAAAACCATTTATCTCACAGGTGATCAAGGGGATTGATCTGAGCTTCGAGGAGGCGGAAACCGCCATGTCGATCATCATGCGGGGCGATGCCACGCAGGCCCAGATCGGTGGTTATCTCGTCGCCCTCCGCATGAAAGGCGAGACGGTGGCCGAGATCGGCGGCAGCGCCGCTGCGATGCGGTCCGTGGTCAACCACGTCGTAATCCCGACCGGCGCCGATGGCTTGCTCGACACAGCCGGGACCGGCGGCGATGGAACCCATTCTTTCAACATCTCCACGGCCGCGGCTTTCGTCATCGCGGGCGCCGGACGGCAGGTGGCCAAACACGGCAATCGGGCAGCCTCCTCGCGCTGTGGGAGTGCTGATGTGCTGGCAGCCCTGGGTGTCGAAATCAATCTGACCCCGGAACAGGTAGGAGATTGCATCCGGGAAGCCGGGATCGGGTTCATGTTTGCACCGAAATTCCATCCGGCGATGAAGCATGCCATCGGCCCGCGGGTCGAACTGGGTCAGCGGACGATCTTCAATATCCTCGGCCCGCTGACGAACCCGGCCGGGGCCACCTACCAGCTCCTGGGCGTTTTCGACCCGGCCCTGACCGAGCCGATGGCCCGCGTCCTCGGAGACCTGGGCGGCGTCGCTGCGTTCGTCGTCCATGGGGCCGGCGGGCTGGACGAGCTGACCACAAGTGGCCCAAACCGGGTCAGCCGCCTGTCCCGCGGGGAGGTCGAGACTTTCGACCTGGACCCGCGAGGTCACGGGCTGCGCCCGGCCGCGCCGCACGACCTCGCCGGCGGCGAACCCGAAGAAAACGCCGGGATCATGCGGGATTTGCTTACCGGCCGGATCGACAGCCCGCTCGCAGACGTCGTGATATTGAACGCCGGTGCGGCGCTCTCGCTGT
Source organism: Anaerolineales bacterium (assembly GCA_035512695.1). Lineage (GTDB taxonomy): Bacteria > Chloroflexota > Anaerolineae > Anaerolineales > JABWBV01 > DATDOR01. Next base: position 19,134 of record DATKDL010000225.1, on the reverse strand, counting down.
ACAGCGGGGACCTGGCTGGCGGGATCGAGCAGGCCCGCGAATCGCTGGCCTCCGGTGCAGCGGCGCGCAAACTGGACGGCCTGGTTGCGTACAGCCGAATGTTCGCGGGGTGAGGCATGTCGTTCCTCGAGCAAATTTTCAAGGATAAACGCCGGGAAGTTGCCTTGACCGAGCGCGGCCGGCCGCTTGACGACCTGGTCCGGGAAGCCGGGGAGACGCCGGCGTCGCCGGATTTCATGCGAATTTTCCGGGATGCATCTCCCGGAAAATTCGCCGTGATCGCCGAGATCAAGCGCCGTTCGCCCTCTAAGGGGCCGCTCAACCCCGGTCTCGACCCGGTGCAAACTGCGAAGGTCTACGAGGCGCATGGGGCCGCGGCGGTGTCGGTATTGACCGATGAGAAATATTTCGGGGGTTCGCTGGACGATCTGCGGGCGGCAGCCGGCGCGATCTCGCTGCCGGTGCTGCGCAAGGACTTCATCTTCTGCCCGTACCAGGTGCACGAGGCCAGGGCGGCCGGGGCGAGCGCCGTCCTGCTGATCGCCGCCATGTTGGCGGACGAGATGCTCGGCAACCTGGTTGCATTGACAGCCTCGCTGGGGCTGGCCGCCCTCGTCGAGGTGCATTCGCTCGACGAGATCGAAAGATCGCTGGCAGCCGGGGCAGAGTTGATCGGGATCAACAACCGGGATCTGCACAGCTTTGAGGTCCGGTTGGAGACGAGTTTCGAACTGCGGCCGCACATTCCGGACGGGGTTCCCGTCATCGCCGAGAGCGGGATCCGGAGTCCGGCGGACATCGCTGCCCTATCGGCAGCCGGGTTGGACGGCGTCCTGATCGGCGAGGCGCTGGTCCGGTCGGGAGATCCCGGTACGCTGTTGGCGAAACTGGCGGGTGTGCAATGAATGTACGGGTCAAAATTTGCGGCCTCACCCGGTTGGAGGACGCATTGGCGGCCGCCGAGTGCGGTGCGGATTTCCTGGGGTTTATCCTTTACAACCAATCCCCCCGATTCATCGAACCGGAGGCAGGCGCCCGGATCACTGCAGCCGTGAAACAGCGCTACCCTGCTGTGCGGTCGGTCGGTGTTTTTGTTAATGAGGAAGTGGATAAGATTGGTTTGTTACTGGATTCAAGAAATTATGGCTATGCGCAATTGTCTGGTGATGAGGAAACGGAAGACCTGGGGGCGCTTGCGGGGCGCGCTTACAAGGCCGTCCGACCCGCATCGCCCGCGGAAGCCGATACCCTCGCCGCCCGGTTCAGCCGCCGGGACGTCCGCCCCGCCCTGCTGCTCGACGCCCACGTCCCGGGCCTCTACGGCGGTACCGGTACACCGGCCGATCTGCAAACCGCCGCCCGCCTGGCCAAAGATTACGACCTCATGCTCGCCGGTGGGCTGAACCCGGACAACGTCGCCGCCGCCGTCCGGCTGGTCCGGCCCTGGGCGGTAGACGTCTCCAGCGGAGTCGAACACTCCCCCGGGATCAAGGATCACGACCGCATGCGCAGCTTTATCCGCCGCGCAAAGAACGCGGAAGTTTGAAGATCGATACGGGGCTTCGCCCCGTATCGATCTTCAAACTTCCGGCACAATATTAGAGGACGACGCTCGTATGAAAGATAAACAAATCTCCCTCACCGGCATCAAGCCCTCCGGCACGCCCCACATCGGCAACTACCTCGGGATGATCAAACCCGCCCTCGAACTCGCCAAAAGCTACCGGGCCTTCTATTTCATCGCCGATTACCACGCCCTGACCACGGTCCGGGACGCGGCCGAGCTGCGGCGGATGTCCTACGAGCTCACCGCCACCTTCCTGGCGCTGGGAATGGACCCGGACGAAGTCGTCTTCTTCCGGCAGTCTGATATCCCGGAGATCTTCGAGCTGAACTGGGCCCTCTCCTGCTTCACGGCCAAAGGCCTGCTCAACCGGGCCCACGCCTACAAGGCCGCCGTGGATGAGAACGTCGCCCGGGGCGAGGACCCGGACGCCGGGGTCAACGCCGGGTTGTACAACTACCCGGTCCTGATGGCCGCCGACATCCTCCTGTACGGCAGCCACATCGTCCCGGTCGGCAGGGACCAGAAGCAGCACGTCGAGATGACCCGCGACATTGCCCAGGCGATGAACCATGCCTACAGCAAGGAGATCCTCGTCCTGCCGGAAGCCGTGATCCGGGACGAAGTCGCCACCATCCCCGGGATCGACGGCCGGAAGATGAGCAAGAGCTACGACAACGTGATCCCGATCTTCGCCCCGCCGAAGGACTTGCGGGGACGGGTCATGTCCGTTGTGACCGACTCCCGGCCGATGGAAGCGCCGAAGGACCCGGACCAGGACAACGTCTACAACCTGTTCAAGTATTTCGCCTCGCCGGACCAGGATCGGGCGATGCGGGCGAAGTATGCGGCGGGCGGGTTCGGCTACGGCGAGGTCAAGGGAGAATTGTACGAGCTGCTCGAGGCGACGTTCGGTGAGGCCCGGGAGCGTTACGATGCCTACATGGCCGATCCGGCCCAACTCGAAACGGTTCTGATGGAGGGCGCTCGGAAAGCGCGGATCCAGGGAGCGAATGTGATGAAACGGGTTCGCAAGGCGGTCGGGGTGCGGACCGAGCGGAAGCTTCTGCTCGAGGAGATCGATGGCTGAGATTCTGCCCAGGAAGTTTGGGGCGTACGGCGGCCAGTTCGTCCCGGAGACGCTCATGCCGGCGCTCGACGAGCTGGAGGCCGCATACCTGAAATTCCGCCGATCTCCGGTACGCCAGGCGGAGCTCGCCGGTCTGCTCGAGACGTACGTCGGCCGGCCGACTCCGCTCAGCTTCGCAGCCCGGCTGACCGCGGAACTCGGCGGCGCGCGGATCTACCTCAAGCGCGAGGACCTGGCCCACTCGGGTGCCCACAAGATCAACAATGCCCTCGGGCAGGCCCTGCTGGCGCGGCACATGGGCAAGCAGAGGCTGATCGCCGAGACCGGCGCAGGCCAGCACGGTGTGGCAGCGGCAACCGCATGCGCCCTGCACGGGTTGGACTGCACAGTCTACATGGGGACGGTCGACATGGCGAGGCAGCAGCCCAACGTGTACCGGATGCGGCTGCTCGGGGCCGAAGTGCGGCCGGTCGATTCGGGATCGCAGACGCTCAAGGATGCGATCAACGAAGCGATCCGCGATTGGGTCACCAACGTCGGCGACACCTATTATCTGCTCGGCTCGGCGCTTGGTCCGCACCCGTACCCCACCATGGTCCGGGATTTCCAGGCCGTGATCGGGGCCGAGGCGCGGCGGCAGATCCTGGAGGCTGAGGGACGGCTCCCGGACCAGGTCATCGCCTGCGTCGGCGGCGGGTCGAATGCGATCGGGATTTTTTCGGCGTTCCTGGCTGACGAGGACGTCGACCTGATCGGAGTCGAAGCCGGGGGGACCGGGATCGGCGGCGGCAAACACGCCGCCCGCTTCGCCGATCCGGAGATCGGGCGTCCAGGCGTGCTGCACGGCGCATACACCTACGTGATGCAGGACGCCGACGGCCAAATCGCCCTGACCCACTCGATCAGCGCCGGGCTGGATTATGCCGCGGTCGGGCCGGAGCAAACCCGGCTGCGGGAGCTGGAGCGGGCGCGGTACACGTATGCGCTGGACGGCGAGGCCCTGGCCGCCTTTCATCGCCTGAGCCGCATGGAAGGCATCCTGCCGGCGCTCGAATCCAGCCACGCCGTGGCGGAGGCGGTCAAGCAGGCGCCGCTGCTCGGTCCGGATGGGCTGATCGTCGTCAACCTGTCGGGGCGGGGGGATAAGGACCTGGACACGGTGCTTAAAGCGGAGGTTGAAGGTTGAAGGATGAAGGGTTGGGAGTAGACCGGATTTCCCGGGTGTTCCGTAAGGGCGGTCGGGCGGCGCTGATGCCGTATTTCACGATCGGGTATCCCGATTATGAGACTTCGCTGGATGTGATCGCTGCCTGCTGTAAAGCAGGGGCGGATTTGATGGAACTGGGGGTGCCGTTTTCGGATCCCCTGGCCGATGGGCCGACGATCCAGCGCAGCACGCAGATTGCCCTGGAGGGTGGGATCACCGTTTCTCGCTGTCTCCAGGCAGTGCGGGAGCTGCGCGGCCACGGCGTCGAGACCCCCTTTCTGCTGATGGGATACATCAACCCGGTTTTGAGCTACGGGCTCGAGCGCTTTGCCCGGGAGGCCGCCGAAGCAGGGGTAGACGGGTTCATCGTCCCCGATCTACCCCCGGACGAAGCCGGAACGTTCTCGGCGCATTGCACGGGTCACGGGCTGGGTCTGGTCTTTCTGGTCGCCCCGAACAGCACCCCGGAGCGGATCACATTGGTCGTTGAGCGGTCCAACCCGTTCGTCTACCTGGTCTCGCTGACCGGTGTGACCGGCGGTCGGACCAGCCTGCCGGCTAATCTGGCCACTTTTATCGACAATGTGGCCACATTTAACCCGGAGGGCAAACCGCTGGCGGTCGGGTTCGGGATCGCGACCGGGGAGCAGGCGGCGGCGGTTGGGAAGGTCGCGGATGGAGTCATCGTCGGGTCCGCGTTGATTGATGCCGTCGCGCGGGCTGTCGATGCGGGGGAATCGCCCGCTGAGGCGGCGGGGAGATTTGTGGGGGAATTGAAGCATGCTATCTTGTTTTGATTTTCTTTTCCCGATCCAACCACAACTCCCGATACTCCCTCCCCCAATCGATCGTAAACCGCGCCGCAAACACCAGCCCGCTCAACAGCGCAACCCACAGCACCGGCCCGCGCAGCCCGAGCAGCCAGACCAGCGGTGTCGCCAAAATCCCGGTGAGAATACTGGCCCTGGCGCCGTGACGGAGCAGCAGCGTCAATCCGACCAGCAGCCCCAGCACGATCGCAAACCCGAGCGGCGATACCACCAGGTACCCCCCACCCGCAGTCGCCAACCCCATCCCGCCCCGGAAACCGGCGAAGACCGGCCAGCAGTGGCCCGCCACGGCAGCCGCCGAGACGCAGCCGATCACCCAGTCCGGCGCCCCCGCCGACGCCGCCAGCGCGACCGGAATGGCCCCCTTGGCGATATCGAGGACCAGGACCACGACCCCCGGTCCAAAACCGGCCTGCCGGATGGTGTTTGTCGTCGTGGCGTGATGCGATCCGGCCGCGCGGACGTCCACTCCCTTTACCCACCGCGTGACCCAGACCGCAAAGGGCAGCGAACCGAACAGGTAGCCGATCACAACCAGCACGAAAAGTGCGAGGGCCGGAGACTCCCCGATCCGGTGTAAAATTACCTGGAGATTCATGAAGCAGATCATATCAGAGAAAAACTCACAAGCCCTCGGCATCGATGTCGGCGGCTCCGGGATCAAGGGCGCCGTGGTCGATCTGGCCACCGGAGAATTGGAGACCCGGCGCCATCGTCTCCGCACACCCAGGCTGGCCACCCCACATGCGGTCGCCGAGACCGTCGCCGAGCTGTGCGGGCTCCTGGATTGGGACGGGCCGGTCGGCTGCGGGTTCCCGGCTGCCGTACGGGACGGCGTCGTCCTGACTGCCGCCAACATTGACGACGGCTGGATCGGCGTGGACGGCAAGAAACTGCTCTCGGAGGTCACCGGCCACAGGGTCCGCCTGGTCAACGACGCCGACGCCGCCGGGATCGCCGAGATGTCGATGGGCGCAGGGAAAGGGCTGGCGGGCACCGTGTTGGTGGTCACGATCGGGACCGGGCTCGGCACGGCCCTGTTCGTCGACGGGACCCTGGTCCCCAATACCGAATTGGGCCACATCGAAATCAAGGGCGTCGGCGCCGAGCTGCGCGCTTCTGCCGCCGCCCGCGAGCGAGAGGGTCTCTCCTGGAAGCGCTGGGCGAGGCGATTCAACCGCTACCTGAAAGCGCTGGAACGGCTTTTCTGGCCCGATCATTTCATCCTCGGCGGTGGCGCCGCAAAAAGATTCGACCGCTTTGAACAACATCTCCAGATCGGTACCCCCGTCGTCCCGGCGCACTTCCTCAATAACGCGGGAATCATCGGCGCGGCGATGCATGCAACGATGAATGGTGAGATGGGAGAATCACCAAAGGTAGAAACATGACGTTGGTAACAGACGCAAACGGGAAAAATAAAGTGGAGATCGATGAAGCCGCGCAGGTCGAATATGACCTGGACGACCCGGAACTGTTCCTGAACCGCGAGCTCAGCATGCTGCAGTTCCAGTGGCGCGTTTTCGAAGAAGCCGCCGATGATACCAACCCTCTTTTAGAGCGAGTCAAGTTCCTCTCGATCGTCGCCACCAACCTGGACGAGTTCTTCATGGTCCGCGTCGGCGGCTTGAAACTGCAGCTGGAAGCCGGTTTTTACGATCTGCCGCCGGACGGGATGACCCCCGCCGAACAGTTGGCGCACATCCGGAAAGAGGCCCACCGGCTGATGCGGGAATCGCGCAAGCTGTTTTCCAACCGACTCCGGCCTGAACTCGCCGAACAGGGCATCCACATCCTCAACTACGCCGATCTGAGCGTTCGACAGATCGAAATGGTCGACCGCTACTTTCACGAACTGGTTTTCCCGATCCTCACCCCGCTGGCCTTCGACCCGGGGCATCCGTTCCCGCACATTTCGAACTTGAGCTTGAACCTGGCGATCACCATTCGCGGCAGGACAGGCAAAGAGCATTTCGCCAGGGTCAAGGTCCCGGGCACCTATCCGCGCCTCTTCCCCCTCAAGCGCTCCTCAGGATCGACGCGTAAGGACGGGACGATCCCGTTCAACCATTATTTCGTCTGGTTGGACCAGGTCATCGCCAACAACCTCCACGCCCTTTTCCCAGGGATGGAGATCATCGAGGTCCACCCTTTCAGGGTAACCCGCAATGCGGACATGATCATCCAGGAACTCGAGGCCGACGATCTGCTCGAAACGATGGAAAAGAGCGTCCTGCGCCGGCGCTTCGGCGACGTGGTCCGGGTCACGATCAACCCGGAGATGCCCGAGCACATCCGTGAGATCCTGGTCGAGAACTTGAAGCTGGACCGGAACGACCTTTACGTCCTGGACGGACCGCTCGGGTTCGGCAGCCTGATGACGGTCCATGACACCGTCGAGCGGTACGACCTGCGTGACTCGGCGTTCGTCCCGGCATTTCATGAAGCCCTGACACCCGCCATCGACGGGGACATATTCTCAGCCATCCGCCAGCGGGATATCCTGCTGCACCATCCATACGATTCCTTCAGCCCGGTCGTCAGCTTTCTCGAGCGGGCCGCCTCCGATCCCGATGTCCTGGCGATCAAACAAACGCTGTACCGGACCGGAAGCAACTCCCCGGTGATCGAAACGCTGCTCAAAGCCCGGCAAAATGGAAAGCAGGTCGCGGTGCTGGTCGAACTCAAAGCCCGTTTCGACGAGGAAAGCAATATCGAGTGGGCCCGCAAGCTCGAGCAAGAGGGCGTCCACGTCACCTACGGGCTGTTGGGGCTCAAGACACACTCGAAAATCGCCCTGGTCATTCGCCAGGAAGACGAGAGCATCCGGCGCTATGTCCATCTCTCCACCGGAAATTACAATGCCGTCACCTCGCATGTCTACGAAGACCTTGGTTTGTTCACATGTGACCCGGATATCGGCGAGGATGCCAGCGATCTGTTCAATTCCCTGACGGGCTACTCCGAAAAGGGCAGCTACCGGAAGCTCCTGGTCGCCCCTGTCAACCTGCGCGAAGGCCTCGCCGGCTTGATCCAGCGGGAAATCGACCACCGAGTGGCAGGCCGCAAATCTCGGATCATCATCAAGTGCAATCACATCATCGACAAAGAGATCATCAAGCTGCTTTATCGGGCTTCCCAGGCCGGTTCGAAGATCGATTTGTTTGTGCGCGGGATGTGCACGCTGCGCCCTGGTTTGGCGGGGGTTAGCGACAATATCCGGGTCCACAGCATCGTCGGACGATTCTTGGAGCACAGCCGGATCTATTACTTCCTGAATAACAATAAGGATGAAATTTATATGGGCAGCGCCGATCTGATGCCCCGCAACTTGAACCGCCGAGTCGAGATCGTCTATCCCATAGGCGACCCGCGGTTGGTGCGCCACATCCGAGACGAAATTTTTGAGATCTATCTACGGGATAACGCACGTACGCGGGTGATGCAGCCGGACGGTTCATATACGCGGGTCACACTCGGCGAGGAGGATCCGGTGGTCGATGTCCAGAACACGTTGTTGCAGCGCCGGTTGCGGGAGTGACCCATGTCGCTGACGATCGGCCAAACGGCCGAATTTACCAAGACCTTTTCACCGGCGGATGTCTATGCTTTTGCAGCCGCCTCGGGCGACCGGAACCCTGTCCACCTGGAGGCCGCATATGCCGAGAGCACCGTTTTCGGCGGCCGGATCGCTCACGGTCTGCTGGTCGCCGGGTTGATCTCGGCCGTGCTCGGGAACACGCTGCCCGGTCCGGGAACGATCTACCTCGGACAGGACCTACGTTTCAAGGCCCCGGTCTATATCGGCGAGACCGTCACAGCCCGGGTGGAAGTCATCAATCTTCGCCCGGACAAGCGCATCGCAACGCTGGCGACGAATTGTTATAATCAGGACGGCAAACTCGTGATCGAAGGCGAGGCTGTCGTCCTCTACCCACTAAACGACGAATAATCCTATGAGTTTAGAACTGATCCAGCTGACAGTTGGGACCTGGCCGATGAACGGCTTCGTTTTGATCTGCCGCGCATCGGGTACCAGTGCCATCGTAGACCCCGGGGCCGAACCGGAGGCTTTTTTAAAAGCCGTGGAAGGCACACGGGTTGGAAAAATCCTGCTCACCCACGCCCACGATGATCACATCGGCGCATTGGCCGATGTCAAAAAGGCCACCAACGCGCGCGTTTTCCTGCACCCGGCTGAACGAGAGCAGTTCGGCATCGATTACGACGTCTCAATGCACGGCGGCGACGATCTCCGGATCGGAGACTGCCGGGTACGCACGATCCATACCCCGGGACACACGCCGGGGACGATCTGCCTCGATATCGGCGACAACCGGATCATCGTAGGAGACACCTTGTTTGTGAATGGACCCGGACGCACCGGGTCCACCCGTGATTTCGAAACAACGATGCGGACCATGCAGAATATCGTCTTCCGCTGGCCGGATGAGACGCGCTTCTACCCGGGACACGGAGAAAGCGGTTTGATCGGAGAAGAACGCAGCCGTTTCGAGACGTTCGTCGCCCACGGATGGCCCCCCGGCACTCAGGGGGATGTGACCTGGGAATAGGGCTTTCCTGGGAGATTCGATGATTGCAGCATCCCGGTCGATCGCAGCCCTCGCAGACCTCCAGCTCACGCGTGATGAGATTCTCGCGGACTATCGACTCGGCTGGGAGAGTCGGCAGGCCAGCCTGATCGGGCGCAGGGAGGTGATGGCCGGTAAGGCCAAATTCGGGATCTTCGGCGACGGCAAGGAAGTCCCCCAAATCGCCCTGGCAAAGACATTCAAGCCGGGCGATTTTCGTTCCGGTTATTATCGCGATCAGACCCTGATGTTCGCCCTGGGGATCTCATCCATCCACGAGCATTTCGCCCAGCTTTACGCGCATGCGGACCGGTTGGCGGAGCCGGCTACCGGCGGCAGGCAGATGAACGCCCACTATTCGACCCGGCTTCTCGACGACGAAGGCCGTTGGATCGATTTGACCGCCCAGCCCAACACCTCCGGCGATCTATCTCCGACGGGATCGCAGATGCCGCGCCTGGTGGGCCTGGCCTACGCCTCGTGCCTGTTCCGGAAGGTCCCGGAACTGGCGGAGATCTCGGCCGGGTTCTCGGTCAATGGAAATGAGGTCGCTTTCGGCACGATCGGGAACGCCAGCTGCGCAGAAGGGATGTTCTGGGAATCGATCAACGCGATCGGCGTGCTCGGGGCGCCGGCCGTGATCTCGATCTGGGATGATGACTACGGTATCTCGGTCCCCAATGAACGCCAGGTCACGAAAGGGGATCTGTCCAGCCTGCTATCCGGTTTTGCGCGGGAGAACGGTTCTGGTCCGGGCTTCGATCTGTACGTCGTCAACGGCTGGGATTATCCCGAACTCGTCCGCGTCTACCGGGAGGCTGTCGAGAACGCCCGGCGGGACCACGTACCGGCCCTGGTCCATGTCCGAGAGCTCACCCAGCCGCAGGGCCACTCGACCTCGGGCAGCCACGAGCGGTATAAAACCCCAGAGCGGTTGGCCTGGGAAACCGAATACGATTGCCTTCGGCAGATGCGGCGTTGGATCCTGCAGAGCGGGATCGCCGGCGAAGAAGAACTGGATCGGATCGAAGGAGAGGCACGCGCCCTCGTCGAAGGGATCCGCGCGGAGGCCTGGGAGAATTACCAGGCGCCGATCCGTTCAGAGGTCGACGAGTTCACCGATATCCTGGCCGAGATCTCGGCCTCGGCCCAGGAGAAATCCGCTCTTGAGGCGGTCGCAAATGAGCTGCGGGCCAGGACCGCGCCACTCCGGTCCGATATCATGGTGGCGGCGCATTCCGCCCTGGTCGCGCTGCGGGAGAGCAAAGCGCCGTCGAGGCAAATCCTCGCGGATTGGCGTCGCAGAAAGCTCGCCGAGAACGATCTGCGCTACGGTTCCGAACTGTACAGCCCCGGGCCGGTGGTCGCGACCGAGATCGACGAAGTCGCCCCTGTCTACAGCCCGGATTCTGCCCAGCTGCCCGGGTTTCAGATCATGAACGCCTGTTTCGCCGACATCCTCGCGCGCGACAGGCGGGTCGTCGCGTTCGGTGAGGACCTCGGAAAAATCGGCGACGTGAACCAGGGTTTCGCCGGGCTGCAAGAGCGCTTCGGAGACCTGCGCGTCGCCGATACCGGCATCCGGGAGGCCACGATCCTGGGACAGGCGATCGGTCTGGCGATGCGTGGGCTACGACCGATCGCCGAGATCCAGTACCTGGATTATCTGTTGTACGCCCTCCAGATCATGTCGGACGATCTGGCGACCCTGCGCTGGCGGACAGCCGGCGGGCAGGCTGCCCCGGTCATCGTACGGACGCGTGGGCATAGGCTGGAGGGGGTCTGGCACAGCGGTTCGTTGATGGCGGGGATCTTCAACCTGCTGCACGGAATGCATGTGCTCGTCCCGCGCAACATGGTCCAGGCGGCCGGTTTCTACAACACCCTGCTGGCGTCCGACGATCCGGGCCTGGTGGTCGAGGTTTTGAACGGCTACCGGGTCAAGGAGCGGCTGCCGGACAACCTCGGGGAGGTTCGGGTCCCACTTGGTGTGCCGGAAGTATTGCGGGAGGGTCGTCACGTGACCCTGGTCACCTACGGGGCTTCATGCCGGATCGCGATGGCCGCCGCCGAGCGCCTGGCCGGGTTCGATATCGATATCGAAGTGATCGACGTGCGTGCGCTGCTTCCCTTTGACGTGAACGGCATGATCGCCCGTTCGCTGGAAAAGACCAGCAGGATCGTCTTTATGGATGAAGACGTCCCTGGCGGGACCACGGCCTACATGCTCCAACAGGTGCTGGAAGTGCAGGGGGGCTACCGGCACCTGGATACGGAGCCGCGTACGCTGCCCGGCAAACCCCACCGCCCCGCTTACGGTTCGGATGGAAACTACTGGTCGAAACCGAACACAGAAGGGGTTTTCGAAGGAATTTATCATTTGATGCACGAAGCGGCCCCGATACGATACCCAATATTCTTCTAGATGGACCACAAACAAGCGCACCGCTCCGATCCGGTAAAACGACTGACGGCGTTGCGAGACCTTGCGCTCGAGATCGCAAGGATCCGCGATCTCGAAGATTTGGCATTCCTTGTTCTCCAGGAGACGGCGGAACTCACCCAGGCGGAGGATTGCGCCTTCCTTTTTTTGAACGCCCGCACCGGTGACCGGGCCATCAGGACCACGCGGCACCCGGAACTACCGGGTTCAATTCGACGCGAGATCGAGACGATCCTGGTCGGTGTGATGGAGCAGTCACAGATCATTCAGACGGCAGAACCCGTTCGGGCCGGCGAAAAGAACCGCTTGCACGCGGCGATTTTCAGCAGCATCGGCGCAGTTCCAATCCGTCTTAACGGGCTGGCCGTCGGCGCGCTGGCCGTATTCGATAAGGCCGTCGGACCATTCACCGATGAAGACATCAACAACCTGAATGTGATCGCCGGACATGTCGCCACCTCGCTCGAAACCGTCTGGCTGCTTCAGGCCTCCCGGAAGCGGCTCGATGAACTTTCAACCCTGGTAGAGATCAGCCAGGCGATTTCGACTTCCCTCGACCAGGGTCTGCTGTTCGATAGCATCGCCCGAAAACTTTTCGAGACCACCCGTGTAGACGAGTTCTCGCTCTCGCTCTGGGACCGGGAAAGCGACCGAGTCGTCAGCCTGTTGGATAAGGCTCCGCGCGCGGATACGAACGTCGAGGACGCCGGAGTCACCTATGCGCTCTCCGATTATCCTGCGACCCGTTCGGTGCTCCAAAACCGGGTTGGAATCGCCGTCCATATCGACGATCCCACAGCCGACCCCAGCGAGAAAACCTTGCTGGTGAAGCATAAGCGTAATGCGGTTCTGATCGTCCCCCTCGTGGTCCGCAACGAGTCGATCGGGATTATGGAAATATTCAAGCTGAAGAACGACGGGAACCTGGCCAACCAACTGCCTCTTTTTCAAGGGATTGCCAATCAGATCGCCGCAGCGCTGGAGAACATCCGCCTGTTTGAAGAAACTCGCCGGCACGCTGAAGACCTGGAGCGCCATGTCAACGAACGAACGTCTCAGCTCGAACGCCTGTACAAACAGCAGGCAGAACTGGCACAACGAGAGACGGAACAGCGCCGCCTGGCCGAAACTTTGCGGGAGGCAGGCGCGATCGTGGCTGCCAACCTGGACCTTGACCGGGCGATCCAGGAGCTGCTCACTCAGCTTGCCCGCGTCGTCCCGCATGACAGTGCATCCATTCAACTGCTGGAAGCCGGTGAACTCCACATCGTCGGCGGCGGCGGATGGGTCGTCGAGAGATCGATGCTTGGCTACCGGTTTCTCATCCCCGGACCCAATCCGAACACCCAGGTGATCCAGGAGAAACGTCCTGTCATCCTGACCAGTGAAAACCTGCAGACGTTCGACGAATTCAAAAAATCCACCCATGGCCCGATCAACTCCTGGCTTGGCGTCCCGCTGATCTCGCACGAGAGCGTGATCGGGATGCTGACGCTCGACAGCCATATCCCGGACTATTTCACGGAAAGCCACGCCAACCTTGCCATCGCCTTCGCCGATCAGGTCGCTGTGGCAATCGAACAGGCTATCCTGTTCGAGAAGACCCAGGCGGCGCTGAACGAACGCGATGCACTGCGGGCAATCATCGCGGATATCACCGATGAATTGGATCTGAAAAAACTCCTGAATTCCGTCCTCGTGCGGGCCTGCGAACTGCTCGATGCCGAAAGCGGTGAAATCGGTCTTCACGACGAGGCTGACGGAACGATCGAGATCGTGGCGGATTACAACATGGGCCCGGATTTCACGCGTGAGAAAATTGGGTTAGGCGCAGGTGCGGTCGGTCGCACGGCCGAAATGAGAGAAGCGCTGATCATCGACGATTACAGCCGGTGGCCGCATGCTCTGGTCGGATACCAATCGAACCAATGGCAGGCTGTCATGACTTCGCCCCTGACATATCACCAGCGGCTGATCGGTGTCATCGTGATCGCGGACACGCGCAAAGAAAAATCCTTTTCCGTTTCGGATCTGGAATTGTTCGAGATGTTCGCTCACCAGGCGTCGATCGCGATCGAGAACGCCCAGTTGTTCAAACAAGTGCAGCACCTGGCAACGACCGATGAGCTGACAGGCCTGGCGAACCGCCGGGAATTGTTTCGGATCGGCGGGGACCTGTTCGATGAAGCCCGTGCGAACGAATTACCGCTCTCAGTCGTCATGCTGGATATCGACCTGTTCAAGATCGTCAACGATACGCATGGTCACGTTATTGGGGATCAGGTTCTGCAGCGGCTGGCCGAACTCTGCCAGACCAGGATCCGGGCGAACGACCTCCTTTGCCGCTACGGCGGTGAAGAGTTCACCCTGATCCTACCGCGCACAGACCTTGCCGTAGCAATCCAGATCGCGGAGCGGCTTCGAAACCATATCAAGAGGACGGCGTTCCCTACCGATGCAGGGCCGGTCAAGATCACGATCAGCGTGGGGGTCGCCGAATTGGACGATCATCACGGCAGCCTCGCAGCGCTGATCGATGCGGCGGATGTCGCAACGTACAGCGCGAAGCGGTTGGGGCGCGACCGGGTCGAAAAGAATTAATCGTGGAGGTTGATCTGAGATAGAATTTCCTCCCATGAAAAGCAACAACCTGGCCCTCCTGGGCCTGCTTGCCCTCCTCTGGGGTCCTTCGTTTTTATTCATAAAAATCGCTGTAGAACAAATCCCACCGCTGACCCTGGTAGCGATCCGGCTGGGTCTGGCAGCCGTGTTTTTATATCTCGTCCTAAAGATCAGCGGGCGGTCCCTACCGCGCGGATGGTCTGAATGGAAGAAATTCGTCGTGATGGGCTTTTTTGCCAACGCCCTCCCCTTCGTCCTGTTCAGCTTCGGCGAGCAGTTCGCCGACAGCGGGGCTGCCTCGATCCTGAACGGGACCACGCCGATCTTTACCGTCCTCCTGGCGCACTATTTCATCGAGGACGAGCGGTTGACGGCGAACCGGTTTATCGGCGTGATGATCGGATTTCTTGGAATCCTGCTCATCTTTGCGCCGGACCTGGCCCGGCTTGTCAATGGGCAGGCGCTCGAATCGACCGCCGCCGTCATCGGGCTGCTGGCGTTTATCGTCGCCTCGATCTGCTACGGCTTTGCGATCGTTTACGGGCGGAAGCGTTTGCGCGGTCTGCCCCCGCTGGTCGGCCCGGCAGCCCAGCTGATATGCGCCGCGGCGATGGTCCTGCCCCTGTCTTTGTTGGTGGACCGTCCATTTACACTGACACCCGGGCTACCGGCGCTGCTTTCCGCCGGCGCCCTCGGTCTGTTTGGAACCGCATTTGCTTATCTCGTGTACTACCGATTGGTGGACCAAGCCGGGGCGACCTTCATCTCGCTCGTGACCTATCTCCTACCCCCCATCGGAGTCGTTCTCGGCATTCTCGTCCTGGCTGAACAGCCCGGGGTTTACGCCCTGGTGGGCATGGGAGTAATCATCGGGGGCGTGATGATCGTCAACCGGGTCGAGCGGAAAAAGCCGGCATGAGCAAGCCGACGATCCGATCGGTCTTCTCGACCTGGTGGCCGCTTGCTGCCAGCTGGCTGTTCATGGGAGCCGAGCTGCCACTGGTCAGCGCTGTGATGGCGCGCCTGCCGGACCCGGAAATCTCCCTGGCGGCTTACGGCGGGGTCGTTTTCCCCATCGCCCTGATCGTCGAAGCGCCGATCATCATGCTCCTGTCCGCCTCGACCGCGCTGAGCAAAGATGCACCCTCCTACTACAAGCTCCGCCGTTTCATGATGTGGGCCGGCAGCACCCTGACCGGGCTGCACCTGCTGCTGGCCTTCACCCCGCTCTTTGATGTTGTCGTGACCGGCTGGATGGGCGTTCCGGCCGAGATCGTCGAACCGAGCCGGATCGGTCTGCGGATCATGCTGCCCTGGACCTGGACGATCGCCTATCGGCGGTTCCAGCAAGGGGTCCTGATCCGGTTCGGCCACGCCCGGGCCGTCGGGGTCGGGACGGCGCTGCGGCTGAGCACCAATGGACTGGCGCTCTGGATCGGGGCGCAGATCGAAGGGCTGCCCGGGATCGCCGTCGGGACGCTGGCGATCGCGGCCGGGGTGATCACCGAGGCCATCTACGCCGGTCTCCGGGTCCGGCCGGTCGTTCGGGGCGGGTTGGCGGAGGCCAAACCGGTCGTCCCGGCGCTGTCGTGGACGGACTTTTACACCTTCTACATCCCGCTGGCGGCAACCTCGGTGATCAACCTGATCGTCCAGCCGTTGGGAACCGCTGCGATGAGCCGGATGCCGCTCCCGCTCGAATCCCTGGCCGTCTGGCCGGTACTGGGCGGGTTCCTGTTTATGTGGCGCAGCCTGGGGTTTGCCTACAACGAGGTTGCCGTGGCGCGGCTGGATGAACCCGGCGCCGCCGGCGCGCTGAACCGGTTCACCCTGATCCTCTCCCTGGCGGTGACGGGCGGGTTGACCCTGTTCACCGTCACGCCGCTCTCCGGCTGGTGGTTCGGGACGGTCTCGGGGCTGAAACCCGAACTCGCCGCCCTGGCGGAGACCGGCCTCCGGCTGAGCCTGCTCTGGCCGGCGATCAGTATCGTGCAGAACTATTACCAGGGGGTCATCGTTCACGGGAGGCGGACCGTGCGGGTAACCGTCTCGATCGTCATCTTCCTCGCCGTCACCGCGGGGGTGCTGGGTTGGGGCGTCGTGACCGCACAATCGATCGGCCTGTTCACCGGCCTGGTCGCTTTTCAACTCGGCTACCTGGCGCAGGCCGTCTATCTCTGGTGGGTCTGCCGACCGATCTTACGGAGACACCAGGCCGGCCATACGCCGCATCCGTTGATCGGCGAAAAACCGAATTGAAAGCATATTTGGATATGACCGATCAGACGGATTTTTTCGAGCACCTCGACCTGACCGAACCTGGCGCAGCCGAAGCGCTTATCAATGCCTACGCGCAACCGGTCGCCCATCTCCTCACCAGCCTCGATCTGGTATCCGAAGGCGAACTCGAGGACGCGTTGATCGGACTTTTCGCGGCCGTCGTCGCGACCCAGGATCGTTTCGATCCTTCAATCGATCCTTCGATCGTGAGTTGGTTCTACCGGCAGGCGATCCCCAACCTTTTGGGGTTCGCGGATCGCCGGGACCGGAAAGAACTCGCCCGACGGCTGCCGGCGCTCCTGGCCGCCCCACCACATAACCTGACCGAGACCGAGATCGGCATCGTGCTGAACCTTCGCGAGCAGACCGTTGCCAAACAGATTCGGGAAGTTTCGGTTCTGCACGATAGCCGGGATAAATTGCAGGGGTGGGATCTCGGCCCGGACTCGATCAGCGCTGCGGTCACGGCCCGGTTGGCGGCGAACGCGACGGAAAAACAAGCCGGGGAAAACGGCCGGCGCATCGCCTGGAAAGAAGCGGGCCTGGCCGTACTCGCCGCCGGGGTGGTGCTCGTCCTCATTTTTCTGTTCCTGCGCAGCGACCAATCCGAGCGGGGGGTCGATCTATTTCAAGAGGAGCCAAACCTTCCCGATCCGATCACCACCGTCTCATCCGAGGTCCGGCGGACTGGCTCCGGAGGCTCTCCTGACGCGGAATTCCGGCTTAGCACCTATCCGATCCTTTCGGACAACGGCCGGTACCTCCTGTTCACCTCCAACCAGCCGGACCTGGTCGCCGACGACGGTAACGACGCCTACGATATCTTCGTGCGAGAAACGGCTACCGGCGTGATCCACCGGGTCAGTCTCGGCCCGGGAGGAGTGGAGCTGTTCGGCGAAAGCTTCTCCGGCGCGATCTCCGCCGATGGGAGCCGGGTCGTCTTTATCACCGAGCAGGCCACCGTCGGCGGAAAAGTGACCGTCAGGGACTGGCAGACCGGGGAAAGCCGGATCATCAGCGGCGAACCGGACCGGCAGGGCTATCCCTCCTTTATCGCGCCCGGCATTTCCGGAGATGGAAACATCATCGTTTATTGGGGCGTCAGCCCCAATCCGGACATCTGCGGCTCCGGTGAAAGCTTCCCCCATGTGTGCTACGACCTTGTTGTGTATGAATATTCCTCAGAGACCTTTCACCAAATCCCTTTCGGCAAACCGCATTTTGATTTCTTCCAGACGACGAGGCTGACTTTCGACGGAGACCTGCTCGCCTTGACGCTGAATGAGGGGGATTTGCCCTGGTCACGGTTGGGTTCTACCAATCGCGCCGAGGCGGTCTTGTACGACTGGCGGCAGGACCGCATCACCCTCCTCAACACGGCTCCGGATGGCACCATTGGGAATCGGCCTTCCAGTAACCCGGTAATCTCGACCGACGGCACGAAAGCGGTCTTCCTTTCCCTGGCGGACAACGAGACCGCCAGCGGCGACGGCGACGATGACGTCCTGGTCCTTTTTTACACCGACCGCGAAGCGGGTGTTCTAAGGCAAATCAGGCCGCCCTCGATCGAACGCGGCCCGGAACTGAACCCGGGAGAAAGCGCGCTGTACCTGGGGTTCGACCTCAGCCCGGATGGGCGGTATGTGATCTTTGCGGATTTATTTACAACCCCTGAATTCTTCGATCTCGGATCCAGACACTGCGGGTTGTTGTTCGGAGAATGGCGCTGTCTGAACTCGTTGCTCTACGACGCCGTCGAAGATACATTCCAGCAGCTCCCGGTCGAACCGATCATGGCGAGTCTGCCGGAAGTGCACCTGCTGTATTGGCCTTCGATCTCGCAGAATGCAGAATTTATCGCCTTCCAGGCGGGCGGCTGGGAATTGCAGCCGCCCTGCCCCATGGAAGGTTGTATGTCCGTCTGGCTGCTTTCGCCGGAGGCCGGATCTGCCGATCTCGCCAGCCGTCCTACGGCGCCGGTCTCCGGCCTGGGAAGCACGCCGCAATGGACTCTCAGCGGGGGCATCCCCGGCCCGTCCGGCTGGGTCAACGCCGTGGCATTTTCGCCGGGCGGACGGTTGATCGCCTCCGGGCGGGCGGACGGCTCGATCCAGATCGCAGACCTCGCCGGAGTAGAAGAGCCATACATCCTGGGGAAGCTCCCGGACGATATCTCCTCGCTGGCCTTTTCCCCGCAGGGGCTGCGCCTGGCCGCCGGCAGCCACGACGGCACCGTGACGATCTGGGACCTCGAGACCCGATCGCTGGCGGCGACCTTGCACGGCCACCCGGGGCTGGTCCTGTCCGTCGCCTTCTCCCCGGACGGCAGCTCGATCGCCGTGGGGACCCAGCAATCGCTGTGGACCTGGACGGATTCGGCCACGGGTTTCTTCCAGTCGGGCGGCTTCACCCAGAAGAACGTTCAAGCGATCGACTTTTCCCCCGGAGGGGCACACCTGGCAGCCGTCTCGGATAACGAGGTCTGGATCCGCAACATCGCGACCGG
>DATKDL010000224.1:0-4425 GCA_035512695.1 Anaerolineales bacterium | reverse complement strand
CGGGTTGCTGGTCGAGAGCACGACCAGCCGGTATCCGCCGTCGCCCATTCGTTCAAGCCGGGCGTGCTGGCGTGAGACGATCCTGGAATCGATGACGATGTCGTTCCCGGGTTCCCGGCCGATCGTGACCTGCACCCGGTTAAGTTCGTGCGTCCGGCTTGCGCCGCCGGCGATGCTGACCTGCAGCTGCGGCGGCGCCCCGCTCGCGTCCATATCACCGACCACCGTTGCCCGGGGATCTTCAGGAGCCGGTGGCGGTGGGGTGGGGATCCGGACGGGCGGTGGAACCGGCTTCGGTTCCGATTCAAGCATCGTCCCACCCAGCGGCTCGAGTTCGGTCGCCTGGCCCGGTTCGACGGGTTGGGCTCCCGGAGAAGCGACTCGTAAGCGGACGGTCTGGCCGAGACCAATCTCATCGCCGTCATTGAGGATGGCTGGCCCGGCGATACGATTGCCGTTCACGAACGTGCCGTTGGTGCTGCCCAAATCTTCGATCAGCAAGTCGTTCCCGCGCTGAAAAACCCGGGCGTGACGTCCGGATACGCCTGAGCCGGGAATCAAAATGTCAGCCGGAGCAACGCGGCCGAGAAGATATTCCTGGTTGATAATTTCGAATTCCGATAATGAATCACTACCTTCGATCAGGATAAGCTTTGGGGACAAAATGAATGGTACCTCCTCGATGAATTGACCTGTTGGATTATCTGGGACAAGCTCCTACCAAGGCCAGGCCGAACCTCCGGTGAATTATATACGGATTGAGAAAATCACGCTATAAGCCCGCGATCAGCGAAGCATTGCTGCCGCCGAATGCGAAAGAATTGCTCATCAAATTGGCCAGGCGAACGCCGCGGCTCTCCGACGTCACATAATCCCGGTCACGAGGACTCGTTCCATGGGGTTAAACTCGCAGGTAAGCGATGACCGATTCAGCCAACCGGAACAGGTTCTCATCCCCGGACCGGACACCGGCGAGCTGCGTTCCCAGCGGCAGTCCGTCCGGGTCTGCGCCGGTGGGGATGGTGATCGTTGGCAACCCGGCCTGGGTCCAGGGCAGGTTCATGACCGGATCGCCGGTTGCTCCCAGACCGCGCGGTGCGGAGCCGGGTGCAGCGGGTGCGATCCAGGCGTCGATTTCGTTCTCCGTCATGACGGCATCCAACTCAAACCGGTAGCGTTGCAGGTCTTCCAACAGCCCGACATATTCCGCCTCCCCGATTTGCCTCCCTTGTTGGATCAATCCCGCCGTCGTGGGGTGGTAGCGATCCGAGAAGGAATCGTACCATTCCTCATGGACCCGGGCGGTTTCGAAGGCCAGGACTTTTTGATGTCTTTCACGCACCCGGCGGAAATCGGAAAAAAGGGCCACATTTGATACGAAAAGGGCCCTATTTTCAAGGATGGATCGGACTTCCTCAAAATGGCGTCTTGCGATGGGGTCCGCGTGTTCCAGGTAAGACCCGGTCGGGACACCAAGACGGATTGCACCGCTCCTCTCGGTCGGCCGCCATTCATCGCAAAGTACGGCGGCCGCGATTTCAGCCACCCGAAGATCGCCGGCCAGGACGCCGACATGATCGAAAGAGGGCGCCAACGGGATCACGCCTTCCTTCGGGATGCGGTCGTAGCTTGGCTTGAACCCGTAAACACCGCAGAAGGCGGCCGGTCGGTTGATCGAGCCGATCGTCTGGGTGCCGAGGGCGAAGTCGCACAGTCCGGCGGCGGCGGCCGCCGCCGATCCGGAGGAAGACCCGCCGGGGGTGTGGTCGTGGTTGTGAGGATTGCGGGTCGGGCCGGGGGCGAAATAGGCGAATTCGGTGGTGACGGTCTTTCCGGTGATCAACGCCCCGGCGGACCTCAGCCGGGTGACGGCGACCGCTTCGGGGCCGGCCAGCGCTTCAGCGGGTAACCGGCTGCCGGCCCGAGTTTCAAAGCCTTCGACGTGAAAGATGTCCTTGATCCCAGCGAGCAGGCCGTAGAGCGGAGGCCTGCCGGCCGGACCAGGGAACCGCTTTGCCAACCGGACCGCTTCCGCCCTTAGCCTATCGAAGCGCCCGAGTTCCGGGAGGTAGGCCTGGATTTCCGGCTCGAATGAATCGAAACGAGCTTCCAGGGATTCTATTTTTTCGAGCAGCTCCTCCATCGGTCAAATCTTACTCGATTTCCAAATCTTTCATACATCTGCGTTGCTCCTGAGCCATTCAACGTCCCCGAGTGCGCCGATCAATTCTTCGGTCTTAATAAAAACCGTCGTCCCCCGAACCCCTGAACCGATCGAGACCTCCGACTGATCGATGAGCCCCCGGTCCACCAGGGTGCGGATCGGGCGCGGCAGGCCGAACGGTCCGACTGCGCCGATTTCAAAACCGGTCACCTCCAACACCTCCTCCGGCGTGGCCATCCGCATCCTGGACACGCCGAGCCGCCGGCGCAGCGCGCCCCAGTCGATCTGCCGCGGCCCCCCGGCCAGGACCAGGACGTATTCACCCTCGGTGATATGGAAAATGATGCTCCGCACGACCTGCGCCGGATCCTGGCCGCGCTCGGCCGCGGCCTGCTCGAGCGATCGCACCGGGCCGGGATGGGTGAACTCGCGATGGGGGATGTCGCGGGCGGCGAGCTCTGCGCCGGCCGGGGTCACCGGCTCTCCTCGTGCAGGTCGAAGAGCCGCAGCTGCTCCGGGCCGCTTCCCAGTCCGCTTGCGCCGACCCCGATCAACCGCACCGGTTTTCCCGGCTTCCAGACCTTCATGACCAATCCCCAGGCGGCCTCATCGATTGCGTCGGGGTCATCGGTCCCCGAGGTGAGCTTCACCTGGCGGGTCAGCGTGGTGAAATCCGGCCAGCGCAGCTTGATCCTGATCGTTGTCGCGGAGAGACCATGTCTACGGAGCGATCCGGCCACCCGATCGGACTGTTTGCGGATCTCGGCGCGCAACCGGGCCTCATCCCGGACGTCGCGCGAGAACGTCATCTCTTGGCTGACCGACTTCGCCTCGCGTTCGGTCACGATCGGCGATCGGTCGATCCCCTGCGCGCGGAGGCCCATCTCGGCGCCGTGTCTCCCAAATCGTTCGGCGAGCGCAGACGCATCGGCGCGCGCCAGGTCCCCGATCGTGCGGATGCCCAGTTCCTTCAATTTCTCGTCTGTCACGGGGCCGATTCCCCACAGCGCCCGTACGGGGAGCGGCGCCAGAAAGACCGCTTCCTCACCGGGCGGCACGATGGTGACCGCGTTGGGTGCGCCTTCCCCCTCGAACAGGCTCTTCCCGTGATCGCTGGCGATCTTGGCGACCAGCTTGTTGCTCGCGACACCAAGCGATGCCGGCAGGCCCGTCTCCATCCTGATTCGCTCCTGGACCGTCCGGGCGATCGCCTCGGCCGGCTCCGGACGATCCGAGACGTCCAGGAAGGCCTCGTCGATCGAGAGCTGCTCGACAAGGCCTGTGAATTCCCGCAGGATGCGCATGATTTTTTTCGATTCTTCCGCGTAGCGGGAATGGCGTCCGCTCACGACGATCAGTTTCGAGCACAGGCGCAGCGCCCGGCCCATCGGCATGGCGGAGCGGACGCCTTTCGCCCGGGCGGCATAGGAGCAGGAAGCGACCACGCCGCGCGCTTCCGGCCGCCCGCCGACGGCGAATGCCCGGCCGCGCAGGTCGGGGTTGTCCATTTCTTCGACCGCGCAGTAAAAAGCGTCCAGGTCGAGGTGGATGATCTTTCGGGTGTTATCGTTCAAGGCGAAACGTGACGACCTCGCCGGTCACCGTGCGTTCGCCCCGGGCGAAGAGTTCGACGTGGACGACGACCTTGCGGCCCTTCATCTGCACGACGGTTGCTCTCAGTTCGAGCTCCGCATCGATCGGGGTGGGCGCTTCGTAACGGACGTTCAGGGTCCCGGTCACGAAACGCGGCACCGGTCCGGACCCGGGCGGGTGCCCTTCGCGCCGGTGGACGGCGGCCGAAGCTGTCCCGGTGGCGTGGCAGTCCACCAGCGAGGCGAGCAGCCCCCCGTAAACGAAACCGGGGATGGCGGTGTGGTACGGAGCCGGTGTGAAGCGGCAAATGGCGATTTCGCCGTCCCAGTAGCTCCTGATCTGCAGGCCGTGCTCGTTGAGCCGCCCGCAGCCGTAGCAGACCGCGTAGTCATCGGGGTAGTGCGCCTGGATAGCTTGGGGTTCATTCATGTGCAAAGTAAAATTGTGCCCGATTTATTTGGGGCCGAAATCAGGGGTGCGAGCGGGCAGCGCCCGCTCGCACCCCTGATTTTGGCCAACTTATCCAATCACCCCTACCGGATACCGGTGTCCACAGCGATGTCGAGCTCCAGGACCTGGCCGGCGGTGAGCGTGACGGCGGCGGGGATGTTTTCCGCTCGCTCGATCCCGACAAGGGTGAAATCGATCACGTATTCGCCGGGTGCGAG
>DATKDL010000223.1:0-1738 GCA_035512695.1 Anaerolineales bacterium | reverse complement strand
TGTTTTTCTTTTATTTTTTCCCGGTGGCGGGGTTGTTCCCCCCCACCCCCCACCCCCAAAATTCCTGGGGGGGGGTTTTTGGGGGGGGGGGGGGGCGGCCCCCCCCCCCCCCCCAAATCGCCGCCTCAATTTTCGGATAGGTGCTTAATCAGAATATCATGCTTATATTAGAAGAATATTGATCGAGGAGCTCCAATAAATGTTCGGGTAAAACCGGAAATCGGGCGGCCCGCCCCCCTCCGCCGGGCAGGCCGCCCGATTTCCGGTTTTTCACCCTGCAACACTTCAGTTCCCCTCATCCGGGTCTTTGAGCTCTTTGACGATTTTTGAGAGCGCCTCAAGCTGTTCGTCTTCGTTGTGCCAGGGTTTTTGGGCGCGCCGGGCTGCTTGCTGCCAGAGCCGGATGTGTTCGCTCCCCTTCCCGCGGCGCAAGGCCAGGACCAGCAGGCCGTTGATACCCACCACGAGCAGTACGACCAGTATGAGGACGATCAGCAATTCGCGTTCCATGCTAATTCAGAATTCGGAAAGGTTCTACAGGTGTCGCTGGCGATACAGCTCCGGGTCGACGACGGCCGTCATCCCCGCTCGATCCAGGCGGCCGCCGAAATAGTTTTGGAGCCGGTCGATCTGGTCCTCCGGGTCGGCGACCAGGTCATTGTAATTGATATAGAGGACGGAGAAATTCGGCTGGGCCGCCAGCCAGTCCATCACTTTTTTCAGATGCGCTTCGAAGATCCCGGCCATTTCAGCGTCGTCCATTTTGTCCGGATCCTCGCCTCTGTTGATCAGCATCTGGCGTTGGGAGGCCAGGATCTCGGGCATCGCCCGGCGCATGAAGACGACCCTGTACTCGAAGTCCGCGGGCAGGTGTTCGAGCAAGGCGGAGATCGTCTTGACAGCGCGGCCTCTCGCCTCCGGCAGCCAGGCGGTGTCGCCCTCGTGCAGTTTCTTGGCACGCTCGTATTCGTAGTAGCCCTGCGGGTTGTCATCATCCGCGGTGCGGACCTGGTCGGTCATCGGCGGGATCCCGCCGGCCGCCAGCATCTTCATCATCAGGGAGGTGCCCGATCGGGGCAGACCGGAGACGAGGATGATGGGTTCTTTTTTCCCGGTGATTCTTTTTAGAAGTGATTTCATAAGAGAGGAGAGGTTATCCGAACATGGAGGGGGTGAAATTCAGGGGGGCGGCATCCTCGATTCTGCCCCCCTGAATTTCACCAAAAATTCAATTGCGACCAGCTCGCCTCCAGAGATCGTATCAATACGGACGTCCGCCGATTCCTCCGGAACGAGTCCTTCCAGACCGGCAACGCCGGATCGCCGGGCCAACACCTCCGCGGAGGCGGTTTCTTCAACGATCAGGACCTGCCCACCGGGCCGAGCCATCCGGTGCATCTCCGCGATACAGCGGAGCGGATCACTCGCGAACTGCAGACCGCCCATGTGGAAGACGACGTCGAAGACCGAATCCGCAAACGGCGCTGAGGCCATGTCCGCCAGGACGAGCGCTGCCCGCCGACCATCCCGGTTGAGGCGGTGCCGGCAGCGGCGCAGCATGGCGTGGGAGATGTCGAGCCCGAAGGTGTCAGGCCCTGGCGGCAGCGCCAGCAGGTTCGTGCCGGTCCCCACCGCCGTCTCCAGGATGCGGTTCCCGGGACTGGCGTCGATCCTGGCGAGATATTCGTCGCGTTCGATCGGGGCGCCGCCCAGCGCCAGGCGCCAACCGACACGGACC
>DATKDL010000222.1:0-5068 GCA_035512695.1 Anaerolineales bacterium | reverse complement strand
CTGGACCGGACCTACCGCAACAAGATGCGCTGCTGGGACACCGCCTGGGCCTGGAGCCGTGAGCACCTCGAGCCGGAGAAGGAGCAGGTCGTGCTCGAGTTCCTGCTTCGCCAGGTCGTCGACCTGCCGCGCTTCAACCGGGAGCTGCCGCGTTGGGCTCAGAAGCGTCTTCAGCTCGTACTGCGACTCTTTGAAAACCCTGCGCTGGCCCGGGAGAGGTTGTTTTGGGTTACCCTTCTCCCCACCGGTCTCCGCAAGGCATGACCGCCTGAGACCCGCCCGCAACCCCAGATGAGACTCGGACAGAATCCCTTGAAAACACATGCGGTCCGCATCCGCCCGCCCGCGGCGGCGACGATCGGCGTGCTCAACCACATCCCCGATCTGGGCGGCTATTTCAAGCACCAGCTCGAAGTCCTGAAACTCTGCCTGCGCAGCATTCGGGAGCACGCCGAGACGGCGGTCGATCTGTTCGTCGTCGATAACGGGTCCTGCGGCGAGGTGGTCCGCTATTTGCAGAGCGAGCTGGCGGCGGGCCGGATCGATGGGCTGCTGCTCAACCGGCACAATATCGGCAAGGCCAACGCCGTGATGCAGATCCTGGGGGCGGCGCAGGGCGAGGCCGTTTTTTACACCGACGGGGATATCTATTTCAAACCCGGTTGGGACACCGCCCACCTGGCGGTGCTGGAAGACTTCCCAAATGCCGGCATCATCGGCGGTATCCCGCTGCGGAACCATGCGGACGACCCTTTTTCCCGCAAATCCCGCGATTGGGTCCGGGAGCATTTCGACGGGGAGGTCGAGACCGGCGACCTGATCCCGGCGGAATGGACGCGCGAATTCTTGGTCAGCGTCGGGGCGTCCGGCGCCGAGATGGAAGCGTACCTGGAGGAGTGGGGTGCGCTGGAGGACTGTCGGATCACGCGCGCCGGGCGGTCGGCATACGTGGGGGCCTCCCACATGCAGTACCTGATCTCTCGCGCCGCGATCGACCGGATCCCGGCGCGCCGGTTCGAAAGTGCGCTGAGTGAAGCGGAGGACGAGGAGATCGACTCGGCGGTCGAAGCGGCTGGACTGTTGAGGTTGAGCACGGATCGACCGTACGTCTACCACGTCGGCAACCGGATCTCCGAACCCTGGCTGGTAGAGGAATATCACCGGTTGGTCGGGGAGACGACGGAGCTTGCCGCGCGGCCGGAGACCGGAAGCGGACACTGGTTCTGGGGCCGCTGGCGGGTTCGCCGGGTCGTCCGCCGGCTGTCCGACTGGCTGTTCGAAAAGTATTATCTGAGGACCTGAAACGCTGTGGATGTGAGAATGGATCGACGGCTTCGGGGCCCGTCCGGCGCTGGTTTAGAAGGGCAGCGGCCGCCGCGCATCGCGATCCTGCTGCCGGTTGTGTGGGGGATTCGCAACGTCGTTCATTCCGGCGTGCTGGAAAGTTTGGCTGCGGCGGGAGTGGAGGTCACGCTCCTGGTGAAAGATTTGGACCCGGGTTCCCCGTTGGGCGGCCCGGTCCAGGCGGCGGCTGACCCGGTCCAGGCTCCGGGCGACCCGGTCCAGGCGCCGGCTGACCCGGTCCAGGGCCCGGGATACCAACGCCTGGTCCCGCCGGACCGCGTCCGGCCGGTTTGGGGGAGGTCGTTCCTGAACGCCGTGTTGACCAGCGCGTTCAGCCGGCGCAATCGGATCCGCAGCTACGACATTTACCGGAAATGGTATGGTCGCAACGCGGCGCCGGCGGAACGTGCCAGGCGGGCGGCGGTGGAGCTCTCCGGCTTCCTGGCCCAGCCCGGTTTTGTATTCAACCGGCTCGCCCGGCTGTACGGCTCGATCTACCGTTTCGAGCACGATTTTGACGCCATCCGCACCCAGCTGCGCGCGATCGAGCCCGATCTGCTCTGGTCGACGGTGAATGTCGACCCCGTTTTCGAGCGGGCGTATTTCGAAACGGCCCGGGCGCTGGGCATCCGGATCGCCAACTCCGTTCTCAGCTTTGACAACCTGACAAGCAAACCCGTGCACCTGGTTTACGACCATTATTTTGTCTGGGCGGAGCGGATGAAAGCCGAACTGCTGCGGTTATTTCCGGAGATCGATCCGGCTGCGGTGGAGGTGACGGGCACGCCGCAGTTCGATTTTCACCGCAGACCGGCGTTTCTGCGCGGCCGGCCGGAGACGCTGCTGGAGCTGGGTCTTCCACCGGATGGCATGTATTTCCTGTATGCGTGCAGCCACCGCTCGCTGGCGCCGGATGAGCCCGAGCTGGTGGCGGCGCTGGCGCGCCGGATGCGGGCTTATCCGGCGCTGGCCGGCTGCCGGCTGGTGGTGCGGACTCATCCGCTGGATGATTGGGGTCGTTGGGCGCAGGTTGCCGGGCAGGAGGAGGCCGTGACGATGTCCAACGCCTGGTCGGTCGAGCCGGACGAGGACGGTTGGGCGCCTGTCGGGGCGGGGGAGCAGGTCCGGCTGGTGAGCACGCTGAAGCATGCGGCGGCGTGTTTGAACATTGCATCGACGACGTCGCTGGATGCGGCCATCCTGGACCGTCCGGTGATCGGGATCCGGTTCGAGGGCGAGCCGGATGCGCCGCGCGGCATCCTGTATGCGGAGTACGAGGCGGATCATTATGCGCCGCTGGTCCGCAGCGGTGGGTTGCGCATAGCCAATTCCTGGGATGAGCTGCTCTCCCTGATGGGACGCGCCCTGGTCGATCCGCAGCGAGATGCAGCCGGACGCGGGCGGATGGTCGCCGAGGAATGCGGACAGGTCGACGGTCGGGCCGCCGAACGGGTGACCGCCGGGCTCCTGCGACAGGTTGAAATTGCAGGCCGAGGATGAGCCGGCGGATCCGGATCCTCGTGTTCGCCCATGCTGCAGACATGAGCGGGGCGAACCAGGTCGTCCACGCCCTCGTCACGCAGCTCGATCCGAACCGTTTCGAACCGGAAGTCGCCGTGCCCTGTGAGGGCCTGCTGGCGGAGGCACTTCGGACGCTTGGCGCCGGGGTCGAGGTGATCGGCGAGACGGATGGCTATCCCGCCGCCCTTATCCCGGTGATCCGGCGGGCCATCGTCCGCCGAAACCCGGACCTCGTGCACATCAACAGCTTCAGCGGCAGCTCCCGGAACGTCTGTATCGCCTCGATCCTGGCGGGACGGCCTTACGTCTGGCATATCCATGAGATGCTGCCGCCGAATACGCCGCTCAAGACCCGCTTTTTTCTGCGCACCGCCCGGCGAGTGATCGCCTGCTCCGAGGCCAGCCGCGCGCAATTCGCTGCCCTCGTCCCCCGTTCCAGGCCGGTCGACCTGGTTTACAATGCCGTCCCGGTCCCAGCCGGTCCGGTGACCCCGGAGACAAAGACCGCGGCCCGCGCCCGGCTCCTGGCCGAGTTTGGCCTCCCACCGGATACACGGGTCGTGATCACGGTCGGGAGGGTGGAGCCGGAAAAAGGCCAGGACCTGCTGCTGGAGGCGGCCGCGGCGGTGGTCCGGGCGGTGCCGGGCGCGGTTTTCCTCGTGGTCGGACCGCTCGGCGGCGAAGGCGATCCGTATTTGCATTCGCTTGAAACCGCCATCGACCGGCTGGGGCTCGAAGGGCGGGTCATCTTCTCCGGCTACAGACCGGATGCCGGGGACCTGGTGCTCGGGGCCGATGTGATGGCGCATCCTTCGCGGAAGGAATCCTTCGGGTTGGTTCTCGGAGAGGCGCTCGCTCGCCTGACCCCGGTGGTGGCGTTTCGGGTGGGTGGGGTTCCCGAAATTGTCCGGCACGGCCGGAGCGGGTGGCTGGTCGAGCCTTTCGATACCGGGGAGCTTGCCCACCGGATTGCCGGTCTGCTGTCCGACAGCGATCTGCGGACGGCGATGGGGGCGGCGGGCCGGAAGGACGTGCTGGCATCGTTTACGGTGGAGGCTTTTGCGGCGAAGATGGAAAAGATTCTCGAGGGTGCTGCCGGCGGTCGTTCCGGAGCGGGGCATTGATGGGCGAAAGACCGAACGCGTGGGCGATCTGGGCCGTGCTGAACCTCTACCCGCCGAGCTTTTCAGGCGCTGCGATCCAGGCGCACCGGCTGCTCGTCGAGATCCGCAAGCGCGGCCATCCGGTCCGCGTGCTGGCACTCGCCCAGCAGGAATCGGAAAGCCTGGCCGGCCGGACGGTCGAGCGCGACGGGATCTCGGTCACCTATGTCCCGGTCGACTTCAACATTCGCTGGGAGGCGTTTACCGGGTCGTCCGCATTAAGAAAAGGGATCCTGTACCTTTCCTCCGTGCTGGCCAACCTGGCGGCCGGTTTGCGCTTCGCCTGGCTTCTCGCTCGGGGCGGCCGCCGGGGGGACATCGTCCAGATCTACTCGGTGGGAGAGTTTTCCTGGCTGATCGCGGTGGTCGCCGCATGGAAAGGGATGCACCCGTTGTTGCAGATCAACCTGGTCGGAGACGACGACCCGATGAGCATCCGGGCGCGGGCCCGGCGCGGTCACATTTTTGCTTTTCTGACATTGCTTTCCTTTCGGTTTGCCGAGCGGACGGTCAGCCTCTCCTCCGCCCTTGTCCGCAGCTGTCTCGCAGACGGGATGCCTCCGGAAAAGGTCATCCGGATCCCAGTCGGGGTGGACATTGAATATTTTCGACCGGCTTCCGGGGGTGAAAAAGCTGAAATTTACCACCGGACCGGTCTGGATCCCTCCCGGCGGCACCTGCTGTTCGTCGGGGAGGCGATCCACCGCAAGGGTTTGGACGTCCTGGTCGAGGCATTTCTTCGGTTGGCCCCGGTCCTCCCCGATGTCGACCTGGTGATCGTAGGCCGCAGCCATTTTGAGGGCAGCGGGTTTGGTGCGGACGACAAAAACCGGCTGGTCGCCGATCTGCAGCGTCGCATCGATGCGGCCGGTTGCAGCGAGCGTGTGCACTGGACCGGTCTGTCCCGGAACGTCAACGAATATATGCGAATCGCCGATATTTTCTTTTTCCCGACTCGTCGTGAAGGCCTCCCCAACGTGGTCGCGGAGGCCATGGCGTCGGGTCTGCCGGTCCTGGCTTCCCGCCTGGAAGGGATCACG
>DATKDL010000221.1:0-16310 GCA_035512695.1 Anaerolineales bacterium | reverse complement strand
CTGCGGCAGAGCCGCAGCCGCCCCCGGAACCGCCGCCTCGATTTCGGACAGGTTCTTATTCTTCAGGCGCCTGGGTCGGCGTCGGCGCCAGGGTGGGTCCACCCTCCAGCAGGAACCAGGTGGGGGCACCGGCCAGGCGATCGCTCAGATCGTACAGCGGCCCAAGGGTCAGACCTTCGACCTGTGCGTCCACCCCATAGGTGTAGACCGGGTAGTAAAGCAGAAGCGCCGGCAGTTCCCGGTTGAAAAGGACCTGGAAGTTGCGGTACAGGCGGATCCGCTCCACCAGGTTGTCCGTGAGCCGGGCCTGCTCGAGGTATTCACTCGCCGACCGATCATCCCAGCGGGAGTAGTTCTGCCCGGTCCCGATCTGGGTCTGGTGCCAGAACGGATAAGGATCCGGATCGGGCGATCGGAACAGGCTCAGATCGACCAGGGCGGCCTCGTAATTGCCCGTCACAAGCCTGTCGTCGACCAGGTTCTCATAATCCACCGGCTCGAGTTGAACCGAGACTCCGACCCTGGCCCAGCTCTGCTGGATGTACTGCGCGACCAGCGCCATGAACGGGTCGTCCGGGTGGAGCATCGTGAAAGACAGGGGTACCTGCTCCCGCTGGCGCGTTGGCCCGCCTTCGGCCGGGAAAGTGTAGCCGGCGTTTCGAAGGAGGCTCTCGGCAGCTTCAGGATTGAAATCAGTCCGGTCAATCCCCTCATAATGTGCCCAGGTGCCCGGGAAAATCGGGGTATCGGCCAGGATCCCCTGGCCCATCAGCAAGAGGTCGATCAATCGTTGGCGGTTGACCGACATGAGCAGCGCCCGGCGAACTTCCAGTTCCTGGAAATAAGGCGCACTCTGCCGGTCCAGGTTGAGGAGGACCATCGTGATCTTGGGAAGCCGACTGGTGTACAGGTTCAGGTCGGGTTCCTCCAGGGCATCCGCCAGGACGTCTTGCGGGACCTGGCTGAGACCCATCACCTCGTCCGCTTCGTAAGCGGCCAGGGCTTCGGCAGCCGAGTCATAATACCGGAATATGAACTGGTCGATAAAGGCCCGGTCATCGTAGAAATCCTCAAATGCCGTCAGAATGACCCCCGAGATCTCGCCGCCATCGACCAACCAGCCGTCGAAACGGTACGGCCCGCTGCCGACCGGTTCGAGATTGAAGTCCGCCTCTGGGAGAGCGTCGACGTCGATTTCGCCGAGCAGGTGGAAGGGCAGGATCCCAAAGGTCACGTAATCCAGGAACGGGGCGAATGGTTCGGGCAGCCGGAACTGGACCAGGTGCGTGTCGAGGGCGCTGACCTCTACGTTGATCCAGAACTGCCGCAGATCGTCCGGAACCGGCAGCGCATCGCTCCGCAGCAGTTCGACCGTGAAAACCACGTCCTCGCTGGTGACCGGCTCGCCGTCGTGCCAGACCGCATCGGTTTTAAGGGAGAAATTGTAGACCGTCCCGTCCTGTGAAATCCCCCACGACTCGGCCAGGTCGGTCTCGGGCAGACCGTCGGCCTCGAACTGCACCAGGCTGGAATAGATCAAGCGGTTGACATCCCGGTCAACCGGGTTGTAGAAATCGAGGACCGGGTTGAGACGCCCCGGTTCGCCGATCAGCGCTTCGGTGTAAACGCCGCCAACGACCGGTTGGGGGCCGATGATCTCGGGCCCGTTTGTGACCTGGGGGGGCTGCTCGGCCTGTTGGGTGAGGACCAGGACGGCGATCGCCGCCAGCGCCAGGACGACGATGACAATTTGCCAGCGGAGCTGCTTCATCGATATGCGGAAAAATTGCACCGCAAAGTGGGTTAAAGCCCCACTTTGCGGTGCAATTTTTGCGATCCCAACTTATCCGCGGATGAGGACCGTCATCAGCGTCAGACCGAAGAAAATGACGCTGAAGATGATCGTCAGCCGGAAGAGGGTCTTTTCGATCCCGCGGCGGGCGGAAAACATGCCCCCGGAATCCTGACCTGACAGCCCGCCCAACCCGGCCCCTTTGCTCTGCAGCACGACCAAGGCGATCAGTGCGATCGAAACGATGATCAAAGAGATGTCTAAGAATGTTCCCATGGAAGAGCGGATTATACTTGCGTGTGGGAAAACCGTCAACGCGAGATGTTAACCGAAATCACCGTCAACCTCCACATGCATACCCGCTACTCGGACGGGCACGGCGCTCACACCGACATCGCCCGCGCCGCGCTAGCCGCCGGGCTGGACGCCGTCATCGTCACCGACCACAACATCTGGATCAGCGGCCTGGGAGGCTATTTCCGGGAAGGCGCCGGCAGGGTGCTGGTTCTGATCGGCGAAGAGATCCACGATGCGGCCCGCGATCCACAGAAAAACCACCTGCTCGTCTTTGGGGCGCAGACAGAACTGGCCGCCCACGCAGCCGACCCGCAGAACCTGATCGACCAGGTGAGGAAAGCCGGCGGGCTGAGCTACCTGGCCCATCCCTTCGACCAGGCCAACCGGACCTTCGGAGAACCGGATATCACCTGGGACGCCTGGGATGCCCGCAGATTCACCGGGATCGAGCTCTGGAACGGTCTGAGTGAATTCAAGTCGCTGCTGAAAACCCGCCTGCACGCGGTGTTTTACGCCTTCAATCCGGGTCGAGTACCGCACGGTCCGCCGCCAGCGCTGCTCTCGAAGTGGGACGAACTCCTGGCTTCGGGCCGGCGCGTCGTGGCGATCGGCGGTTCGGATGCCCACCGCCTGCCGGGCCGGCTGGGACCGCTCCGGCGGACGATCTTCCCGTATCGGGTTCATTTCAAAAGCATCAACAACCATCTCCTGCTGCCTGAACCGCTGACCGGCATCGAAGAAACAGATGAGGATCTCATCTACGCGGCGCTGGCCGCCGGCCACAGTTTCATCGGCAACGACCAACCGGAGAAAACGCATGGTTTCCGCTTCACCGGCCAAACCGAGACGGGGAATTTCTTGATGGGGGACGAGGTCACCCTGGGCGCCGGAGCAACGCTCCAGATCCGCCTGCCGCACCGGGCAGCGTGTAACCTGCTCAAAGACGGCTCACTTTACCGATCCTGGACGGACCGCACGGCAATGGTCGTAAATGTGAGTGAACCGGGGGTGTATCGGGTGGAGTGTTATCTGCCGTACAAGGGGAAGCGGAGGGGGTGGATTTTCTCCAACCCCGTGTACATCCGGTAGGATCCGAAAAACGGATGCGGGCGGCGGTGGTCGGTAGGATCACCGCCGCCCGCATCCGTTTTTCGGGATCATTTATCGTTCAGCGCGGCCACGCCGGGCAAAACCTTTCCCTCCAGCATCTCCAACGACGCGCCTCCGCCGGTGGACAGGTGAGTCACACTGCCGGCCAGCCCGGCCTGGTTGATCGCCGCGACCGAATCCCCGCCCCCAACGACCGACTCCGCCCCGCTTTCCGCGACGGCGCGAGCGATCCCAAAGGTCCCACCGGAAAATGACGGGAACTCGAAAACCCCCATCGGGCCGTTCCAGACGATGGTCTTCGCCTGGGCGATGACGGCCCCGTAGGCCTTGACCGTCTCCGGACCGATGTCGAGGATCCGCCATCCAGCCGGAACATCCCCGGCGGGGACCACCCTGGATTCGGCCTCCTCTGCGAACCGGTCTGCAATCACGCAGTCAATCGGCAGGTGCAGCTTCGGGTTGTCGAGGAAGGAACGCGCCGTTTCCAGGGCTTCGTCCTCGACAAGTGAGTCGGCGACAGCATCGCCGCGGGCTTTGAAAAAAGTGTTGGCCATCCCGCCGCCGATGAGCAGATGATCGGCCTTCCCGATCAGGTTGCGGATCACGCCGATCTTATCGCCGATCTTGGCGCCCCCCAATAAGGCGACGAAGGGCCGCTCCGGATCGGCGATCACCTTTCCGAGGTAGGCGATCTCCTTCTCCATCAGGAAACCGGCCGCGGACGGAAGGTGCCGGGCGACACCTTCCGTTGAAGCGTGCGCCCGGTGGGCTGATCCGAAGGCGTCGTTGACGTAGACGTCAGCCAGCGCGGCCAGCCGGACGCTCAGATCGGGGTCGTTGGCCGTTTCGCCGGGGTGGAAACGGGTGTTCTCCAGCACCAGGATCTCGCCCGCCCCCAGCGCTCGTGCGGCTTTTTCAGCCTCCTCCCCTACCAACGCTCCGACGAATTTAACCCGGGCCGAGGTCAGCGATCCGAGATGCCGCGCCACCGGCTCGAGAGAATACGCCGGGTCCGGCGCGCCTTTCGGACGTCCCAGATGGGAGCACAGGATCACGGCGGCGCCGTGCTCGATCAGGTACTCGATCGTCGGAAGCGCAGCGCGGATGCGCGTGTCATCCCCAACCGCGCCATCCTCCAGCGGTACGTTGAAATCGACCCGCACGAGGACGCGTTTGCCGGAGACGTCGAGATCGCGAATGGTTCGTTTATCGTCCATTTCAGAAAAAATCTTTGTGCCTGGTGCTATCTTACAACTTTTCCGCAATCATCCGTGCCATATCGACCGTCCGGCACGAGTAGCCCCATTCGTTGTCGTACCAGGTGACGACTTTGACCATATTGCCGTCCATGACCGTGGTCAGGGCGGCGTCGATGATCGAGGAGCGGGAGTCGCCGATAAAGTCGCTCGAGACGAGCGGTTCCTCGCAGTAGCCGAGGATGCCTTTAAGCGGGCCTTCGGAGGCCGCCTTGAAGGCGGCGTTCAGTTCGGCGACATCGGCCGGCCGCTCGACGATGGCGACAAAGTCGACGATCGAGACGGTCACGACCGGGACGCGCAGGGCATAGCCGTCAAACCTGCCCTTCAAGTCCGGAATAACCAGGGCGACGGCGCGGGCGGCGCCGGTCGTGGTCGGGATGATGTTGGCGGAGGCGGTCCGGGCCCGGCGCAGATCTCTGTGCGCCACGTCCAGGATGCTCTGACCGTTTGTGAAGGCATGGACCGTCGTCATCAGGGCTTTGACGATCCCGTACTTCTCGTGGACGATCTTGGCCGGAGGGGCCAAACAGTTGGTCGTGCAGGAGGCGTTCGAGACGACGTGATGCATCTCCGGGTCGTATTCCTGGTCGTTGACGCCCATAACGAGAGTCTTGTCCTCGTTCTTCGCCGGGGCCGAGATGATGACTTTCTTCGCGCCGGCGTCGATGTGCGAACGCGGGCCGGGGCGCACGTCGGCGTCCTTGAACACGCCGGTCGATTCGATCACGATATCGACCCCCAGGTCTCCCCAGGGGAGTTTACCGGGGTCGCGCTCGGAAAAGACCTTCACCTTCTGCGTGTCGATGATGAGATCGTTCCCATCCACCTCGACCGAGCCGGGGTACCGCCCATAGGTCGAGTCATATTTGAACAGGTGGGCGTTCGTCTTCGCGTCGTACAGGTCGTTGATCGCGACCACCTCCAGCGTATCGCTGGCACGCTCCTTGAGTGCCTTCAAAACCTGCCTTCCGATCCGGCCGAAGCCGTTGATACCTACTTTTGTGGTCATCCTTTTCTCCTGAAGTTTATTTTTTGGGAAAAATGGGGGCCGGCGGCGGCCGTTCCGGCGGCGGCCCCCATTTTTCCAGGTTATATCACCATCGGCCCTGTGCGTTCTTCGAGCAAATCGATCAGGACGCGGGCCAGTTTTATGGAGTCGTGCCGCCAGGGGCGGTTTTCGTCGACGACGTCGGCGAAGTGGACGGGATAAACGGCCTCCAAATTCTGCTCCGAGCGGACCCATTCTACGGTCTCCGGGAGCGGCAAATCGAGATTTTTGTTGCACAGCACGATCTCAAACGGCAGATCGCCGAGGTGATCCTCAACGGCGCGCAAATGATCGCCGGCCGTATAGCCGTCGGTCTCCCCGGGCTGGGTGGCGACGTTGACCACGAACACCCGCAGCGCCCGGGTGGACCGGAGGGCTCCGGCAATATCCGGGACCAGCAGGTTTGGCAGGATGCTGGTGTACAGGCTGCCAGGCCCCACGACGATCATGTCGGCCGTCAGGAGGGCCTGAACGCTCCTGGGGTTGGCCGACGGCGCTTGCGGATCGAGCCAGACTCGTTGGATATTGCCGCTGGCGGTAGGGATCGCGCTCTCGCCGCTCACCCTCACTTCGGCCAATTCGTGCGAAAACGCCACATCGGCTTCCAGGGTGACATCGGCCAGGGTTGCCGGGAGCACCCGGCCCTGGACCCCGAGGATCTTGCCGGAAGTCGTAATCGCCTCCTCGAAGCTGCCGGTGATCTCGGTCAGCGCCGTCAGGTAAAGATTGCCGAACGAATGGCCCAACAGGTCGCCGTCCTGCGCAAAGCGGTACTGAAACAGCTGGGAGACCAGGTCCTCATCGTTCGACAGCGCCGCCAGGCAGTTGCGGATGTCTCCCGGCGGCAGGATGCCGAGCGAGCGGCGCAGCCGTCCGGAGGATCCGCCGTCGTCGGCAACGGAAACGATGGCGAACAGGTTGCTGGTGAATGCCTTGAGACCGCGCAGCAGGGTCGCCTGCCCCGTCCCACCGCCGATCGCCACCAGCTTGGGTCCCCGTTCGAGTTGGCGGAAGCGGGCCAGCTGTTCGATGACCGGTTTGTCTTTGGGGACGAAGGGCTCCATGAGCGAGCGGTTCAGGTTCCAGATGCCCCAGCCAAGCAGACCGAACCCCAGGCCACCAAAGATCAGCACCCGCAGCGGCCGCGCCAGGAAGCGCAGCGATGCGTAAGAAAGGACCGGCAGCCACCAGACCTCCGGGGTCGTGCGATAGATTTCGAGTAAAAACATGGCAGCGCCGACGGCGATCAGCGTGTTGGCGATGATGACGACGACCAGCCAGCGCTTGACGTTGAGCCCGGGGCGGAGCCACTGCTGCAGGGTCGGGATCCATCTGCGGTTTGCATTCATTTTTCATTCGGTGCCCCGTTTCGAGCCGACGGGCGCCGCGGGAATTATACCGCCGCTTCGGTGCTATAATGAATCGTGAGAACATTTGCTCAGATAAATGGAACACGGATTGCACGGGGTAAATCCGCATTGATCCGTGCAATCCGTGTTCCATTTTTTTTTCGAGATGTTTATTCAACGGCAATGACGGAAGGATTCTCAACCTGGCTGGAAATCGACCTGGCCAACATCCGGACCAACGTCCGGCTCTTGTTGGCCGCCTCCGGCACCGAGCTCATGGCCGTCGTCAAAGCGGACGGCTATGGACACGGGGCGCCGGCGGTGGCCCGCGCTGCGATCGAGGCCGGAGCGACCTGGTGCGGCGTAGCCCGGTTGGACGAGGCTTTGCAGCTGCGCCGGGCCGGGATCGGCGTCCCCATCCTGGTGCTCGGCTACACCCCGCCCGAACGGATCGAGGACGCCCTCGCCGGCCGCGTTGCCGTCACGGTCTACGACCGCGGCGTGGCCGAGGCTTACGCGCACCGCGCAGCGGAAGCCGGGAAGCGGCTGCGGGTCCACGTCAAAGTCGATACCGGGATGGGCCGGCTGGGGATGCGCACCGGTGAGGCCCTCCCTTTCCTGCAATCCAACCCACCGGGTGGTGCGCTCGAAATCGAGGGTATCTTCACCCATTTCGCCCGAGCTGACGAGCCGGGTCAAGCGACCACCGGGAGCCAGATCGCCTCCTTCGACCGCTTGCTTGCCGACCTGGAGTCGATCGGAAAACGCCCGGTCATCGTCCATGCCGCCAATTCTTCGGGAACGCTCAATTTCCCGCAGGCACGCTACGACCTGGTCCGGTGCGGGATCGCCGTTTACGGGATCGCCCCCTCTCCTGCGGCGCCGCTGCCTCCCGGGTACCGGGCTGCCCTGGCGTGGAAAGCCCGGCTGATATCGAAGAAAACCCTGCCACCGGGACATGGAGTCAGCTACGGGCATGCTTACGTGACTCAGGCCGAGGAATGCATCGGAGCCATTCCGGTGGGTTATGCCGACGGTTTCCGGCGCGTGCCGGGCAATTTCGTCCTGATCGCGGGCCG
The DNA here is from genome assembly GCA_035512695.1 of Anaerolineales bacterium. Classification (GTDB taxonomy): domain Bacteria; phylum Chloroflexota; class Anaerolineae; order Anaerolineales; family JABWBV01; genus DATDOR01. The sequence goes on along the minus strand of DATKDL010000221.1, from coordinate 8,376 downwards.
GCGCGTGCCGGTCGTCGGGACGGTCGCGATGGACCAGGTGATGGTGCAGCTGGATTCCATCCCGCAAGCCGAGATCGGGGCGGAAGTCGTCGTCATCGGCCGGCAGGGCGATCAGACCATCCGCGCCGGGGAGATCGCCGGGCGATGGGGGACGATCTCCTACGAGGTGGTCTGCGGCCTGGCAGCGAGGTTGCCGAGGGTATATCTTAATGAATGAAGAAAGCCGTAAGCGCTGGGAGGTCGCCGGCGCGATCACACCGGAGGTCGACGCAGCCTTGAAGCGCTACCCACGGGTCCTGCGCCAACTGCTCTACAACCGGTGTGTGAAAGACGAGGCCGCCTCGCTGCAGTTCCTCTCCGCGGCGCCGCCGGAGGGGGCTGACCCCTACCGGCTGGCCGGCATGTCTGCCGCCGTCGACCGGATTGCAAGGGCGATCGACAACGGGGAGCGCATTGCCGTTTACGGCGACTACGATGCCGACGGGGTCTGCGCCACGGCGCTGATGACGACGGCGCTGTCCGCCCTGGGGGCGACCGTCGAGCCATATATTCCCAATCGCTTCGATGAGGGCTACGGTCTGAACAACGATGCCCTTGATGAACTGAAGAACCGCCGCGTCTCGCTCGTCGTCACCGTCGACTGTGGGATCCGCTCGCTCCAGGAAGCCGGCCACGCGGCCGCCATCGGTCTCGACCTGATCGTCACAGACCACCATGACCCGGGTCCGGATCTCCCGGAGGCCCTGGCCGTGATCAACCCCAAGCTCGGTGGAAACGAATATCCATTTAATGAACTCGCCGGGGTCGGAACGGCCTACAAACTCGCAATCGCCCTCGCCGGCCGGATCCCCGCCCCGGGGTTTGACCCGGAGAGCCTGCTGGACCTGGTCGCCATCGGAACGGTGGCCGACCTTGTTCCGCTGGTGAGCGAGAACCGCCACCTGGTGCGCGAGGGCCTGGAAACGCTGCGCACGCCGCAACGACAGGGCCTGCACGCCCTGATGCACATCGCCGGGGTCGAACCCCGGACGGTGACCGCGGGAACCATCGGCTTTGTGCTGGGGCCGAGGTTGAATGCCGCCGGCAGGCTGGACTCCGCCCTGGCGGCCTACGAACTGCTCACGACCCCCGAGGTCATGCGCGCCGGTGAACTGGCCCAGCAGCTGGACCGGCAGAATCGCGAACGCCAGCGCATCACAAGAGAGATGCAGGAAACGGCCGAACAGATCGCGGTCCCCAACGGCGAGGTGCCGCTGCTGCTGTTTGCCGCGCACCCTGATTTCAATCCGGGGGTGGTCGGGCTGGCTGCTTCCCGATTGACCGAGCTGTACTACCGGCCTGCGATCGTCGGGCACTTTGGCGAGGAATACACCCGCGCCTCGTGCCGGAGCATCCCTGAGTTCAACATTACGCTCGACGCGTTGGACCGCTGCGCCGATCTCCTCGAACGCCACGGCGGTCATGCCGCTGCAGCCGGGTTCACCGTCCGCAATGACCGCCTCGACGAGTTGGAGGGGCGGTTGACGGCGATCGCCGGGGAAAAACTCGCCGGCATGGACCTGCGCCCATCGATCGAAATCGACATGGAGCTGAAAGCCTCGGAGCTGACGATGGACCTGCTCAACCAGATCGATCTGCTCCAGCCGACCGGCAATGGAAATCCTGAACCGATTTTCATAACTCGGCGCCTGCAGGTCGCGGACAGCCGCACGGTCGGGAACGATGGGAGCCATCTCAAGCTCCGGCTGGTCGGCGATGGCAAGACCATCGATGCGATCGCCTTCCGCCTCGGGCATCTCCACGGAGATCTGGCCGGTCCGCTCGACGTCGTCTTCCGGTTCGAGCGGAACGAATATATGGGCCGGACCACACCACAGATGAACGTCCTCGACATCCGGGTGCATTAAAGGAAAATCGATGTCCGATTCGATCTGCCCGATCTGCCATCATCCGGTCATCCCCGATCAGCGTACCTGCGCCAACTGCGGCGTTGACCTGGCCCTGGCGGCCGTCCTGACGGAGCGCGCCCTGTTGGACCTCAGCTCGGATCAACCCGTCCCACCGGTGACCCCGGAGGTCCTCGTCCCACGGCTGGGCGAGCGCCTCGTCGAGCAGGGCTTCCTTGCCGAGGACGATCTACGCCGCGCATTGGCTTTCCAACGCGAACAGGAGAAGAAAGGAAAACCGATCCTGGTCGGGCAGGCGCTGGTCCGGCTCGGCATGGTCAACCAGCCGACCCTGGACCGGACGATCACGCAGCAGATCTTCCAGCTGCAGGACGCCCTGCGCCAGGCCAACCGGGATCTCGAAACCCGGGTCCAGGAGCGGACGCGCGATCTCCAGCAGGCCCTGGACCAGCTCACCGAACTCAACCAGCTCAAGTCCAATTTTATCGCCAACATCACCCACGAACTCCGCACCCCCCTTACCCACATCAAAGGCTATACCGAATTGCTCTCGGACGGCAGCCTCGGCGCCCTGACCGATAAGCAGACCTCCGCCTTCCAGGTGATGGAGCGTTCGATCCGCAGCCTGGAAACGTTGATCAGCGACCTGATCCAATTCTCCGAATCCGCCCGCGGCGAGATCAGCCTGCGCCTCTCCCCTTTCCCGGTCGGGCAGCTTTTCCAGCGAGCGCTCGCCCAGGCCGATGAACGTTTTGGTGCGGAAAAGATCAAACTCATTCTGGAGGTCCCGGACGATTTACCCCACGCACTTGGGGATTTCGAAAAGATCTCGTGGGTCGTCATGCACCTGGTCGACAATGCGATCAAGTTCTCAGGTGGCAAAGAGGCGATCACCCTTGCGGCCGCATTGGTGAACGATTCCGTTCAGATCTCGGTGATCGATACCGGGATCGGCATCCCGGAGGACCGTCTGGATGAGATATTCGAACCGTTCCACCAGCTGGACACCTCGTCCACTCGCCGTTACGGAGGAACCGGCCTGGGGCTCTCGCTCGTCCGGGGGATCCTGGAGGCCCACAAGACCGAGATCACCGTAACATCCACCATCGGCGAGGGATCGACCTTTAGTTTCACGCTCCCCGCCACAGATGGCCGGACGGTGGTATGACCGCCCTGCCGAACAGAACGGACCTGAAGACCCGGCTGGTGGCGGAGGTCACGAGTGAGCTTTCGATGCAGTCCCCGGCGGAGGCGGCTTTCGGGGTTCCGGCCAGTTCTGCTATAATCTCGATAAAGAGAGTCGTTTTCACAACCTGCGGAGATCTAGAATGGACAATGAACTCGCTATCACCATCCGGATGAAAAAACTCGCCGTGCTGCTTCGTGACGCCCGGCTGGCAGCAGGTCGCCTGCCGGCAGAGTGTGCGACCGCGCTGGGTGTTGCTCTGGAGGAATACAAGCGCTACGAAAACGGCGAAGCCGCCCCTTCGCTCCCCGAACTGGAGGCCCTGGCATATTATCTCGACGTGCCGGCTTCCCATTTCTGGGGCAGCCGGTCTTTATCGGAAAGCGATTCGGGAGCAGCCGCTGCGGATCAGATCGCACAGTCGCTGGCGATGCGGCGTGAGGCGATCGGCTCGGCCCTGGCCTCGCTCCGGGAAGCGCGCGGAAAAACGATAGGGGAACTGTCCGAGGTGACCGGGATCCCGGCCGGTGAGCTGGAGTCTTACGAGAGTGGAACAACGGCCGTCCCGGCGCCCCGGCTCGAAGTGCTGGTCAGGGAGCTGGATGGGTCACTCCAGGATTTCACCGGTGGGGCAGGCCCGGTCGGCGATTGGATCCGCGCGCGGAGCAATATCGGCCAGCTGCTTGAAATGCCGGCCGAGCTGCAGGAATTCGTCTGTAAACCGTTCAACCGCCCCTATCTCGAGATCGCTCACCGGCTGAGCACGATGGAAGTCAACAAACTTCGGAACGTGGCCGAAGGGATCCTCGAGATTACCCTCTGATTCACGGAAACCGAAGTCGATGACCGGCATCACACCATCCGAACTCGCAGAATCGGGGAAGCGGCGGTACGAGCAGGAGGATTTTGCGCAAGCCGCGGAGATGTTCGCGCTGGCAGCCGGGGGTTATCTGGAAGCCGGAGAACGAGTGCTCGCAGCCGAAATGTCCAACAACCGCAGCGTCGCGCTGCTCCAGGATGGCGATGCGGAAGGCGCGCTGGAGGCCGCCGGCGAAACGCACGAGGTTTTTTCGGCGGCCGGCGATGCCCGCAGGCAGGCCATGGCCCTGGGGAACCGGGCCGCTGCCCTGGCCGGGCTTGGAAGGACCTCGGAGGCCGAACAGGCTTACTGGGAATCGGCGCGGTTGCTGGAAACGGTCGGCGAGCGGGGGCTGCGGGCGAGCGTGCTGCAGGCGATTTCCAAGCTCCAACTGAAAGAAGGCCGCTACGGCGAGGCCCTGGCTTCGATGGACTCGGGTCTGGAGGGCGTCGACCGGCTTTCTCTCCCAAAAAGGCTGGTGCGGAAACTGATTAAAATCCCCATGAAGATGCTGGGCCGCAGCGAATGATCCTTGAAATCGCAGATACATCGGCCGCCGTCCGGCCCGCCTCCCCGGCCGATCGCAGCGCCATCGAAAGACTCCTGAATCACGAACAGTTGACCCACCGGCACATGGACTGGGCGCAGCCCCTCGATTGGCTAGGCCGCGACCCGTACCTGATCGCGCAGAAACTGGGCCGGACGGCCGCCCTGCTCGCCTGCCCGCCGGACCCGCCCGAGGTGGCCTGGATCCGCGCCTTTGCGGTGAACAGCCTGATCGCCCCGGAACAGGCCTGGGACCTGCTCTGGAGGGCGGCGCTTCAATCGCTTCACCGGATCGAGGGCGTCGAACGGGCGTTGACGATCGTTATGGAGGATTGGTACCAGGAGCTGCTCGTCCGGTCGGGGTTCAAACACAGCGTGAACATCCGGATGCTCTCCTGGGAGAACGGGGTGCGCAAGCCGGAGCCACCGGCGGATCCGCCCGTCATCCGTCCGATGGAGATCGCCGACCTGCCTGCCGTCGCGGCGCTGGACCGGACCGCATTCTACCCCCTTTGGCATCATTCTCTCGATACGCTCCAGTTCGCCCTGGCCCAGTGCGCAATCGCGACGGTGAGCGAGGGGGCCGGCGGGATCACCGGCTACACGATGAGCACCGCCAGCCCGTTCGGCGGTCACCTGGCGCGCCTGGCCGTGCACCCGAACGTCCAGGGCCGCGGGATCGGCTACGCCTTGCTGCACGACCTGCTAACCAGGTTCAGGGCACGCGGCGCGATGCGGGTCACCGTCAACACCCAGGAAAACAACCATGCCTCCTTGCGGCTTTACCGCAAATCCCACTTCCATTTGACCGGCGAAAGCTACCCGGTCTACGAATTCAGATTGGATAACCGACATTGAGCCAGCTTTCATCGAATAAACGCAGCCTCCGGCGCGATCGCCGGCGGCGGCGAAACCGCACGACGAGCCTGTTCGTCGCACTTTTCATCATCGGCGCCGTCACCATCACCGGACTGTTGATCTGGAATTCCTTCAGCAGCCCGCTGCTCGGAGAAGAGTTCCCGCCGACCGGCGAAGGCAACCACGTCCCCAACGGGAATCCGCTGCCGCAGTTCAGCACGGATCCGCCCACCTCCGGCCCGCACTACGTCGACCCGATGCCGGAAGGCTTTTACGACGAAGACAGCCAGGAAGCCCGCTTTCTTCCGAACCCGCACGGGTTTATCATCCACAGCATGGAGCACGGTTACGTCGTGTTCTGGTATAACTGTACTCTCGTCCCCGAAGCAGAATGTGGCGCTCTCAAAACCGATATCCGGCGCGTGATGGACGAATACGACAGCTACAAGATCATCGCCTTCCCATGGACGACGACGACGGCGCCTGTCGTGGCGACCTCCTGGGGTTACAAGCTCGAAATGGAACGCTGGGACCCCGTATTGGCCGCTGAATTTATCGAGACAAACCGGAACAACGCACCGGAACCATTCGCAAGATAAACCATGTCCTCTAAAATCACGAACGCAGAACGCCGGCGGGTGCAGCGACAGCGCCGGCGCACCCTGAACATCATCATCGTCGCCGGGATCAGCCTGATCGCGGCGGCCTTCATCCTTATCCTCGTGCTCCAGCCGGTCGACGACCTGGTCCCGATCACACCGCAGACCTACCCCGTCCCTGCGGAGGGTCTGTCGATCGGCAACCCGGATGCGCCGGTTCTGGTCGAAGTTTTCGAGGATTTCCAATGCCCGTCCTGCAAACAGTTTTCGGATGCGATCAAACCGCAGCTGCTGCAAACATTCGTCTATAACGGGATCGCCCGGCTGCAATTCCGCCACTACCCATTTATCGGCGCCGATTCTCTCCGGGCCGCCAACGCGACGATGTGCGCCAACGAACAGGGCCGTTTCTGGGATTTCCATGACATCGTGTTTGCGAACCAGCTCGCACAGAATATCGGCGCCTATTCCGATCGCAGATTGGAGGCCATGGCCGATCAGCTCGGCCTCGATGTGGCGGCCTGGTCAGCATGCTATGACGAAGACCGGTATGAAGTCGATATCCAGGCCGACCAGGCTGACGCCGGCGCCCGCGGCGTGACCGGCACACCCACGATCTTCGTCAACGGTGGGCGGGTCGCCCAGAACGATTTCACCTCCATCGCCGCCGCGATCAACGCCGCCCGACCATAAGGGAATAACACGTGAAAATGGGGATGAACGCAGGGGCCGGGCGGAACGACCGCCCGGCCCCTGCGTTCATCCCCATTTTCACAAATAAATAGTTACAAGCCACGCAATCAGCGGGGCGATCACCAATGCCGGCAGGAAATTTGCGACCCGGATCTTCTTGAGCTCCAGCAGGCTGCTGATCGCAATCCCGATCAGCAGCAGACCCCCCACAGCCGACATCTCAGGGATCAGGACCTGCTCGAGCGTTTGTGGGGGCACCAGGTTCGTCAGCTGCCCGGCCAGCAGGCTGAGCCCGCCCTGGAAACCCAGGATGACGATCGCCGAGAACAGCACCCCAACCCCCATCGTGGCCGCAAAGGCCACGGCAGCAAAACCATCCATGGTGGATTTGATCGCCAGCAACTCATAATCCCCGGTCAGCCCGTCCTGGATCGATCCCAGGATCGTCATCGGTCCCACGCAGAAAACGAGCGAGGCGGTCAGGAAGCCGCGGATGAAGCGCTCGCGGGGGGAGGGTCCATCCACGGCAGGTGACCCGGCGGGGTCCGTGCTCGGACGAGTGAACCGGCGCTGCAGCCAGCCGCCGAGCGCCTCCAGCCCATCCTCGATCCGCCACCACTCCCCCAGGAGCCCGCCCAGCAGCAGCCCGCCTAAAACGACAATCGGGTTGTTGCTCTCGAGGAACATGCTGACCCCGATCGAGGCGGTGAACAACCCCAGCCCGGCGACGATCGTCTGGGTGAGCCGTTCCGGGAGGCGGGCTCCAAAGAACAGGCCGAGCGTCCCCCCGATCAGGACGGTGATGGTGTTGAGGATCGTGCCGGTCATTTTATTCATCATTCTATCAGGGCGCGGGCCGCATACGGGACCTCCCGATCGCGTATAATTCGCCCGATGGACCGGTTGGTGGACAAACTCATCCTGATCGTGAGCGGTATCCTGGCCGGCGGGCTGATCTGGCTGGTGACCGCTCCGCCGCGCGGCGCCCCGATCGAACTGCGACCCGCCCCGACCCCCGCGCCGCTGATCGTCCATGTGATCGGGGCGGTCGCCGCACCCGGGGTCTACGAACTCCCGGCCGGCGCCCGCGTCCGCGATGCCCTGGAAATAGCCGGCGGCCTCCTGCCGGAGGCCGGGTCGGACGGGCTGAACCAGGCGGCCATAGTGGCGGACGGGGACCAGATCGTCGTCCCGGGTGTTCAGGCTGCAGAAGCGCCGGGCCCCGGCACTTCTGCGGAACCGGCCGCCTCGCCGCCGGGCGGGCTGGTCGATATCAACAACGCCACGCTGGCTCAGCTCGAATCGCTGCCGGGGATCGGCCCGGCGATCGCCCAGCGGATCATCGACTACCGCGAGGACAACGGGCCGTTTGCCAAAATATCCGATATCGTCAACGTCTCCGGGATCGGTCCGGCGACCTACGAACAGATCAAGGACCGGATCACGGTGGGGCCATGAGGCGAAACATATGAAGCTGCTCGAGAAATACGGTCACCTGCTTGACCTTCCGGCACATACGAAGACCGTTTCGATCGGCGAAGGGGATACCCCGCTGATCCCGCTCCCGCGATTGGCCGAGGAGCTCGGCGGCGGCTTCGAATTGCTGGTCAAGTTCGAAGGGCTCAACCCGACCGGCTCGTTCAAGGACCGCGGGATGACGGCGGCGATCAGCGAGGCGTACGGGCGCGGGGTAAAGGCCGTGATCTGCGCTTCGACCGGCAACACGGC
>DATKDL010000220.1:0-15114 GCA_035512695.1 Anaerolineales bacterium | reverse complement strand
GGACGGCGATCAATGCTCCACGATCGCCAACACCTTCACGATCTCGATCCAAAGCATCATCCTGCTCAACAACCTGGATGCGGCCTGCTCCCTCTTCGTCGGCCAACAGCTGCTGATCCCTTTTCCGACGCCAACCGTCACGCCGCTCCCATCCGCGACGCTCGACGCGACAGAGCAATACGTCTCGGACTGCTCGCAAGTCACGTATCAAGTGCAGGAAAACGACACGCTGAGCACGATCTCGGCAAATTACGCCGTCTCGATCGAGTCGATCAAGCGCTGGAACGGGCTGGTGCTCGACCAGGTCAACCTGGGTCAGACCCTGATCATCCCGCTCTGCGAGCGCGGCCAGGGCCCCGGCGGTCCGACGGCGACCCCCACCCCGCCGCCGCCCTATCCCGCACCAAACCCGCTGCTCCCGGTCGACGGCGCCCCTTTCACGGCTGAACACGACAACGTGACCCTGCAGTGGGCCTCCGTCGGGACCTTGCTGGACAACGAGTTCTACCAGGTCACCATCATCGACGTCACCGATGGCGAGGCCCGGATCGTGGATTACGTTGTGGATACGAAGTACATCATCCCGAGCACTTTCCGACCGACGGAGACAACGGCTCACGTGATCCGCTGGACGGTCCAGACCGTCCGCCAGGTCGGAGTCGATGATAGCGGGCTGCCGCTCTACGAACCCGCGGGCGCAGCCAGCACGCCGCGCGTTTTCAGCTGGACCGGGGCGCCCTAGCCCGCGCTTACGAGATGGTTGCGGCCCGGCCTGGAGTTTATCTCCATGCCGGGCCTTTTTTTATTTGCCCGCTAATCGAATTTATGTATACTAGACCCGTTGCAAACCACCACATAAGGAACCAGGAAACGAGCCAACCAGCAAACCAGCCAACCACCCAGCTCCCCCCGTTTCCCCTCACCCCTCAAGGAGATCCCCCATGTCTTTCTTCGATCAGGCCGAGTTCGCCGACAACCCGGAGCCGCGCTGCCCGGTGGTCCTTTGCCTGGATACCTCCGGTTCGATGAAAGGCGAACCGGTCGTTCAGCTGAACGAGGCCCTGACCCAGTTCGCCGTCGAACTCAAGGACGATGCCCTGGCGTCTCTGCGGGTGGAGGTGGCCGTCGTCACGTTCGGGGGGGCCGTGCGGGCGCTCGGTGTCCACGCCGACGACCGCGGCGAGGACACCGGGTTCGATGCGGGCAGGTGTTTCACCACCGTCGATCTTTTTGCGCCGCCCGAACTCAAAGCCGGCGGGGGCACCCCGATGGGAGAGGCCGTTCGCAAAGGCCTCGAACTGCTGCGCGCCCGCAAGGAGATTTACAAGCAGAACGACCTGGATTATTTCCGCCCCTGGATGTTCCTGATCACGGACGGCAAACCGACCGACCAGTGGGAATCGGCGGCCGAACAGGCCCGGCTGGAAGATTCGCGCAAAGGCTTGCTGTTCTTCGGGATCGGCGTCGAAGGTGCAGAGATGGAAACCCTGGCCCGGTTCTCCCCCGAAAACCGTCCCCCGATGAAACTGCGCGGCCTGGCGTTCGGCGAGCTGTTCCAATGGCTTTCCCGCTCGCTCTCCGCGGTCGCCCATTCGAAGGTCGGCGACCAGATCCCGCTGCCGCCGGTGGGCTGGGCACAGGTCGATACGAGCGCATGAGCCGGACGTGGCAGGTTGTGGGCGCGTCGGTGCGCGGCACCTCCCATTTTAAAACGATGATCCCCTGCCAGGACGCCTGCGCCTACATGGTGACGGATGCGGGCATCTTGCTGGCCGCCGTCAGCGATGGGGCCGGTTCGGCGGCCCGTTCCGATCTGGGTGCCCAACAGGCCGTCAACCAGGCGATCGAGATCCTTTTTGGTCGTCTGCTCGACGGCCGCCCTGCGAGCCACCGGGCATGGGGAGAACTCCTTTTCGAAACATTCTGTGAAACCCGCCGGCGGGTGCTCGGGTTGGTCGAAGAGCAGGGCGGCCAGTCCCGCGAATTCGCCTGCACGCTCACGATCCTGATCGCCGATCCGAACTGGCTGATCTCCGGCCAGATCGGGGACGGTTTTGCGGCTGCCCAGACCGCCGACGGTCAACTGATCGCCGTCGCCGCGCCGCAGCGGGGGGAATACGCCGACTCCACCTACTTCATCACCGCCGACGACGCACCGGAACGTTTCGAGGGCCGGGTCTACCGCCAGGGGCGCGATATCGCCGCCGTCCGTTCACTGGCGGTAATGACCGATGGCCTCATCAACCTGGCGATCGACAAACGCTCCGGCCTTCCACACCAACCCTTCTTCGAACCGCTCATGGAGGTCCCCGGGAATATCCGCAATCACGAGACCGCGCTGGAAGAGCTGTACAACTTCCTGGTCTCGGACCGGATCAACACGCGCACGGACGACGATAAGACACTCGTCCTGGCAGGGCGGCCCGTGAGATAAGCGATGGCAGAGACCGTCCGGAATAAACGCGGACAGACCTTCCAGCTCAGCAAAATCATCGGCCGCGGAGGAGAGGCGTCGGTCCACCGCGTCGCCGGAAAACCGGCCATCCTCGCAAAGATCTACACCCGGCCGAATCCGGATCGTGAAGGGAAGTTAGCCTGGATGATCGCCAACCCACCGGACGACCCCACCGTGGGGATCGGCCACACCTCGATCTCCTGGCCGCTCGATCTGGTCTACCGAGAGGGCCGCTTCAGCGGCTATTTGATGCCTCATATCCGGGATGCCGTCCCGGTCCTGAACGTCCTCCACCCGCGACTTCGCAGGCACACCTTCCACCAGTTCACCGCGCGCCACCTTCACAACACGGCATACAACATCGCTGCCGCGCTCGGCGCGATCCACGAACGTTCTTACGTGGTGGGCGATCTAAACGAGAGCAACGTCCTCGTATCCCGGTCTACGCTGGTCACCCTGATCGACACCGATTCTTTCCAGGTCCAGGTGCCCGGGCTGTTTGGCAGCCTGCGGACGCATTTCTGCGAAGTCGGAAAACCCGAATATCTCCCGCCGGAACTGCAAAAGGCGGAGCTGGAGAAAACGGTCCGAACGCCCGAGAACGACCGGTTCGCGCTCGCCGTGCTGGTCTTCCAGCTGCTGATGGACGGCAGCCACCCGTTCCGCGCCCGTTGGGTCGGGACCGGGGAGAAGCCGACCTTGCCGGAGCGGATCGAGCGCGGGATGTTCCCTTACCGCCAGGGAGTCGGACGATATGTCGAGCCGGCGGTGGGGATCGAGATGCTGCACCCGCTGCTGGTCGATTTGTTCAAGCGCTGCTTTATTCTGGGCCATGACAGCCCACCGGTCCGCCCGCAAACCGGCGAATGGGAGCGAGTCCTTTCGGAGGTGGCCGGCAGCCTGATCGCCTGCCGGAACGGACACTTCCGCAGCCCGCATCTCGATCGCTGCCAGGAGTGCGGTCGTGAGCCGCCGCCACGAAACAGGCCGGTCCGCTTGGAACGGCCGGCTGCCAATCCGGTCCCGAACCCGGCGACGATCGCAGCCCCACCGCCGACCGCCCCGCCGCCGACCGCCCCCGCGCCGTCGCCGGCTCCCGGTTCAACCGGCTACGGAGGTTTCCCGATCATCTCGCTGGCGGTCCTGCGGCCGCTATTTGGCAGCCGCGCTGCCGCGCTGGGCCGGCGGTTGGGGCATTGGGCCAGGTCGAACGCGGCGCGCAACCATGTTCTCCAGCCGGCTCTTTGGGCGATGATCGGTTTTACGGCGGGCGGGCTGGTCGGCACCCAGGTCGCGGTCCAAACCGTCGGGCAGACGTTCGGGCTGGTGGGAGGTCTGACGACCGGCGCCCTGGCAGGAGACGTGGTCGAAAAAAAGATCGGCTGGGAGATTTTTTTGGGAGTCTTCGGCACGGTCGCCGGGTTGCTGGCCTGGTACCTGGTTTGGAACAACGGCGGGCTGACGGGTTGGATCCTCTCGGCCGCCGCCGGCGGGATTGCCGGGTCGCTGCTGGGACGCTACGGCCGGTCCGCCCGGTTGACGCTGCTTTGGGCGGCCTCCGGAGCCCTGGGCGGCTGGCTGCTCGGTTCGGGGTTGGCAGGCTCGATCTCCCCTGGCTGGCTGGGCGGGGCATTGAGCGCCGGGACGGTTTCGCTGATTACAGGGGCTGCGTATTCGCTTTGGAAAAGATTTGGCTGAACGACTTAAAAGATCGGGGCGGGCGAGTGTAAAGCACCCGCCCGCCCCGATCTTTTGCGTTTTTCACAGATTCGTGAGTTCGTCGTCGGTGCGGTCGAACTCGGTCATCTCGCCGGTGGCGATAAAAACGGTCCGTTCGCAGATGTTGGTCACCCGGTCGGCCATCCGTTCCAGGTTGTGCGCGGCCCAGAGCAGGTGGTTGGCGCGGTCGACGGTAGAGGGATCGGCGATCATGATCTGGAGCAACTCGTTCTGGACGGCATTAAACAGGTCGTCGATCTCGTCGTCCTCCTTGGGGATCAGGCGGGCGGTCTCGGCGTCTTCCCGGACGAAGGCTTCGAGCGCCCGGTGGAGCATGTCGACCGTCTTCTCGGCCATCATCGGGATATCGATCAGCGGTTTGAGCAGCGGCTCGTCGGCAAGGTTGATGCAGATGCGGGCGATGCCCTTGGCGTAGTCGCCCATCCGTTCGAGCTCCGTGATCACCTCGAGCACGGCGGCCAGGATGCGCAGGTCGTGCGCCATCGGCTGTTGGGTGGCGATCGTGATCAGGGCCGCGCTTTCGGTGTCGAAGCGTTTCCGGTTGATCTTTTCATCGTCGGCGTAGATGCGGCGGGCGGCCGTGATGTCACGCCGTTTCAAGGCGTCGACTGCCTCCAGGGTCGCCTGCTCGACCATGCTCCCGAGAAACAAGATGTCTTCACGCAGCTGGTTGAGCTGCCGGTCCAATCGCTCTCTGGTCATAGGGTATCGATAATAGTAGCATATTTCAGGTAGTTGAAAACGCCGGAATTCATAATTGTGTCGATGACGGGAATCAGCCCGACTTGTAAACCCGCAGATGCTTCCCGAACTCGATCATCTCGCCGGTCGCAATGAAAACGGTGCGCTCGCAAATGTTGGTGACCCGATCGGCGAGGCGCTCCAGGTTATGCGAAGCCCACATCAAATAATTTGCGGTGTCGATCGAGGAGGGCTCCTGGCCGACCCGCTTGATCAATTCGCGATTGATCCGATTGTACAACCGGTCGACCTCGTCATCCAGGTCGGGGATCGAACGTGCGGCCGCCAGATCGCGTTTCTTCAGGGCAGCGACGGCCTGGAGAACGGCTTGTTCGACCATGCTCCCGAGGACGAGGATCTCATCCAGCAACCGCTTGGTCTGGCGGTCCAGGGTCTTCCGGTTCCCATGTTCGGTCATGGTTTATCCAAACCTTCCCGTGATGTAATCCTCGGTGCTGCGTTTTTCGGGGTTTGTGAAGATTTTCTGGGTTCCGCCGAATTCCTCGAGGATGCCGGCTCGATCATCGCCCAGGTTGAAAAATGCGGTGAAGTCCGATACGCGGGCGGCCTGCTGCATGTTATGGGTCACGATGATGATCGTGTAATCTTTTGCCAGCTCACGCATCAGCTCCTCGATCTTGAGCGTTGCGATCGGGTCGAGGGCGGAGGCAGGTTCGTCCATCAGGATCAGGTCCGGCTGAACGGCGATAGCCCGTGCGATACACAACCGCTGCTGCTGCCCGCCGGACAGCGACAACCCGCTCTGATCGAGCTTGTCCTTGACCTCCTCCCACAGCGCGGCGCTGCGCAGCGCTTCCTCGACGAGCTGGTCCATATCGCCGCGGAACCCGTTGATGCGCGCGCCCCAGGCGACGTTCTCGAAGATCGATTTCGGGAACGGGTTGGGTTTCTGGAAAACCATGCCGATCCGCCGGCGGACTTCGACCGGGTCGACATCGGAGTCGTAGATGTTCTTGCCGTGGTACAGGACTTCTCCGGTGGTGTGCGCCGTCGGCACCAATTCGTTCATCCGGTTGAAAGCCCTCAGGACCGTGCTCTTCCCGCAGCCGGACGGGCCGATGATGGCCGTGATCTTCTGCTTCTCGATCTTGAGCGAGACGTCGCTGACGGCCAGGAAGTCGCCGTAATACATGTTGAGATTGCGCGCCTCAATGGCGTGGTTTTCGCCGGTGCTGTTTTCATCCATCGTTCTCGTCGTCTTCGTCAGCATTGGTTTGGATCCCCTGGTTCATATCCTTTGAGAATAACGGTTCCGCAGCAGGACGGCAGCCGCGTTAAGGGATAACAGCAGGGCGAGCAGGACGACGATCGCCGCGGCCGCGATGTTTCGGAACTCGGCCTGCGGCCGGGAAGTCCACTGGTAGATCTGGATCGGCAGGACGGTGAACTTCGAGAACGGTCCGTCCGGGTCCAGGGTGATAAACGTCGAGGCGCCGATCACGACCAACGGAGCCGTCTCCCCGATCGCCCGGGAGATCGCCAGGATGGTCCCGGTCAGGATCCCGGGCAAGGCGCTCGGCAGCACGTGGTACCACACCGTTTGCCAGCGGGTTCCGCCCAGGCCGAAGCTCGCCTGCCGGAGCGAAATCGGCACGGCTTTGATCGCCTCCTGGGCGTTGATGATGAGCAGCGGGAGGATCAGCAATCCGAGGGTCAGCCCGGCGGAGATGATCGTGCGCCCGTTCGCCGTCGCCTGCTCTCCGGGAGCGGCAAACAAGGCCCCGCTGGTGAGCGGCTCCAGCGCTCGCACGAAGATCGCCAGGCCAAGGATCCCATAGATGATCGAGGGCACACCGGCGAGATTATTGATATTGGTCTGGATAAACCGGTTGATGCGTTTGCCTGTGTCGGCGTATTCCTCGAGATAGATGGCCGCACCGACCCCCAACGGAAACGAGAAAAAGATCGTGATCGCGATCACGAAAAGCGATCCGAGAATCGCCGTGCGCACACCGGATTTATCCGGATCGGAAGACTGCGGCTTCGTCAGGAAGTCCCAGTCCAGCCAGGAAATGAACCGAAGATCCGCCACCGGATATTCTTCGGCCATCTCGGCGACGATCCGATCCTTGTGAAAAATCGATTCGTACAGGGACCAGCTGCGCACGACCCGGGGATCAACCACCCACTCGATCACCAGGTCGTAGACATTTTCCCGGCTGCGCTCCTCGAAAGGCTGATCGCTCTCCAGTCTGCGCATCAACCCGGCGGAGAGGCGCTGCTCGAGGATATGGACCAGATCGTCCTTGTGGAGAATCTCGATCGGGATCTGATTGATCGAAAGCTCCTCCGGATCGATCCGGTTGTCGACCGCCGCGTAGCCAAAGACCGAGTTGAGGATGTTGATCAGCAGGATGGCGAGAATGATGATGCCGACGACGGTCGACGCGCCAAAGACCAGGCGCCAGAACCGGCCTCGCCGGTGCCTGGCCAGAGTACGGCTGTCAAAACGACTCCCCTTTGAACCGGTGAACAGGCTCATTATTCGTAAACCTCCCGGAACCGCCGCACGATACGCTGGCTGACGACGTTGAGACTCAGCGTGAAAAAGAACAGGACCAGGCCCAGGGCGAACAGGCTATTGTAATCGATCGAGTCGTAGCTCAGGTCGCCCCCGCTGATGCGGACGATGTGCCCGGTCATCGTTTCGGCCGACTGGAACGGGTTGAAAGTGAACGCCGGCCCCGCGCCGGCCGCAATGGCGACGATCATCGTCTCGCCGATCGCACGTGAAAGGGCGACGATGAAGGCAGCCGCGATCCCCGAAAACGCGGCCGGGACCACGACCTGCAGCGCGGTTTCGAGCCTGGTCGCGCCGAGGGCGTAGGAGGCCTCGCGCAGCGAACGCGGCACCGCGCTGAGGGCGTCTTCGCTCATCGAGCTGACAAGGGGTATGACCAGGATCCCGATCACCAGGCCGGCCGAGGCGGTATTAAAAATCGAAACCGTCGTCTCCCCAAAAATCAGGCGCAGCAGCGGCGTCATAAAAGTCAGCGCAAAGTAGCCGTACACGACCGTGGGAACCCCTGCGAGCACCTCCATGATGGGTTTGATCGTCGTCCGAACCCGGTCCGTGGCGTATTCGCTGAGATAGACGGCCACACCGAGCCCGAGCGGCAGCGCGATCAGCATGGCGAAGAAGGTCGTCATCAAGGTTGCATTGAGCAAGGGCCAGATCCCAAACGCGCCGACCTGGGGGGTCCACTGGGTGCCGGTCAGGAATTCCACCACGGATACGTCGCGCGCCAGGTAGATCACCCGGCCGACGGAATGCGGTTCGATCGCGGTGCCGTTGACGCCGCGTTCGATCTCGACCTCCAGGCCGGAAACGGACAGGACCCGCATCTGCTCCCGGTCGACCCGGATCAGATCGCCTTCGAAAACGGCCGACCCGCTGGTGCCGGTCGTCATCATGCTGCTGTCCCCCATCACCGGCTCTTCCAGCGTCTTATTGATCTCCTCCCATTGAGTCTTGAGGAAGAAATTCATCGACTCCTTGCCGAGTTCGTACACGATCCCGATCGTGGTGAGGATCGAAACTGCGGCGCAAATGAATAAAAACGATTGGACCAGCAGTTCGCTGATCCGCGTTCGCTTCTTCAAGGCGTTTCCGATCGTCGACGGATCGGTTCGGAGGGCGCTCGTGTGCAACTCTTTCGCCATGTCTTACTCCACTTCTCGCTAAAAGTAAACCCAGGTGTGCGGAAAGCAAGGCCTCCCGCACACCTGGGTTTCACTGCCATTTCAAGGCGCGGGACGGCTACTGGCCCATCGCCTCAAGCCAATTCTCCAATGCAACCTCGAACACCGCAGCCGGCGCCGGGAAGTACCCGACGTCGAGGACCTCCTCGTTGACGTATGTCAGGTAGAAGTTGAGGAAGGCTGCCACCTGCGGTTTCTCCGCCATGATCCCGGCATCGGAGTAGAGGAACAGCGGGCGGGCCAGCGGGTAGGTCCCGTTGTCGACGTTTACCTGGGACGGCTCCACGCCTTCAACCGAAAGGATCTTCAGAGTGCCTGTGTTTTCGGTGTAATAGGCGTAACCGAAGTAAGCGATCGCATAGGGGCTGCCGGTCACACCCGAGACGAGGAAGTTATCGTCTTCGCTGAACTGGATCCCCGGCGCATTCAGGATCGGAGCCTCGTCTTCGTCAAAGATCTCTTCGACAAAGTAGTCGTAGGTACCGGAGTCGCTGCCGGGGCTGAACAGGAGGATGGTTTCGGCCGGCCAGCTCGGGTCGAGATCCGACCAGGTCGCGGCTTCCCCTGAGTAGATCAGGGCCAGC
The DNA here is from genome assembly GCA_035512695.1 of Anaerolineales bacterium. GTDB lineage: Bacteria > Chloroflexota > Anaerolineae > Anaerolineales > JABWBV01 > DATDOR01. Next base: position 5,871 of record DATKDL010000220.1, on the reverse strand, counting down.
TGCTCGAGCGTCAGGTTTTCGACGAAGTCGTTCTCGGCGCTGACTACGATCGCCAGCGCATCGGTCCCGACCCGGAACTCGACCGGTTCGCGGCCGATCGCCCGGCAGGATTCCACTTCGCTGTCACGGATCGGGCGGGAGGCATTCGAGATGTCGCTCTCCCCGCCCACGCAGAAACGCTCGTACCCGGCGCCGGACCCGATGCTGTCGATCGTGATATTGCCGGAGTAGCCTTCCTGCTGGAAGCGGATCGCCATTCTTTCAGTCAGCGGGAAGACGGTCGACGAGCCGGCGACGGCGATGTCGCCGGTCACGGTCAGCGGGTCCACCATCGGAAGCATCCCTTCCATTACCTCGGTTAGCTCTGCGACCGCAGTCGGTCGGACGACGGGCGGCTGGGTGGCAGTTTGCGGTTCGGCCGTCATTGCCGGCTGGCAGGCGCCGAGCAGGAGGGCGAGGGACGCCAGGAGCGTCATCTGTAACATCGTTTTCTTGAACATCGTTTTCAAAATCCTCCGGATTATTGAATGGGATAGGTTTCGTTCGTGATGGTAATCACAGGTCTTTAACGGCGAGGGAAAGCTTTGTTAATTGCCGGTCAAACTGTGGTTAACGGACATTGAACGCCGCCGGTCAGCCTTCAAACCGGTACCCCATCCCGCGCACCGTGACGATGCGCTCCGGGTTGGACGGATCTCGTTCAATTTTCTTGCGCAGCCAGCGGATGTGGACATCCACCGTCCGATTTCCGCCGGAGAAATCCCAGCCCCATACACGGTCCAGGATCGTATCGCGGCTCACCATCTGGCCCTGGTGTCGGACCAGGAAATGCAGCAGTTCAAACTCCTTCGGTTTCATCGGGATCACACTCCCGGCGAGAATCACCTCCCCCCGCACCAGGTCGATCGACAGATCGCCCGAATTCACCAATCCGCGATCCGGGCTGACCTGTTCTTTGGGGTTGAGATCATGTTCGAGTTGGATGCGCCGGAAGAGCGCCTTGACGCGGGCGAGCAGCTCACGCATGGAGAAGGGCTTGGTCAGATAATCATCGGCGCCCATCTCGAGCCCCAGCACCCGGTCGATCTCGCTGTCCCGGGGGCGGTCAGCATCAGGATCGGGACCGGCATTTCGCGCCGCAGAATCCGGCAGACTTCGTAGCCGTCCAGGCGCGGCAGCATGATGTCCAGCAGGATCAGGTCCGGGCGATACCGGCGGGCTGCGGCGACCGCCGACTCGCCGTCCCCGACGGCGTGCACGGCGTAGCCCTGGCGGGTCAGCGAGTAGGTGAGGGTTTCCTGGAGGCTGGGCTCGTCTTCGACGATCAGAATTTGTTCGGGCATGCGATGTCCTCGGCAAGCGCGTGCGGATCAGCCCGCACATACGCCGCACCGAGCATAGGCCCGAACGGTTAACGCCTGTGCAAATAAAAATTAAATTGTTGTCAATCCTTGGTTAAGGATGGATTAACGCCGGTTCCGGTCTCCGACCGGGAGGGATCGACCGAGTGCCGGTCCCACAACGGGAGTGCCCCGGCGGTCTCGTCATCGGTCAGATCGAGCTGCAGCGGTGTGACGGAGACGTAGCCGTCCGCGAGCGCGCCGACATCCGTCCCCGGCTCGGGAACCCCGGTCGGGGCATCCCCGCCGATCCAGAAATAGGCCTTGCCGCGCGGGTCGACCCGCCGGTCGAGCCGGTCCCGGTACACCCGCAACCCCTGCCGGGTCAGGACCGTGCCGCGGATGCTGTCATACGGGAGGTTGGGGATGTTGACGTTCAGCAGCGCTTCGTCCGGGATACCGTGAGCGAGCAGCGCTCCGGCCAGTTCCCGGACGACCCTCGCCGCAGCGGTGTAATCGAGGCTCTGCGGATGATGGACCTGGGAGCCCAGCGAGAACGCGATCCCGGGGATGCCCCAGATCACGGCCTCCATCGCGGCGGTGACGGTGCCCGAATAGGTCACGTCATGCCCGAGATTGGGCATCGGGTTGATCCCAGAGACGACCAGGTCGATCTTGACTTCGTAATAACCCAGTACGGCCAGCGCGACGCAATCCGAGGGGGCGCCGTCGGAGGCCTGGGCAATCGTGCCGTCCGCCAAAGGCACGTCGCTCACTCGGAGCGGGCGGTCGAGGGTCTTGACGTGCCCGCGGCCGGACCAGTTGCGGTCCGGCGCCAGGATGTGGACATCGCCGAAGGCTCGCATTTCCTGGGCGAGGGCGAGAAGACCGGGGGCGTGGACGCCGTCATCGTTTGTAACGAGGATGTTCATGGGGACTCCTGTGGAAGGTGACTGTCACCTCCCGATAAGATAAGGTCTTCCGATTATCAGTTTACCAGGGAGACGTTAACGACCGGATAAGCTTCTATTCCCCAGATGTTATGGAGCGCGCCGGGAGATAAAAAAAGAACGTGCTCCCCTCGCCCGGTGCGCTCTCCGCCCAGATCCGTCCCCCGTGCGCCTCGACCAGGTGCTTCGAAATCGCCAGACCGAGCCCGGTGCCGCCGCCGGACCGAGCGCGGTCGGCTTTATAAAACCGCTCGAAGATACGCGGCAGGTCTTCCACCGGTATGCCCACCCCGGTGTCCCGGATACGGAAGACGACTCCTCCCGCCTCCGGCTCAGCCGCCAGGGTGATCCGGCCTCCCACCGGGGTGAACTTGATCGCGTTGTGCAGCAGGTTCATCAGCACCTGCTGCATCCGCGGTGGGTCGACCAGGACGGGCGGCAGCCCTTCCGCCCGTTCCACGTCGATCTGCAGCCCAGCCCGCTCTGCCTGCAGGTACAGCCGCTCCACGGCTCCTCGAATCAACTCCCCCGGCTCCACCGGCTCGAATTCGAGCGGGACCTGCCCGGATTCGATCCGGGTCAGCTCCAGCAGCTCCTGGACCATCAGGGAAAGACTGTCCACCTCCGTCTCGAAACGGTTCAGGAACCGCCGGGCGGCGGGCGGGTCGTCCAGGGCGCCGTCGAGCAGGGTCTCCGTTAAAGCCTTAAGTGAGGCCAGCGGCGTGCGCAGCTCGTGGGAAAGGTTGCTGACGAAATCGCGCCGGATCGTCTCGAGCTGGCGCACGCGGGTCATGTCCTGAAAGATCAGGAGGATGCTGCCGTGGAGGACGCCGCCGAGCGGCGAAGCGATGACCTGCAGCGATTGCCCCCGGTTCAGGAGGTCGAGTGTCGCCGAATGGGGTGCGTTTTCGCGGCGGGCCTTCTCCCATAGGTCGACGACCTGGTAAAGCCGCAAAGTTTCGACCAGCGAGGTGCCGATGGCGCGCGCTTCCGAGATTCCGAAGATCCGCTCGGCCGCCCGGTTGATGAGGGCCATCCGACCACCTGGATCCACCATGACGACCCCGCTGTCCATCTGCTGGAGCACGGCCGAGAGCTTCTCCCGCTCGGCGTTGAGCGCCTCGATCTGACCCCGCAGCCGGTCCGACATCTGGTTGAGCGCCCGGCCCAGGTCGCCCACTTCGTCCCGGCTGACCAGGAAGGGCTTTTCGAGCATTTCACCACCCGCGATCCGCCGGGCGGCTTCGGTCAGTTCCCCCAGGCGACTCACCAGTCCCCTCGCGATCCAGAAAACCACGACCGCAGCCAGCACCGCGGCGATTACGATGGAGACAAGGGTGACCCGCCACAGATCGGCAATCAAAAGCTCCCGGACGGACGGCTCAATCGGTAAGTCATGGACCAGGAATGTGCGGACCCGCGTGATCAGGATCGCCCCCAGGGTGAAGACGACGAGGGTATTGATTGCGGCAAAGGCCAGCGGGATGCGCCGGCGGATGCTGCGCCGCACGGATCAGCCCTCGAAGCGGTATCCGGCGCCGCGCACGGTCACGATCCGGACCGGCTTGGCCGGATGGGTCTCGATCTTCTCGCGCAGCCAGCGCACGTGGACGTCCACGGTACGGCTCCCGCCGGTGAAATCCCAGCCCCAGACGGACTCCAGGATCTGGTCGCGCGAGAGCACCTGCCCCTTGTGGCGCGCCATGTAGACCAGCAGTTCGTATTCTCGGGGGTTGAGCAGGAGCGCCTGCCCGTCCAGGGTGACTTCATGGCGGATGAAGTTGAGCTCCAGGTTGCCGAACCGGACCCGCTCTCCGCCGGCCTCATCCGTTTTCTGACCGCCCGAATCCTGGTGATCCATCCGGACGCGGCGGAGCATCGCCTTGAGCCTGGCCTGGAGCTCGCGCATCGAAAACGGCTTGGCAAGATAGTCGTCGGCCCCGATCTCCAGGCCGAGCACCCGGTCGATCTCCGTGTCGCGGGCCGTCAGCATCAGGATCGGGACGATGCTCTTCTGCCGCAAGATGCGGCAGACCTCAAAACCGTCGACCCCCGGCAGCATGACATCGAGCAGGACAAGATCCGGCTCGAAACTGCTGGCCGTCGCCAGGGCGGACGGTCCGTCCCCGGCCACACGGACGTCGTAGCCCTGGTGGGTCAGGTTGTATTCGAGCGTTTCCTGCAAGGTGGGCTCGTCTTCGACGATCAGGATCCTGGATGGCCTCATTCTCGTCCATCGATCGGGATGAAATCGCGCCGCGCCTCTCCAAGATAAATCTGCCTGGGGCGGGCGATCTTCTGCTCGTCGTCCTCCAACAGCTCGACCCACTGCGACAGCCACCCGATCGTGCGCGGGATGGCGAAAAGGACCGGGAACATGGCGACCGGGAACCGCATCGCCTGGTAGATGATCCCGGAGTAAAAATCTACGTTGGGATACAGCTTGCGCGAGACGAAATACTCATCCTCCAACGCGATCTTTTCCAGCTCGAGCGCGATTTCGAGCAGCGGGTTCCTTCCCGTCAAATCGAAGACCTCGTCGGCGACCTGCTTGATAATTCGCGCCCGCGGGTCATAGTTCTTGTAGACCCGGTGGCCGAAACCGAACAGGAGCGTCTCCTTGTTCTTGACCTTTTCGATAAAGGCCGGGATGTTTTTGACATTATCGATCGCCATCAGCATCCGCAAGACGCGCTCGTTGGCGCCGCCGTGGAGCGGGCCGTACAACGCACCGGCGGCCCCGGCGACGGCCGTGTAAGGGTCCGGTTGGCTGGAGCCGATCACCCGCATGGCCGCGGTACCGCAGTTCTGCTCGTGATCGGCGTGCAGAATGAACAGGACGTCCAGCGCTCGCTCGAGGATTGGGTCGGGGTGGTATTTGACCTGGGTCATCTTATCGAGCATGCTCAGGAAATTGCCAGTGTAGCTCAGGTCGTTGTCGGGGTAGACGTAAGGCAGGCCGCGGCTGTGGCGGTAGCTGAAGGCCGCGATCGTCGGGACCTTGGCAACCAGCCGCACGATCTGCTTGTAGCGCGATTCGGGGTCCAGGACTTCGCCGGCTTCGGGGTAAAACGTGGACAGCGCTGCGACGGTGCTGATGAACATCCCCATCGGATGTGCATCGTACCGAAAGGCGTCCATCATTGTCCGCAGATTTTCATGCAGGAAGGTGTGGTGCGTGATGTCGTTTGTCCATTGGTCCAACTGGGTCCGGTTCGGCAGTTCCCCATAATGGACCAGGTAGGCGACCTCGAGGAAGGTCGCCTTCTCCGCCAGCTGCTCGATCGGATAGCCCCGGTATTCCAGGATCCCTTTTTCACCGTCGATGTAGGTGATCCGGCTTTTGGTCGAGGCCGTATTTTTGAAACCCGGATCGTAAGTCATCAGGCCGAAATCTTCGGAATCGGTCTTGATCTGGCGTAGGGCCATCGCGTCGATGGTCCCGTTGTCGATCGGCACATCATATGTTTCCCCCGTGCGGTTATCGGTGATGGTCAGGGTATCGTTCATCTGTGTTCTCCCAATCGTTTATATTTTTTTCTAAAATCGGACCGCTGATCTCGGGCGGGCGGCGGTTTCAC
>DATKDL010000219.1:0-2581 GCA_035512695.1 Anaerolineales bacterium | reverse complement strand
TGGAGTGGGTATATTTCCGGCGCATGCTCCCCAATGAGGAATCCGTGAGTGAAGTTGCCGAGGGTTTCCCCGAATTGGGAGCCGCCGAATAAAGGGACCGCATCCCCGCCCTCGCCGCGCCTCATCGTGCCGTCACGAGATTGGCCGTGCGTCGGGCAGCTCCATCCCGACTGGCCCGCACCGGGACGATGAGTCGAATAAACCTTTTTTCCGCCTTTCAGCGGACGTGGACGACGACGCGCTGGCAGGCGTTGTTGGCGACGCCTCTCAGGTTCCAGACCGGTTCGAGCGGCTGGCCGTTCCCCGCTTCGTCGGTGGCGCGTGCGAGCAGTTCGTGGCGGCCTTCGGCGGCATTCCAGGTGAACGACCAGCCGCGCCAGGCGTTCTCTCCCAGGGGCGGTTCGAGTTCCGCCTCGGCCCAGGTTGCGCCCCCGTCCGGGCTGACCTCGACGCGAGCGATCGGCGCCCACCCCGACCACGCCCGGCCGCGCAGGGTATGGCTGCCGGGGGATAGGAGCCGTTCGCGGGTCTCCAGGACCGGGATGCCCGGGGGGATCATGAGCGCTCGGGGGTTGATCCGGGTCAGCAGGATACCCGGATCGTCGTCGTCCTGGGCGATCCGGTAGAAGACGTTTTGCTGGTAGCCCCAGAAGGGTTTGTCGAGCAGGGTGATGCGCCCCAGCCATTTGACGTGGGCCATCCCGTACCAGCCCGGCACGATCAGGCGCAGCGGAAAGCCGTGCTGAGGGGGCAGCGGGACGCCGTTGAGTTCATAAACGAGCAGGACATCCGGCCGGAGCGCTTCGTCGATGGGCAGGGAGCGTTCGTACCACTGCTCGACCCGGCCCTGCTCGCCGCGGTCTAGGCCTGTGAACAGCACCTCGACCGCATCGTCGAGCAGGCCGGCTTCCTGCAGCACCGGGCCGAGCGGGGTGCCGGTCCACTCCCCCGTGCCGACCGCTTCCTCGAGCCACGGCTGGCTGCGCGGCCGGGGCAGCAGCCTGGCCCGGCCGTTCCCGGCGCACTCGAGCGTCACCGGGGCGGTGATGCGCGGGCGTGACTTGAGGTCGGCGAGGGGAAGGGAGAGGGAGCGGGAGACCCGCCCATCGATCTCGAGGCGCCAGGTGGATGGGTCGATGTTGGGGATGTCGAAGTGGATCAGCAGGTAGTGCATCCCGACGGGGGTGACGTCGTAGGCGAGCCCTTCGAGCGGCATCCCGTGATTGCGGGCGGCCCATTGGATTTCGTTGAAAGTGAAGTCGGAGGTCATGCGTTCCTCCCAATTGTGATCGGGTTGTGGTGGATTTCGGGCTGGTCGTGAGTCTAACACAGGTAGGATGCCTGGCTTGACGCCGGGTCCCGGCAGCCCTATAATTCCCTCCCCGCACCCGTAGCTCAATGGACAGAGCGCCTGACTTCGGATCAGAAGGTTGCGCGTTCGAGTCGCGCCGGGTGCACCTATATGTGGGGGTCTCCCCCGACTAAACCGCCAGATATGGCGGTTTTTGTTTCCCACAGGGCGACGATAACCCACGCCCGGTGCAACCCGGGTGCAACCGGGTGCAACCGCGGCGAGCGCTACCTGCTGATTTCAATTGAGATTGGGGTGAGGAGCTGGTCCATCAGCAGCGCTGCTTCCTGCTGCTGGCGGGGGATCAGGTGACCGTAAACGTCCAGGGTCATGCTGGGCCTGGAATGGCCAAGCCGTTTCGAAACCACGATCACCGGGATACCGTTGTTCAGCATCAGCGATGCGGCCGTGTGGCGCAGGTCGTGGAAGCGGATCGGGGGCAGCCCGGCCGCCTTGAGCGAGCGCTTGAAGTATCTGCGCAGGTTATCCCGGTCGATCGGCGTTCCCACTTGCGACGGGAAGACCATGTCGTTTTCCTGCCACGCCGGTTCCCGGCTCGCTATTTCGAGTTGGTTTCTGCGATGCTCCTGCAGCACTCGAATGGAGCCTTCACCGAGATCGACCGTGCGGGTTCCGGCCCGGGTCTTCGGAGTGGCGAACTCGAAGCCGCCGCCCTTTTTCTTGATGAGCTGCCGCTTGACTTGCATAGTCTTCTGGCTCCAGTCCACGTCGCTCCATTTGAGCGCGATCATCTCGCCCTGGCGCATGCCGGTGGCGATGGCCAGGTAGTAGAGCGGGTAGAAGGGGTCGTCCAAGGACGCGACCGTGAGCAGAAACTGCTGAGCCTCGTTCTCATCCAGGAACTTCATCTCGGTGGGTCTTGGTCTGGGTGGGGTCGTTGCAGACGCCGCGTTGCGGGGCACGATGCCTAATTTCAGAGCATGGTTAAGTGCCCGGTGGATCACCGAATGCGTGATCTGAACCATCCGCCGGCTGCTTCCATCCCGGATCATCCCGTTATACAGACTCTGGATGTCCGCCGGTTTGAGATTGACGAGCTTCAGGTTTCCGAGACCCGGAAGAATGTGTTGCTGGACGATCTGCCGGTATTGATTCACCGTGGTGTACCGCACGCTCGGCTCTATGCTGACCAGCCACTCATCCAGGAACTTGCTGACGGTGATCTGGGCGTTGTCGAACGTCAGGCCTTGTTCGACCTGGTCCTGCATT
>DATKDL010000218.1:0-31841 GCA_035512695.1 Anaerolineales bacterium | reverse complement strand
GCTGCGGCTCCGCCGCAGCCGCCCCCAAATACGCCGCCCCAATTTTCGGAATGTATTTAGCAAGAGGAAGAGGATGACCGATCTCTTACACCAACCCGGTTTTTTTGGCACGGCGGCCAACTTCGCAGCCGATATGACCCTGACGCTCAGCCTACTGATGGCCGCCATCCTGACACTGGGCTATTATTTCGCCGTCCGGAAGAAGCACCATCTGCACAAATGGCTCCAGACCGGCGCCGTGCTGCTCAACGTGGTCCTGGTGCTGTGGCTGATGATCCTGCCGTACCGCGATTTCGTCCTGCGGGACTCGGGCGGGCCGCGCGAATCGACCTTCTACGCGATCACGACGGCCCACGCCGCGATCGGCGCGGTGGCCTTCATCTTCGGGATCTTCGTGGTCCTCCGCGGCCACAATCTGGTACCCAGGGCCATGCGCTTCAGCCACTACAAACTCTTTATGCGCACCGCCTACGGGCTGTACATGCTCACGACGGCGCTGGGTGTATGGACGTATGTGACGTGGTTCGTGACGACGAGCAAGCCGGTGCAGTTTTAATATCCCAAAAAACAAGGAGGGAGCGGGCTTCGCCCGCTCCCTCCTTGTTTTTTGAAAACCTGTAACGATGCAAACATACAAATACATCATCGTCGGCGGCGGGATGACGGCGGATGCGGCGGTGACCGGGATCCGGACGATGGACCCCCTCGGGTCGATCGCCCTGATCAGCGAAGCCCCCGTTCCCCCGTACAACCGCCCACCGCTGTCCAAGGGGTTGTGGACCGGGATGGACCCGGACGCGATCTGGCGCGGGACGCCTGCCTACCTGGTCGATCTGCACCTCGGGCGCCGGGTGGTCGGGCTGGACCCGGACGCCCGGCAGGTCACCGACGACCGGGGGGTTGTCTACGCCTACGAAAAGCTGCTGCTGGCGACCGGCTGCTCGCCGCGCCGGATGGATTTCGGGGGAGATACGATCACCTACTTCCGCACGATCGAGGACTACCAGCGGGTGCGGATGCAGACCGAGCTGGGCGGGCGGTTCGCCGTGATCGGGGCCGGCTTTATCGGGTCGGAGATCGCCGCGGCGCTGCGGATTCACGGTAACGACGTGACCATGCTGTACCCGGGCGAAGGGATCGGCGGCCGGGTGCTGCCGGGCGAGTTGGCCGGGCACATCGTCGCCTACTTCGAGAGCAAAGGCGTGACGATGATCGGGAACGAGCGCGTCGAGGCCCTCGAGCCGGCCGAAGCCGGTGTGATCCTGCGGACGCAGAGCGGGCTGGAAGTCCAGGCGGATCACGTCGTCGCCGGGATCGGGGTCGTCCCCAACATCGATCTGGCCGAGATGGCCGGTCTGGAGACGGGCAACGGGATCGTCGTGGACCAATTCCTGCGCACCGCCCGCCCGGAGATCCACGCCGCCGGCGACGTGGCCGCATTCTATTCACCGCTGTTCGAGAAGCACTGGCGCGTCGAGCACGAGGACAATTCAAACCAGATGGGGAGGGTGGCAGGGATGAACATGGCCGGGGCCAACCAGCCCTACGACCACCTGCCTTATTTCGATTCGGAGCTGTTCGACCTGCGGTACGAGGCCGTGGGAAGCCTGGATTCGCGGCTGGAGACGGTGATCGATTGGAAGAAGCCGTTCAAGCAGGGGGTCGTGTACTACCTGGACCAGGGACGGGTGAAGGGGGTGCTGATGTGGAATCTGCCGTTCAAGATCGAGGCGGCGAGGAAGTTGATTTTGGAAGAGGGGCCGTTTGATGAGGGGAATGTGATCGGGAGGATATGATAAATTAACCGTTACTTCGTAGGGGCAGGGCTTGTCCCTGCCCGGGTCCGCGGATCCCAAAATCTGTCACAGAACCGCGGTCATCGCAGGACCCCGATCGCCCACCGGGGATCCGCTCACCGGTCGCCCACAAGCGGCGCCCCTACAAGTACGTCCGCATCCACAGTTCCAGGTTCAACAGCGCCCAAATCCGCTTGCCGTGATTGTCGCGTCCTTCCCGGTTTTCCCTCAACAATCGCTCGATCCCATCCGGTCTCAAATAAGCGTGCACCCGGGAACCCCCCGCCAGCAGCAATTCCCGCGCCGGTTCGTACAGGTCCCCCCGCAGCCATGGACCCAGCGGGACGCTGAAGCCCGACTTCGGCCGCTTCTCGAAACCGGGCGGCATCAGGTCGCGGAACAGGTCGCGCAGGATCCATTTTGTCGTCCGGCCGCGGACTTTCCAGTGCACCGGCAGGCGGGCGGCCAGCTCCATCACCTTGTGATCCAGGAAGGGCGAGCGGGCCTCCAGCGAATGCGCCATCGTCATCCTGTCCACCTTTGGGAGCAGCGCACCGGGGAGGTAATGGTGGATGTCGGTGTACAGGGTGCGGTCGATGCGGTGGCGGGCACGGGCATTGCGGAAGGCTTCCGCATTCTGGTCTGCCGAGGTCCCGGCCCCGTTCAGCGCTGCCTTCATCTCGTCATTGTACAGCGCCCACTTCTCGTCCTCCTGGAAATAGGTGCTCCAGCGCACTTTGCTGGCGGCGTGCGGGACGGTTGCCCCGCGCGCCAGGCCGCGCAGCGCAGCCGTGTAGCTCCGCTCCATCGGCCGGTCGGCCTGGACGGGGAGGCGGCGGATCAGCGGGTCGAGGACGCCGCGGCGCAGGGAGCCGGGGACCAGGCGGTACAGGTCGACATAGGGATCGGCAAAATAGCGCTGGTACCCGGCGAAGGCCTCGTCCCCGCCGTCGCCGTTGAGGGCGACGGTGACGTGTTCTCGGGTCATCTGCGCCAGGTGCCAGGTCGGCAGGGCAGCCGGGTCGGCAAAGGGTTCATCGAAATGGCGGGCCATGTCTGTGAGCACGCCCATCACATCCGGCTCCAGGATGAACTCGCGGTGCTCGGTCGCATACATCTCGGCCACCTGCCGGGCTTCGGCAGTCTCCGAATAGCGCGCCTCGGCGAAACCGATCGAAAAGGTCTTGACCGGTTGGTCCATCATCCCGGCCATCAGCCCGACGACGATGGTCGAATCGATCCCGCCGGAGAGATGCGCCCCAAGCGGGACGTCGCTCATCAGCCGGATGCGGACCGCCTTCGTGATCTCCTCCCGCAGCTCGGCCCGCAGGTCGGCCTCGGGCAGGTCCCACTTGGGTTCGTAGTCAAGGTCCCAGTAACGCTCGATCTCGGGCTCGCCCCCGGGGCGGATGCTGAGCCGGTTCCCGGGAGGCAATTTATGGATTCCAACAAAGGCCGTGTCCGGGTCGGGGACGTACATCAGGGTCAGGTAATGGTGGAGGGCTTCGAGGTTGGGCTCGCGGGGGATGCCGGGGACCTGCAGGATCGTCTTGAGTTCGGAGCCGAAATAGAAGGCGCCGTCGTGGACGGCGTAGTAAAGCGGTTTTTGGCCGAGGCGGTCGCGGGCCAGGAACAGGCGACCTTTTACCGAGTCCCAGATCGCAAAGGCGAACTGGCCGCGCAGGTGGTTGACGCAGGCCGGTCCGTACTCCTCATACAGGTGGACGATCGCCTCGGTGTCCGAGTGGGTCCGAAAAACGTGCCCCAGGCCCTCGAGCGCCGGGCGCAGATCGGGGAAGTTGAAGATCTCGCCGTTGAAGACGATCCAGACCGTGCCGGCCTCGTTGGCGATCGGCTGGTCCCCGCTGACCAGGTCGACGATCGCCAGCCGCCGCACCCCCAGCCCGACCGGCCCATCGAAGTGGAACCCGTCGCTGTCCGGGCCGCGGTGGATGATGCAGCGGTTCATCTTTTCCAGCAGCCCCCGATCGACGGGATCCGCCGGGTTCGATTTCAAGATTCCGGTTATGCCGCACATGTAAAAAGTTTAATCGAAAAAACGAACCCCCTGCGAGCTCAGCTCGCAGGGGGTTCGTTTTTTCGTTATCATACACAGGTGATCGTCCGCCAGGCCGCCTACGCCGACAAACCCGCCATCTTCGAGTTCCTGGACTCGGCCTACGCCGGGCGCTCGGAGTTCAAATACCCGCACCGCTGGGAGTGGGCCTACGAGCGCAACCCGTTCCTGGACGGCGATGCGCCGCCGGTGTGGATCGCCGTGGCGCCGGACGGGCGGGTGATCGGGCAGAGCGCCGCGCTGATCGAGCCGCTAGTGGTGGACGGCGAGGAGTACCGGGCCGGCTGGGGCGTCGATTTCCACGTGCTTGCGGAGTACCGCGGGCAGGGGATCGGGAAGCAGCTGCAGGCCGCCAACGACGCCGGGAACGAGGTCTTCATGAGCTTGAGCATGGCCGATGCCGCAGCGGCGATCAAGCGCGGGCTTGGACTGGAACCGCTGCCGGAAGTCGGCGTCTTCACCCGTATCCTGCATCACGACCCGGGATCGGTCCGGGAGACGATAATCCGGCGTTTTCCCTGGCTGCCCTCAGCGGTTGCCGCGGGGCTTTCAAGACCGGCCGCGCGGCTGCTGACCCGGCGGTCGGAGCCGCGGAGGTCGGCCCCGCCGCCAAACCTGCAGGTCCGACGGGAGCCGCATTTCAGCGAGGCCTACGACCGTTTGTGGGCGCGGCTGGGGGGCGAGTACCGGGCGCTGATCCGGCGGGATGCCCGCTACCTGACCTGGAAATTCAAGCACCAGCCGCACATGCAGCACGAGATCCTGGGCGGCTACCGCGACGGCAATCTTTCAGGTTATGCCATCCTCCGCCGGACCCGCCCGCCGGAGCGGGATGCCGGGGTGCTGGTCGACCTGTTCACCGATCCCACCGACCGGGCCGTGACCACGCTGCTGATCGACGCCGTCCTGAGGCGGTTCTGGGAGCTGGAGGCGGCCTACGTCACGGCCGCTTCCGGTGCGCCGCACGTGCGCCGGTCTCTGACCGAGGCGGGTTTCAAACAGACAAAAACCGTCACCCCGCTGGCGCGGGCGCCGTTCCCGCTGCCGGGGGAGGGTTGGCTGCTTGGAAAGGGGGACCAGGATTGGGACCAGGTTCCGTTGGCATGATGTACCGCCTCCTCCGCCCCCTCCTCTTCCGCCTCGACTCCGAAACGGCCCACCGCTTCACCCTCCAGCTCCTCCGCCTTGTCGGCGGTTTCTCCCCCGCCCGGCGGATCGTCTCCGCCCTCTGTGCCGCACCGCAAAACCCGGTCAAAGCCTTCGGCCTGGTCTTCCGCAACCCGGTCGGCCTCGCCGCCGGCTACGACAAGGACGCCGTCGCCTGGCGCGGGCTGGCGGCGCTCGGGTTCGGGCACATCGAGCTCGGCACGGTCACCCCCCTGCCGCAGCCCGGGAACGACCGGCCACGATTGTTCCGGCTGCCGGAGGACGGTGCCCTGGTCAACCGGCTCGGCTTTCCCAGCCGGGGGGCCGATTACGTCGCCGCCCGGCTGCGGAATCGGCGGCGGGGGGGCGTCGTCCTGGGAGTCAACATCGGGGTGAACCGGGACACGCCGGTCGAGGAGGCTGCGCGAGATTACCTGGCACTGTTGCGGAAGTTCGCACCGCTGTCCGATTACCTGACCGTCAATGTGAGTTCCCCAAACACGGCCGGTCTGCGGCAGCTGCAAGCCCGGGATGCGCTGGAGAATCTGTTGGGCGAATTGGCCAAGACCCGAGAGGAGGGGCCCCGGATCCCGATCCTGGTCAAGCTATCTCCCGATCTCGAGACGGCCGAGCTGGATGATGCCGTCGGAGCGATCCTCGGAACCGGCATGGACGGGATCGTTGCGACGAATACGACCGTCGCACGGCCGGGTCTGCAGTCGGGCAGCGCAGGGGAAAGGGGCGGTCTGTCCGGCAGACCGTTGGGACCTTTGAGCCTGGAGACACTGGAAAAGATCGTCGCCCGCGTGGAGGGCGCCGTCCCGGTCGTGGCGGCCGGGGGGATCCTGGGGCCGGACGACGCCCGGCGGAGGCTGGATGCCGGGGCGGCGCTGGTGCAGGTCTACACGGGGCTGGTGTATCGAGGGCCGGGGTTGGTAAAAGAAATTTTGAAAAAATGAACGGCTGCAAGCAAAAGCAGCTGGTTTACTCTTTGTTGCGGTCGGCTTCTTCGACGGTCAGCCAGAGCGAGGTTTTCTCCGGCCGGATCGTCTCTCTCAGCGTCGCGATCAGCGCCCGTCCCAGCTTTTCAACGTCCACCTCGTCCCGGGCCTCGGCCGCAAACCGGACCAGGGTTCGTTCGGCATCATACCGCTCCCGGTAGAAGCGCCGGTCGATGAAATCCTGGATCCGGCGGCGGAGCGGATTGAACAGCGAAGCGATCGCCAGCGTCGAGATCACGATCGCGATATCGGATTGCTGCACTGCAAACGGCACGAACGCGGCCTGCAGGATGACGACGGTCCCAAGATAGACTCCGGCCAGGGAAGCCGTCAGGATCGAGTAAACGAGGGTGCGCCGGATCAGGAGGTCGATGTCATAAAGACTGTGCCGCAGGATGGAGATCGTCAGCGAGACCGGCAGGATGCTGAGCGACAGCCACCAGGTCACGCCGGCGATCGGCTGCCACCAGGGCAGTGGCTCCCCGGATGGGATCTGCTGGGTGATCTGCCAGGGAACAGACATAATCCCGATATACACAAACCAGGCGATGATCCCGACCAGGACCCAGCGCGTCTGCCGGCGTTCGACGACGGTCGAGTATTTCCGGTACCGGATCGCCTGCGCGGCGATCGCAGCCACGATCACGGCCACGAGCCCCAGGACCGAGCCGCCCGCAACCGGCGTCGTCAAGGCGATCCAGTCCTCATCTGGACTGGCCAGGATCAGCAGGTTGATCGGCAGCGCCAGGGCGATCGGCCAGCGAGACCAGGAGGGCACGAACCGGCCGTTTGGGAAGGTCGCCAGAAGGACGATGGTCGGGACCGTGATCAGGATCGTCTGGAGCAGGATGGCGATCCGGTATGGAAGCGACCAATACATGATGATCGCCTCAAGCGGACCACCAAGCACGATGCCGTAAAACAGCAGGTAAAAAGAGATCGTGATCGCCGAGACCTCCACAGACTTGCGGTGGAAGAGCAGCGCGGAGAGCAACAGGCAGATGGCGACGCACGCCAGCGAGGCTGCGGCCTGGGAGAAGGCAAAGAACCGGATCCATGCCGGCGTCAGGTGGATGATACGGCCGGCTTCGGAAACGAACCCGCCCCGGTAGCCGGGGAGGGACGCCGCGACCATCATAAGCGCGGCGAGGGCTGTGAGATACCAGGCGATACGGACGCGCCCCTGCCAGCCCGGGGGGACGATCGCAGGACTGTTTGGTTGGTTCATATTGGGTATCGGGATTATACCCAGACGGAATAACCGAAACGTTACGGCGTCCGGGAGGCGGTCTCGCCCCTGAACACGCTTGAATGGGAGCAGGATGCGTCATCGTCCCGCACGGCCCGCCGGAAATCGCGGCCGAGCTGCCGCCCGGTTTCATTTTTTCAGGTCAGGGGGCCGCACTGTTGCCTCAAGCAAATCCCCAAACCGCACCGTCAGCAGCCAGTGCGCTTCCTTGAACTCCCTCGCCGGCCACCAGGCCTTGAACGCCGGCACCTGCCCGCGCTCCAGCTGGAACCGCTCCGATGACAGCCAGGTCCGGTGATGCTCGGTCGCCAGGCCGTAGGTCACCTCCGGGCGTCCGTCACGGTTCCAGACCACCACCTGCGGCTCGCCGGTGTGCGCCGTCGTGTATACCCCGGCGCCGAGCAGGACCTCCAAAAGCGCCCGCAGATGGGCGTCTTTGAAAGAGACCTTGAACGCCGGCAGCTTCTCGGGATCCGCCACGATCTCCGGGACCGAGTCGATCAGGACCTGCCGGATATCGTTCCCGGTCCGGAAGGCCCGAACCATCCGCTGCAGCGCCTCGACCCGGGCCGCATCGTCCGTCCGGCGGGCGGATGCCCCCTCCAGCCTGACCTCAAGCGCCTCCCCTTCTCCCAGGTCGGGCGGCGAGACCGTCAGCCTGCCGGTCTGCGGGTCGTAGTCCGTCGCGGCAGCGACCGGCTCGCCGTCAATCACCGCAGTGATCTTTTTCGGCTCGGCGACGGCGTGGAAGACGAAGGTATACGTGCGCAGGCGAGCGGAGCGTTTAAGGTTGAAGGTTGCGTGTTTTTCCGACCAGGCGAAGGTGAACTCCGTTAGCCGATAGTCGCCGGATTGGTAGGCATTGGTCACGCCGTCGTCCTCGTAGAGCTTGAACTCGCTGGACGCTCCGGGGAAGATATGGATCTCGAGCGCGGACGGATCGCGCCAATCGTCCGGTTCGCAGAGCGGGACGATGGCGCCGGGTTTTGCAAAGACCGGGGTGTCGTCCATCCCGCCGTAGACGGCGTGCCAGCCGGCCTCAAAATGCGCTCCGGTCAGGAAATTCCAGCGCTCCTCCGGCAGCCAGACGACCCGGCGGGCGAGGCCGGTGTCCGGGTCGAGCGGCTCGGTGAACGGCGCGGCGATCAGCTCGGATCCGAAAGTGTACTGGTCGGGGCAGGCGTAAGCCGAGGGCTCCTCCGGATGGTCGTGATACATCGGCCGGATCGGAGCTTCCCCGGCGCTGTGATCCCGCCAGGACATCGTGTACAGGTAGGGGATCAGCCGGTGGCGCAGCCGCATTGCGTCGCGGGTCAGCCGGAAGGTCTCGGCGTCCCAGCCGAACGGGCGCCGCTCGAGCAGCGGGTTGCGGGTGCTGTGCAGCCGCAGGATCGGGCTGAAGACCCCGTATTGGACCCAGCGGGCGTACAGCTCCGCCGCCGGGCTCCCCCCGTAGTGCCCGCCGATATCGTGGCTCCACCACCCGTATCCGACATTGGCCGCCGTGCTGGTGAAGTACGGCTGGAACGACAGCGAATCCCAGCTGATCACGGTATCGCCCGAGAACCCGATCGGGTAGCGGTGGTTCCCGAGCCCGCCCCAGCGGGAGAAGATGAATGGGCGAGTAGGCGAATGGGCGAATGATCGAATGGGCGAATCAGCAGGTGTGGAATTCGCCAATTCGCCCATTCGCCTATTCGCCTGCCGCCCCAGATCCAGGAAATGCAGGTGGTTCAACCACCACAGCGGATCCAACCCCGGCATCCCCGAGAGGGTGCCCTGCTGCCAGTCGATCCACCAGAAGTCGACGCCTCGGGCTTCTTCGGGGTGGTGGAGCAGCTCGAAATAGGCCGCGGCGAATTTCGGGTCGGCCAGGTCGAACCGGACCGGCTCGCCCGACTGCGGGTCCAGGCCCATCCGCTCGGCGAACTCCGCGTACTGCGCTTCGTGCGGCCAGATCCCATCGGAGGGATGCAGGTTGAGGGCGGTCTGGAGACCGTGCTGGTGGATGAACGCCAGCGTCTCGTCCGGGTCCGGGAACAGGTCGCGATTCCAGGTATAGCCGGTCCAGCCGGATGAGGCGTTGCCGGTATCGGTGATGTGCCAATCCATGTCGATGATGCAGACCGAGAGCGGGACCTCGTGCGCCTCGAAATCGAGGATCAGGTTGCGCAGTTCGGCGTCTGTGTAGGCCCAGTAGCGGCTCCACCAGTTCCCAAGCGCCCAGCGCGGCAGCAGCGGGACCGGTCCGGCGACGGCCCGGAAATCGGCCAGCGCTGCCCGGTAGTCACGGCCGTGACCGAAGAAGTACAGGTCCAGCCGCCCGGTGTCCGCATCCCGGGGCGCCAGCCAGCCGTCCTCGCCGAAAACGAGCGTCTTCGAATCGTCCACGACGACCCAGCCGTCCCGCGAAATCAGCCCCGGCTCCAACCGCACCGACCCGTCGACCGTGTCCAACGTCCGATAGGTGCCTTTCAGGTTCCCCGTATCCGGATCCCCGTACCGCCACACCGCCCCCGTCTTTTTCAGCTCGACCCGCAAATTGCCCGCAAACGGCGCCTCGACGTCTGCCAGCGACAACCTCAAAAATCCAGTCTCCACCACCAACCCCTTCCCCCGTCCCCCGTCCCCCGTCCCCGCTCCCCCGTCCCCCGTTCCCGCTCCCCCGTCCTCCGTCCCCGCTCCCCCGTCCCCGCTCTCAAACTCCGGCACGGGCTGCCTCCTGAACCAAAACGCCTGCGACGCCCGGTCCTCGAACCCGCCGTCCGGGCCGTACTCGATCCGCAGCAGCCGCGGGGTCAGGACGGTCACCCGGCAGCGTCCGCGGGCGATCACGGCATCCGGGTCAGCGATGGGTTTGAATTCGGGGACGAGATGAGCGGGGATGTCGGTCATGTTCTCTCGGGGTCCATTCGGTTGGGTTGGATCGCCGGTGCGATTACTGTGCGGCCAGCCACTGCAGGCTCAACCGGACCGCCCGTTCGATCGCGTCCATCGATAGGCCGGCCGGACCGCCCAATTCCGCCGGAAGCGGCACATGGATGAATACGGCCCTGGACGGCAGACCGAGCTGCTCCACCTCGTGGGCGGCGGCGTAATAGACGTGGTTGCACAGGTATGCCCCGGCGTGGTTGGAGATGCGGACCGGGATCCCGGCGCTTTCCAGCGCGCCTTTCAAACCGGTCAGCGGGAGGGCTGAAAAATACGCCGGCGGCCCGTCCGCCAGGATCGGGTCGCCCTCGCGCAGGACGCCGTCGTTGTCCGGGCTGCTCGAATCGTCCAGGTTCAGGGCGACCCGTTCGATGCGGATCTCCTCGCTTTTTGCCGCCAGCCCCAGCGCCAGGACGTGGTCCGGCCGGTTTTCCCGGATCAGGCGGCGCATGCATCCCCCGGCTGAGGCATAGCTGACCGGGAGCACGCCCACGGCCAGCTCGACGCCGGCGACCCCGTCCGCCACGAGTGCGTCTACGACGCGCTGGGAGGGGTTGGCCTCGACTTCGCCGAATGGTTCGAAACCGGTCAGGAGGATCCTCTTCGCCATACCCGGTCTATTGTAAAGGATAAGAGCGGTGGGTGCGAACGAGTGAGTAGCGCAGCGCCGTTCTGGCATCAATTGACCAAATGAAGGGGCGACCGGTGGGTCGCCCAGTTCAAAGGCGCCTTACGACCCGGCGACCCACCGGGTCGCCCCTACAGCAGCAGCGCGAGGCCCCCGATCAGCGCAGCCGCGCCGAGGACCGAGAACAAGATCACTGCCCCCCGCTCCGTCAAAAGCTGGACGAAACCCTGTACCTTGCCGGTCCCCCAGACCGCCCTCGGTTTCCGCACGGCAACCCACAACGTTCCACCGCCCCACACGACCAGAAAAATACCGATCCAATTCAAAAGATCCATATCGCCTCCAAAGAGATTCAGCGAATTAGCGAATCAGCGATTCGCTGGCTCGCTGACTCAGTAGATTCAAATTTCGGTAATTCGAGGTCAGGGACCATCAGCGCATCCTCTGAAAAAACACGTGACTGTCCCCTACCACCCCCCTCCCCTCGAATCCCACTATAATTACCCCACGCCGAATTCGACGTGGAGGTCACTCTGCCATGAAAACACTCCTGATCATGCGGCACGCAAAATCGAGCTGGGACGACGCCTCCCTCTCGGACCACGACCGTCCGCTCAACCTGCGCGGCGAAGCGGACGCTCCCCGCATGGGCGTCGCCCTTTCCGAACGCGACCTGGTCCCGGACCGGATCCTCTCGTCCACCGCCATCCGCGCCCGGACGACGGCCGAACGGGTCGCCGACAACTGCCCCTTCGACGGCGAGATCGCCCTGGACCGCGACCTGTACCACGCGGGAGTGGATGAATTTATCGAGACCCTTCAACGGCTGCCGGAGGACATGGACTGCGTCATGCTGGTCGGGCACAACCCGGGGATCTCCGAGCTGGTCGATTTCCTGACCGACACCCCGGAGATGATGACGACGGCCAACATCGCCGTCATCCGCCTGCCGGTCAGCACGTGGTCGGAAGTCGATTTCGAGACGGAGGGGGAGTTGGTGGAAGTCTTAAGGCCGAAAGAAGTTTAAAAGCAGCTAAAGATGCCGGAGGTAGGCCTGGGGGTTGTTGAGAAAATCGCGCGTGATCTGCACGTGCTCCAGGTCGTCGAACGCCATGCGTTTCGGCGGGGCGTGGTCGAAGGACAGGATCTCGGCGCCGGGGAAGGCCATCAGGATGGGGGAATGCGTGGCGATGATGAACTGGGCGTCCTCGGCCAGCATCTGCTTCACCAGGGATAAGAACGCCAGCTGGCGCATAGGGGAAAGCGGGGCTTCGGGCTCGTCAAGCAGGTAGAGGCCGCCGGGGACGAAGCGCGCCCGGAAGAAATCGAGGAACTGCTGGCCGTGCGAGCGGGTCTCGAGGCCGTCGCCGTAGCGGTCTTGCATCGCCCGGAGCTGCCCGGCGGAGGCCATCTTCGCCAGGTCCTTGGCATAATCGGAGCGGACCTCATATTCGTCGTCGACGCGGGCCAGATCTGCCTCCAGCTCGGCCCGGGTCTGCACCTGCCCCCGGATCCAGCCGATGAAATCCTCGGCACACAGGAAGAAGCCCTTCTGCGTGCGCTTGTTCCAGATCAGCCGCATCCGGTCCGCCAGGCGGCGGACGGATTTCAGCTCGGGATCCCGGTTCGCCGGCGCCGCCCCGGCCGTGACCGACCCTGCCGCCGCGGCCAGTGCCTCCAGCAGGGTCGATTTCCCGCTCCCGTTCTCCCCGACGAAGAAAGTGACCGGTCTGGAAAATTCGAGGGGCTCCCAGGCCCGGATGACGGGGATCGAAAACGGATAATCGACCGCGGTCCGGGGTAGATCGATTCGCAAATTCCGCAGATGGGTCAATGGATATGGCGAAAAATAGGCGTGCGGCGGTGGAACCGCCGCACGCCTATTTTTCGCCCTCCTTCAATGACTCCCACTTCCTCCTCACCTCCCGGATATCCTCCCACATCAGCGCCTTGGGGGAGCCGGGGCTGCGGGAGGGGTTGCGGAGCAGGTAGGAGGGATGGAAGATCGGCATGACCCAACGGCCGTCGATCCGGCGCCACTCGCCGCGCAGCCGGGTGATCCCGGTCTCCCCGAGCAGCGACTGGCAGGCGACGTTGCCGGTCAGCAGCAGGATCTTCGGGTCGACCAGGCGCAGGATCTCGAGCAGGTAGGGCTTATACGCCTCGATCTCGGGCCCCGTCGGGGCGCGGAAAGCCTTGTCCTCGCCGGGCGGCATCCGGAAGACGGAATTGGTGATGAAGACGTCCTTGTCGGGGTCGAACCCGGCGGCGGCCAGGATCTGGTCGAGCAGCTTCCCCGCCCGCCCGACAAAGGGCCTCCCCTGGATATTCTCTTGCGGCCCCGGCGCCTCCCCCACGATCGTCAGCTTCGCCCCGGGATTGCCCCGGCAGATGACGACGTTCGTCCCGGCCCCCGCCAACGGGTCATCGTCCATGGCGTACATCTCGGCGAGAAACTCGTCGAGGGTCTGATTGGGGTGGGGGGGATTTCCGAAGAGGTCGAATTGCATAGTGGTTTGCTGGTTTGCTAGTTTGCTAGTTTGCTGGTTTGCTGGTTGCTCGATATCGTTGGATTTCGCCAATTCGCCCATTCGCTGATTCGCTGATTCGCTGATTCGCCTATTCTCCCATTCGCCCATTCTACCAAACCCCCTGCATTATAATTTCCCGCATGCCTACCCTCCCGCCCATCGACACCGACTACATGCTCGATTTCCTTACCGGCCTGCTCAACGTCCCCAGCCCGACCGGGTTCACCGAGCGGGCGATCGAATACACCGAGAACGCCCTGGCAGCCTTCCCCGAACTCAGCCTCTCCCGCACCCGCAAGGGCGCCCTGGTCGCCGAATGGCCGGGGGTATCGGACGACGCGCCGCGCGCCCTGACCGCCCACGTCGACACGCTCGGGGCGATGGTCAAGGAGATCAAGTCCAACGGCCGGCTCAAGCTGACAAAGATCGGCGGTTTCGCCTGGAACACGGTCGAAGGCGAGGGCTGCACCGTCTTCCCCCGCTCCGGTGACCCGGTGCGCGGTTCGCTCCTGTTGACGATGGCCTCCGCCCACGTCCACGGCGCCGACGTCAACAACGAGAAGCGCAGCGACGACAACATGGAAGTCCGCCTCGACGCCCGGACGACGACCCCGGACGAAACCCGCTCCCTCGGGATCGAGATCGGCAATTTCGTCGCCTTCGACCCGCGCGTCGAGGTGCTCAACGGCTTTGTCCGCTCCCGGCACCTGGACGACAAGGCCTGCGTCGCCAATATCCTGGCCGCCGTCAAGGCACTGGCCGATGCCGGTCTGCAGCCCGCACAGACCACCTACCTGCATATCAGCAACTACGAAGAAGTCGGTCACGGTGCCTCGGCGGGGATCCCGGCTGAGGTCGCCGAGCTGGTCACCGTCGATATGGCCGCCGTCGGGGAGGGCCAGACCTCCGGCGAATTCCACGCCTCCCTGTGCGTCAAGGACTCGGGCGGGCCCTACCACTTCGACCTGAACGAGAAGCTCCGCCGCCTGGCCGACGAGCACGACATCCCGCACCGGATCGACATCTACCCCCACTACGGCTCCGACGGCGAAGCGTACTGGCGCGCCGGCGCCGACGTGGCGGTGTCCCTGGTCGGCCCCGGGGTGGATGCGTCGCACAACTACGAACGGACGCACACCGAGGCCTTAGAGGCGACGACCCGGTGGCTGGTCGCGTATTTGTTGAGTTAATCGAAAAAAAAAGGGGCGGGGGCCGGTGAAACCGGCCCCCGCCCCTTTCTCTTCGGGATCATGCTACTAGACGCCCTCCTCCCCTACGACCACGATCTCAAAACCGTCCCCGAAACCGCAAAGGCCGCCGAGGAATTGGGGTTCGACGCGCTATGGTCCGCCGAAACCCAGCACGACCCCTTTCTCCCCGGACCGCTCGTCTTCGAGCACACCGCCCGGATCTCCTTCGGCACCGCCATCGCCGTCGCCTTTGCTCGCAGCCCGGCCACGCTGGCGCATACGGCCTGGGACCTGGCCCGCATGTCCGGTGGGCGCTTTATCCTCGGGCTGGGGACGCAGATCAAGCCGCACATCGAGCGCCGCTTCGGGATGACCTGGCCCGCTTCGCCCGCCGGGAAGCTGGAGGAGCAGGTCGCTGCGATCCGGGCCTTCTGGCGCGCCTGGCAGGAGGGCGAGCGGCTCAACCATCGCGGCGAGTATTACAAGCTGACCCTGACGAGCCCGTTCTTCGACCCCGGCCCGATCCGCCATCCGGACATCCCGATCTACCTCGCCGGAGTCAACACCGGCCTGGCCGCGCTGGCCGGGCGGGTCACCGACGGTTTTCACGTCCACCCGCTCCACACCGCCCGCTACCTGCGGGAGGTCCTGCGCCCGGCGATCGCCGGCGGCGCGGCGGCGGCCGGGCGCGAGCCGGCGGACTGCGCCGTCACGGTCACCGCCTTCGTCGCCTCGGACGAGCGCGAGACGGCCTTTGTCCGGGCGCAGATCGCCTTCTACGCCTCCACCCCGGGCTACCGGTCCGTCCTGGCGCTGCACGGCTGGGAGGCGGTCGGGGAGGCGCTGTCCGAGCTGGCACGGCGCAAGGCCTGGTCCGAGATGCCGCCCCTGATCGATGATACAATCCTGGCGGCTTTCGCCGTCGTCGCCCCCGAGGCCGGCCTCCCGGACGCCATTGCCGAACGCTACGCCGGCCTGGCCGACCGGCTGGCCCTTTACCGTCCTTTCGTCCCCGGCGAAAGGGACGGCTTCTGGAAGCGCCTGGTTCACACTTTCTAAAAATTTGGACCCCTGCGGGGCAAAGCCCCGCAGGGGTCCAAATTTTCATCTTTTTCATGTATCTCATCGACGCCCACCAAGACCTCGCCTACAACGTCCTCGAATTCGGCCGCGACTACACCCGCTCGGCGGCCGAGACGCGGGCGCTCGAGGCTGAGAACGGCTCCCTCGGCCCGATTTACAACGGACTGAGCATGCTCGGCTGGCCCGATTTCCTGGCGGCCCGTACGGCCGTCGTCTTCGCCACCCTTTTCGCCGCCCCCGAGCGCGGCCGGCTGGGCGCCTGGCAGGAGATCGTCTACCGGACGCCGGACGAAGCCCACCGGCTCTACCGGGACCAGCTCGACGTCTACCACCGCCTGTTCGACGACCACCCGGATAAATTCTCCCTGGTCGCAGACCGCGCCGGCCTGGCCGCCGCCGTCGAGCGTGCGGGGGGGAACGAGCCGTTCGAGGGCCCGGTCGGGATGGTGCTGCTGATGGAGGGCGCCGAGGGGATCCGCTCGGTCGATGAGCTCGAGCTGTGGTGGGAAGGCGACGTGCGGGTCATCGGCCCCGCCTGGATCGGCACCCGTTTCTGCGGCGGCACCCGCGAACCCGGCCCGCTGACAGCCGAAGGCCAGGCGCTGCTCGAGGGGATGGCCGATTTCGGCTTCGCCCTGGACCTGAGCCACATGGACGAGCAGGCCGCCCTGGAAGCGCTCGACCGCTACGAAGGCCCGCTGCTCGCCAGCCACGCCAACTGCCTTTCGCTCTTGAAAGGCAGCGATTCCAACCGGCACCTGTCCGATCGGGTCATCGCCGGGATCGTCGAGCGCGGCGGGGTCATCGGCGCCGTCCCGTACAACGCTTTTCTAAAAGCGGGCTGGAAGAGGGGCGACGACCGGGCGGAAGTGATCCTGGCCGACCTGGTCGCCCACATCGACCACGTCTGCCAGATCGCCGGCGACGCCGGGCACGCCGGGATCGGCAGCGATTTCGAAGGCGGCTTTGGCCGGGACGAGACCCCGACCGGGCTGGACACGATCGCCGACCTGCACGCCATTGCCCCGCTCCTCGAGGAACGCGGCTACGGGCCGGACGATATCGCCGGGATCATGGGCGGCAACTGGGCCCGGCTGATGGACCGGGCCTTGCCGGACTGAAGCGCAATGCCAGAAGAGCCGACCACCCGCCCGTCGATGCTGGCCACCCAGCCGCTCGGCCCGAAGACGAGGATCCGGATCGGGCTGTTTTTCACGTTCACCGGCCTGTTCGTCTTCATCCTGGGCGCCGACCCGGGTCTGTTCGGCCTGGACCGCAGCCCGGTCACCGGTTTCGTCCAGATCGCCGTCTTCCTGTTCGGCCTGGGGATGATCTCGATCGGGGGTTACCTGGTGCTGCGCACCTTCTGGAACGGCGAGCCGACGACGATCCGCTCGGACGTCGGCGCCCGCCTGATCGCGACCGGCTACGTGGTCGCGGTGGCGTCCGGGATGGCGGACGTGTTCGGTTTTGGGAGCGAGAGTTTTCCGAACGTTCCGGATTTCGGGGTCTGGCAGCAGCGGGGGGTGCTGATGGGGGAGGTGTTGATTGGGGTGGGGTTGTTTTTGTTGATTCGGTGGAAAAACCTGAAAAAATGAACCCCAACCGGTGCTTCGCACCGGTTGGGGTTCATTTTTTCGAGGAAGAGGATACGATCAAGCCGTAAGCAAGACCCCCACCCCCAACGCCTTAAACATCTCCTCATTCGCCCCAAACTTGAACGAGCTCAGCCCCTTCTCCGCGGCGATCTCCGCCTCGATCCGGTCGAGCTCCGCCCACAGTTCGGTTGTGATCACCGGGTGATCCAGCTCCGCCAGCCGGGTCTTCAGGTCGGTGAAGTGGCCGTTGGTGGTCACGGGCAGGGTCTCAAGATATTCGAGCAGGGCTTTCGCGCCCATGGTGCCATCCTTGCGGGCGGCGCCGACCAGACCGCTGCTGGCCTCGCGGGCCCAGCCGGCCAGGAAGATGTGGCTGAGGTCCAGCACCCCTTCCGGATCGTGGGCCTCGTACGAGAGCCCGTCCTGCGGGAAGCGTGGGGCCGGGTTCTTGGCGAACTCGTTCCATACAAGAGGAAGACCAAAGCCCTGGTCGACCCGGTCGCCGATACAGAAGACGACGGTGTCGACGTCCAGGATGCGGGTCGTCCCCAGGCTGACGGCCTTCGTATCGTCGCCCCTGGCGACCAGGGTCGTGTCCTCGACTTCGAGCCCGACGACGCGGCCCTTTTCATCCCCAAGGATGCGGGTCGGCGAGGCCAGGAAATCGAACAGGAAGCGGGTCTCCGACACCGGTTCGAGGGCCTTGTTGAGCGGTTTGAGCATGATCGCCAGCGCCTCGTCCGGGTCCTGCCCGACGGCTTCCATGATCGGGCGGCAGCGTTCGACCTCCGCCTTGAGGGCGTTCATCGCCAAATTGCCGCAGACGATCTCGAACTCCTTGGGGGTGAACTTGATCTCGGCCGGGCCGCGCCGGACGATGGTGGTGACTTCCTTTACCTTCAGGTCGCGGATCGTCCAGTGGGCGATGTCCAGCATCACGTTCCCGGCGCCGATCAGGGCGACCTTCTTCCCGATCCGGAAGTCCCCTTCCGCGTACGGCGGGAGCAAATTGTAATGGTAGACCAGGTCCTTGGCGTGGTAGACCCCCTCCAATTCCTCTCCGGGCATCCCGAGCCACTTGGTGCCCTGCGCCCCGACGGTGACCAGGACGGCGTCAAAACCGAATGATTTCAATTCGTCCAGGCGGATATCGCCGTCGTCGCCCACGGTCACGTTGCCGTAGTACGAGATCAGCGGCTCCTCCATGATCTTGCGGAACTGCTTGCGCAGACCGCCCTTCATCGTTTCCTTGTTGTGGTAAATGCCGTACTCGGCCAGCCCGCCGGGCTTGACGTCCCGGTTGAACAGGGAGACGTGGACGCCGGCGTCCGCCAGGGTCCGGGCGGCAAACAGCCCGGCCGGGCCGGCGCCGATCACGGCGACGTGGTGGGTGGGGATGAGATGGTTCGTCAATGCATGCTCCTTATGGCCGTAGGCTGGAGACGCAACCAGGTTGCGTCTCCAGAGCCTACGTCGGGGATTATACTGTGCAAATTAAGTCTTTGTAGGGCCGCCCGATGTCTCGGCCCCACTTTTATGCTATATTCTTAACTGCTCAAACGGTTCGGGGCCGCTCTGATCTTACAGACGGATTGCACGGCAAAAAGATACGCCCGTTCCCGGAGGGAATGTACACCCGGATTACACCCGATTCCAGGAGCCGGAGTAAGTGACGTTTGTCCCGAAACCCGCCGGTCTTTTGACCGGTATCCGGACGCCTCATGACCTCGCCAGATCGACAGACCCCGCCCAATGCCCCCGAAACAACCGCCGTCAAGGACCGGCCGGGCGTCGTCCGCCGCACCCTGGTGCACCCGGCCGTCTTCCAGGCCCAATGGGCGCCGGCGTTCTGGACGATCACCGGGACGCTGTCGCTGGCGGTCAACCTCGTCCTGCTCATCGTCCTGGTCTCGCTCGGGCGGGAGCTGTTCGCCCTCAAGGAGCTGCTGTCTTCCCAGCTCATCGGCGGGCTGCACGCCAACTTCGTCGCCATGGACGCGGCCGTGATCGAGACATCGATCCTGGTCGAGGAGACGATCACGGTCGAGGACGTGATCCTGGTGAACGACTCGATCCCCGTCGTCTTCGACCTGGAAATCTCGGAGCGCACGAGCGTCCTGCTGGCGGAGGACACGGTGATCTCGAACGCGATCGTCAACCTGAACACCCCCAGCCTGGCGATCTTCAACGCCCCCACCGAAATCCTGCTCCCCAAAGACACCATCCTGCCCACCCGGCTCAACCTGACCGTCCCCGTCAGCCAGACGGTCCCGGTCCAGCTGACCGTGCCGGTCCTCCTGGAGGTCCCCATCAGCCTGACGGTCCCGGTCCGCATCCCGCTCGACCAGACCGAGCTGCACGAGCCCTTCGTCGGCCTCCAGAACGTCGTCTCCCCTTACCAGGACCTGCTGCAGGGCTTGCCGGGTTCCTGGGAGGCGGTCGCGTGCGAGGCGGGCAGGTTGTTGTGCTGGCTGTTTACGAGATGAAATCGGCGCACCGAGTGGAAATTGCCGGATAAACAGCCCGTCATCCTCCGCAACGGCGTCGACCTGATCGAGACCCGCCGCATCCGGGAGGCGGTCGACCGCTTCGGCGGGCGCTTTCTGAACCGGGTGTTCACCCCGGCCGAACTGGCGCTCTGCCGGGACCGGGTCGCCTCGCTGGCGGCCCGTTGGGCGGCCAAGGAGGCGGTCGCCAAGGCTTTCATGACCGGGATCGGCGATATCTCGTTCCGCGAAATCGAGATCCTGCACGGCCCGCGCCGCGAACCGGTCCTGCACCTGCACGGCGCGGCCGCCCGCCTGGCCCGCGAACACGGGCTGACCGAGTGGTCGATCAGCCTGAGCCACACCGAAACCCACGCCATCGCCTTCGTCACCGCCCTGGGCCTGTCCGGAGCGGAAGCGAAGGGCTCGCTCGGAGCGGTGGCGAAGGACCTGGTCGCGGCGGACGGGCTGAGCGCCGCCGAAGCGGAGATCCGGGGCCAACCCGGCGCGGACACACAGGCTTTGCCCCGAGCGAACACCGGGGGTTTGCCCGAAAAAGAGCCGGAGCGCCCGGCGCGCCCGGACGCACCGGACTCGGGCGAGACATGAGCTTCCCCGACCGCTTCGAAGAAGACCCCGCCGAAATCCGCCCGGAGATCGAATGGGGCGTCCCGCGCGACCCCAAACCACCTGTCCGATCGCCGGCCGGCCGGCTCATCTGGATCGTCCTCTCCATCCTGATCATCCTCTCGCTGGTCCTGCCCTGGATCCTGCCCTACCTGTTCCCCCGCCGCGTCCCCTTGCGCGACGATGGTTCGCAGGCGATGAGAATATGGGATATCACGTCGGAGCAGAGCTCCGACGTGATATCCCATTTTCCATCTCTATTCGGATAACTTCCCATGAAATTCCTCCGCCGCCTCCTGATGGCCCTCCCCATGGTCGTCCTCCTCATCGTCGTGGTCGCCGCCGTCGCCCTTCCGATCCTCCAGCGACGCTCGTACCCGCAGGTGGACGGCGAGATCCGGCTGCCCGGGCTGGACGGGCAGGTCGATGTCTACCGGGATGCCTACGGCGTCCCGCACATCTATGCGACCACCGAGCACGACCTGTTCATGGTCCAGGGTTACGTCCAGGCCCAGGAGCGGTTCTGGCAGATGGACTTCTGGCGGCACCAGTCCGTCGGGCGGCTGTCGGAGCTGCTCGGGAGCAGCACGGTCGAGGTCGACAAATACCTGCAGACGCTCGGCTGGGAGCGGGTCGCGCAGCAGGAGTACGTCCTGCTCGATTCGGCCTCCAAGGCGATCCTGCAGGCCTTCACGGACGGGATCAACGCGTATCTCGAAGGCCGGGACGGCGCCGAGCTGAGCTACGAGTACGTCTTCCTCAACCTGGTCAACCCGGGCTACGAACCGGCCCCCTGGCAGCCGCACGAGACCCTGGCCTGGGGCAAGGCGATGGCCTGGGACCTGCGCGGCAACATGGATACCGAGATCGACCGCGCCCTGCTGCTGGCGAACCTTTCCCCGGAGGAGCTCGACCTGCTCTACCCGCCCTACGATTTCGCCGCCCACCCCGTCATCGTCACCGAGCCGCATATCACCGGGGAGGCCCGCCTGCCGTCCGCCGGGGAGATCCCGGCCGGGGCGCTCCCGGCCCTGGCCCGCGTCCGGGACGGGTTCGACCTGCTCGACACGCTGCGCGGCGCCGGTTTCGGCAGCGCCGGGTTTGGCGCCATCGGCTCGAACAGTTGGGCTGTCTCCGGCGACCTGACCGCCACCGGGATGCCCCTGTTTGCCAACGACCCGCACCTCTCGGCCCAGATCCCGTCGATCTGGTTCGAGATCGGTCTGCACTGCGCCCCGGTCACCCCGGACTGTTCCTACAACGTGACCGGGTTCACCTTTGCCAACGTCCCCGGGGTCGTCATCGGTCACAACGACCGGATCGCCTGGGGCTTCACCAACCTGGGTCCGGACGTGATGGACCTGTATATCGAAAAGATCAACCCGGAAAACCCAAACCAATATGAAGTCAACGGCGAATGGGTCGATATGGAGCTGGTCCCGGTGACGATCAACGTCGCCGGCGGCGAGCCGATCGAGCTGACGGTGCGTTACACCCGGCATGGCCCGGTTATGTCGGACGTCTCGCTGTCGGATTTCGGGGCCGAGGCCGGGATCGACCTGCCGGAGGACTACGCCATCTCGCTCAAATGGACGGCCCTGCAGGTCGGCTACATTTTCCGCTCGGTCTGGAAGATCAACCAGGCCCAGAACTGGGAGCAGTTCCGGGATGCGGCCCGCGATTTCTCGGTCCCGTCGCAGAACCTGCTCTACGCCGACGTGGACGGGAACATCGGCTACCAGGCCCCCGGCCGGATCCCGGGCCGCAACCCGGGCCACGACGGGCTGCTCCCCGTCCCCGGCTGGACCGACGAGTACGAGTGGCTCGAATACATCCCGTTCGAGTGGCTGCCCTTCGCCTACAACCCGCCGGAGGGGTTTATCGTGACCGCCAACAACGCCATCGTCGGCCCGGAATACCCGTTCACGATCTCGCGGGACTGGGATCACGGCTTCCGCGCCGGGTCGATCATCGACGACATCCTGAACGCCCCCGGCCCGATCGACATCGACTACATGATCGCCATGCAGGGCAACGACCGCAACCCGATGGCGGAGAAGCTGGTTTCGGCCCTCCTCGACGTTCAGATGGACGACGACCGCCTGCAGGAGATCCGGTCGATATTGGCAGATTGGGACCAGCGCTCGCACATGGACTCGCCCGGCGCGGCCATCTTCGAGGTCTTCTGGAAGAACCTGCTGGCCCTCGCCTTCGCCGACGACCTGCCGGAGGGTTTCGCCCCCGGCGGCGGGTCGACCTGGTTCGTCATCACGAGCCGACTGCTGGACGAGCTGGACCACGATTGGTGGGATGATGCCAACACCGAGGATGTCGAGGACCGGGACGCCATGCTCGCACGGGCCTTCGCCGCCGCGGTCGCCGAGCTGGAGGAGCGCCTGGGCCGGAACCCCGACCGTTGGGCCTGGGGGGATCTGCATGTCCTTAATTTCGAGCACGACGTGATGAGCAACTTCCCGGGGATCAGCCTCATTTTCAATGAAGGCCCGTTCCGGACCTCCGGGGGCAGCGCCATCGTCAATGCCACCGGCTGGAGCGCGCGGGGCGACGGCTACGAAGTCGGCAGCCTGCCGTCGCTGCGGATGATCGTCGACCTGAGCGACATGGCCAACTCGCTGTCGATCCACACCACCGGGCAGTCCGGCCACGCCGGGCACCCGCATTACATCGATATGGCGGATCCGTGGCGGCTGATCGAGTATAAGGCGATGTTGTGGGGGCGAGAGGCGGTGGAGGCGGCGGCGGAGAGCCACGTGGTTTTTCTCCCATAGGAAGGCTATTGGTTGGCGAAAAAGGAGCTGGATGCAGCGGCGGGGCGGAAATTCCGCCCCGCCGCTGCACCCAGCCAATAGAGAATTGGCGCGGGGCGCGGAGAGCGAAAATCGAAGATCAAGGATCGCCGCCCACAAACCCCGCATCATTCGATCTTCGATTTTCGATTTTCGATTAACAAGGAGAACCCATGTCCAAAAAACAAATCATCCTCGCCGAATCCGCCCCCGCCGCCCTCGGCCCTTACTCGCACGCCGTCCGTTTCGGCGACCTCGTCTTCACCGCCGGGCAGATCGGGGTCGACCCGGCCGAACGGAAGCTGGCCGAAGGCGGCATCCAGGCCGAGACGCGGCAGGCGCTGACGAATCTCCAGAACGTCCTGGCCGCCGCCGGTTCGAGCCTGGACAACGTCCTCAAGACGACGGTCTTTCTGCGCGATATCGCCGACTTCGCCGACTTCAACGCCGCCTACGCCGAGTTCTTCAGCGCCGACAGACCCGGCGCCGGCTTCCCGGCCCGCACCACGGTCCAGGCGGGAGCGCTGCCCGGGGGGGCGGCGGTCGAGATCGAAGCGGTGGCTTGTATAAAATGAAATATTGAAGGGCCGGTGCGGGCAAAGCTCCCGCACCGGCCCTTCAATATTTCGGATTCCAATGACCGGGCAACCGATCCTGATCGTCGACGACGAAAAAAGCATCACCGAGCTCGTCCAGCTCTATCTGGAGCGGGAGGGCTACGCCTGCGTGGCCGTCCACGACGGAGCGGCGGCGTTGGAGGCGGTGAGGCGGGACGAGCCGGCCCTCGTCATCCTGGACGTGATGCTGCCGGGTGTCGACGGCTTCGAAGTCTGCCGGCGGCTGCGGGCGGAGAACCACCCGGTCCCGATCATCATGCTGACCGCCCGCGACGACGACGTCGACAAGATCGTCGGCCTCGAGCTGGGCGCCGACGACTACCTGACCAAGCCCTTCAACCCGCGCGAGCTGGTTGCCCGGGTCAAGGCCATCCTGCGGCGCGGCGAGCGTTTTGCCGCCACCGCCGAGACGGCCCCGATCCGGATCGCCGCGACCGAGATCGACCCGGCAGGGCGGACCTTTAGGGTCTCCGGCGCGCCGGTCGAGCTGCGAGCCCAGGAATTCGAGCTGCTGCTGACCCTCGTCCGGCAGAGGGGCATCGTCCTGACCCGCGAACAGCTCCTGCAGCAAGCCTGGGGCTACGACTTCTACGGCCAGACCCGCACCGTCGACGTCCACGTCGCCCACCTGCGCCGGAAGCTGGCCGGCAGCGGGCTGGCGGTCGAGACGGTGACCGGGATCGGCTACAAGCTGGTCGCGGAAGGCTAAGCCGTGTTCGCCTCGCTGCGGTCGCGCCTCGCCCTGACCTACCTGCTCGTGATCGGGATCGTGCTGGGGATGGCGCTGTTCGTCCTGTTCGTCGTGGTCCGGAACATCCCGCTGCGCAACGCCGGGGTCCGGCTGCAGGAGCTGACCCGGCTGATCGCCCCGGCGATCGATTTCACCGGCGCCCCGCTGCCGCGGCAGGCCGAAGCGCTCGGGCTGCTGGCCGAGCAGTTCGAGATCCGCATCCTCATCGTCGGGCGAATGGGCTCCGTCCTGTACGACTCCGGCGCCGGTATTCAGCCGGTCTTCAACCGCATCCCGCTGATGGGCATGCAAGGTTCGGGACCCGGCCGCGGCCCCGGACCCGGGCCGGCCGAGAACCTGCGCGACGCCGATGGGGGCTGGTGGCTGTACGCCGTAAGGACCCTGGAGGACGGTAACCACCTCGTCCTGGCTGCGCCGCGGCCGGGGTTCCAGTGGCTCCCGGCCTTCGGGGACGCCCTGCTGCCGCCGCTGCTGTGGGCCAGCGGGTTCGCCGTCCTGCTGGCCGTCCTGGTCGCCGGGCTGACCGCCCGGTCGGTCTCCGGGCCGCTGGGCCGGATGGCCGCCGCTGCTCGCCGGATCCCGGCCGGGGAATATACGCCGATCGCCGAGGACGGGCCCGAAGAGGTCCGCGACCTGGCCCGGGCATTCAACGAGATGGTCGTCCAGGTCCGATCCGGGCAGCAGTCGCAGCGCGATTTCGTCGCCAACGTCTCGCACGAGCTCAAGACGCCGCTGACGGCGATCCAGGGTTTCTCGCAGGCCATTTCGGACGGGACGGCCCGGTCTCCCGAGGAGGTCGACCGGGCGGCGCGGGTGATCCGGGAGGAGGCCGGGCGGATGCAGGACCTGGTGACCGGGCTGCTCGAACTGGCCCGGCTGGAGGGCGGCGGGGAAGAACCGGTCCGGGAACCGGTCGACCTGGCGGCCCTGCTGGCGAGCGCCATCGAGAAGCTCTCTCCGCAGATCGAGGCCGCCGGGGTCCGTGCCGCCCTCTCGACCGACGCGAACCCGCCCGTCTCCGGCGATCCGGACCGGCTCTTCCGGGTATTCGCCAACCTGCTGGAGAACGCGATCCGGGCCGCTCCGGCGGGGAGCGAGGTGGCCGTCCGGCTGGCGGCGGATCCCGGTTGGGCCGTCGTCTCGGTCGCCGACACCGGCCCCGGGATCCCGCCCGGAGAGGACGAGCGGATCTTCGAGCGCTTCTACCAGTTGGATAAATCCCGCGCCCGCGGCGGGGGACAGGGCTTCGGACTGGGGCTTGCGATCGCCAGGGAGATCGTCGAGGGGCACGGGGGGGTGATCGAGGTGGAGAGCGAAGTGGGGCGGGGGAGCGTTTTTACAGTTAAAATCCCCTCTCCGCCATGACCACCCCCCGCGTCTCGATCATCATCCCATGTTACAATGAGGAACACACGATTCGCCCGCTCCTGGAGGCGCTGGCCTCCCAGTCCTACCCCCTCGAACACATGGAAATCATCATCGCCGACGGCATGTCCACCGATCAGACGCGCGACCGGATCGACGCATTCCGCCGGGACCGGCCCGGGCTGCGCGTCCGGGTGGCTGACAACGAGGACCGGGCGATCCCGGCCGCGCTCAACCGGGCGATCGAGGCCGCCGCGGGGGAGGTCATCATCCGGCTGGACGCGCACAGCCTCCCGGACCCGGATTACGTCGAGCGCTGCGCGGCGGCGCTGGAGGCCGGACTGGGGGAGAACGTCGGCGGGGTCTGGCGGATCGAACCCGGCGCCAAGACCTGGCAGGCCCGGGCAATCGCCGCAGCCGCCGCCCACCCGCTCGGGGCGGGGGACGCCCACTACCGGCGCACCACCCGCGCGCAGTACGTCGACACCGTCCCGTTCGGCGCCTTCCGGCGGACGCTGTTCGACCGGATCGGCCGCTTTGACGAAACCCTGCTCAGCAACGAGGACTACGAGTTCAACGCCCGGATCATCCGTGACGGGGGCAAGATCTGGCTCGACCCCGCCATCCGCTCGACCTATTTCGCCCGACCGACCTTTGCGGCCCTGGCCCGCCAGTACCGGCGCTACGGCACCTGGAAGGCCGCCATGCTCAAGCGCTACCCGGAGACGCTGCGCTGGCGGCAGCTCGTCCCGCCGCTGTTCGTGGCCGCGCTGCTCGTGAGCGGGCTGGCGGGACTGTTCTGGGCCCCGGCGCGGCTCGCCTTCGGACTGGCAGCCGGGCTGTATACTGCTGCCCTGCTGGCCGCCGGGCTGGCGGCCGCCGTCCGGAAGCGCGACCCGGCGCTGGCGATCGGCCTCCCGGCCGCGCTGTCGACGATGCATTTCAACTGGGGGGGAGCGGTCCTGTGGAACCTGCTCGTTCGCAAGTAGGCCGGCAGGCCCTGACGACGACGGCCCGCTGGCGGCTGCGCCCGATCGACCGCCGGCCGCTGCTCGTGCTCGGGGATTTCACCGCCGGTGCGCTCGCCCTGGTCGGCGCCCTGTATCTGTGGGGAGTCAGCGGGGAGGAGTGGCTCGGGTTCTCGCGCGAGTTCCTGGCCGAGCGGGTCCAGACCTGGTTCTATTTCATCCCTTTCATCTGGATCGGCCTGATGGTCGAGATGTACGACATCCACCGGGCGGCGCGCTGGCGCACCACGCTGCGCGGCGTGGCGCTGGCGGCCCTGATCGGGCTGGGAGTCTACCTGGTAGCCTATTTCTCATCCCCGCCGCGCTCGCTGCCGCGCAGCGCGGTCGGCTATTTCCTGGCGCTGGTTTTCATCCTCACCCTGGCCTGGCGGGCGATCTATATCCGGGTCTTCAATACCGCCGCCTTCCTGCGCCGGGCCCTCGTCATCGGCGGCGGGGCGGCCGGGACGACCCTGCTGGCCAAGCTCAACGAGCTGGAGCCGGCCCCGTTCGTCGTCACCGGGGTGATCGACGACGACCCGGGGAAGGCGGGCGGGGAGGTCGAGGGATTCCCGGTGCTGGGCGGGGCCGGCGAACTCAAGGCCATGATCGCCGACCACCAGGTCACCGACGTGATCGTCTCGATCTCGGGGCCGATGGAAGGCCGCATGTTCCAGGCCCTGTTGGACGCCCAGGAGCAGGGCGTCGAGATCGGCCGGATGCAGCGGGTCTACGAGGACATGTTCGGCCGGGTCCCGATCTTCCACCTGGAGTCGGATTGGATGGTGCGCTCGTTCGTCGAGGAGAGCCGGGTGAACGCCTTCTACCTAGTCGCCAAGCGGTTGCTGGACCTGCTGGGCGGCCTGCTCGGGACGGCGGCCTTCCTGATCATCCTGCCCTTCGTCACCCTCGCCAACCTGGCCGAAACCGGGTTCCCGATCCTCTACCTGCAGACCCGCTCCGGGAAGAACGACCGGCGCTACGAGGTCATTAAGTTCCGCACCATGGTCATCGACGCCGAAGGGGACGGCACCCCGCGCTGGACCGCCGAGAACGACGAACGCGTCACAAAGGTCGGCTGGTTCCTGCGCAAGACCCACCTGGACGAGCTCCCGCAGTTCTTCAACGTCCTGAAGGGCGAAATGAGCCTGGTCGGCCCGCGCCCGGAACGCCCGGCGCTGATCAAGCTGTTCCAGGAGCACGTCCCCTTCTACCGGGCCCGCCTGCTGGTCAAACCGGGCCTGACCGGCTGGGCCCAGATCCACCAGGTCTACGCCGCCAACGTCGAGGAGACCAACGAGAAGCTGGAGTACGACCTGTACTACATCAAGCACCGCAGCATCCTGCTGGATCTCCTGATCCTCCTCCGCACCCCGGCGACGATCCTGGGGCTGAGGGGTAGGTGACGAATGGTCGAATGGTCGAATGGGCGAATTCGCCCATTCGACCATTCGACCATTCGACCCACTCGCAAATATCGCATTAACCGGCTAAAATCCTTTATCTCATGGCTGTCCTCCAAAACCATATCCACCTCCGCAACCGGATCATCTTCGTGATCGATCTGTTCATCATCGCCGTTTCGGTGATGTTGAGCTTTGCGATGCGGCTTGAGCTTGGGCCGGTGTTCTCGTATTACTTCCCGCAGATGATCTGGATGATCGTGATCGCCATGATCGTCAAACCGCCGGTTTTCTACCGCTTCGGGATGTACCGCCGGCTGTGGGCCTACGCCAGCGTGCAGGAGCTCAAGACGATCATGGCTGCCGTGACCCTGGCTTCGCTGCCGACGGTCGTCGGGGTGTTCATCCTGACCACGGTCCAGGCCCGGTTGAACACCTTTATCGGTTTCCCGCGCTCGGCCGTCTTCATCGATTGGATCGTGACCCTGCTCCTGATCGGCGGGTTCCGGTTTGCCCTGCGGCTGCTGGCCGAGAGCCGTTCGGTCAGCGAACACGCTCGCTACGGGCTGCGGCGGACCCTGATCGCCGGGGCGGGCAGCGCCGGGACCCTGTTCGTCCGCGAGCTGCAGCGCAACCCGCAGCTCGGCCTGGTCCCGATCTGCTTCCTGGACGACGACAAGGCCAAGCTCAACCACCAGGTGCACGGCATCCCGATCGTCGGGAAGCTGGGCGACCTGGGGCGGGTGGTCCGCGAGCGGCGGATCGACGAGATCATCATCGCCATCCCGAGCGCCCCGGGCACCGTGGTCCGCTCGCTGGCGGACGCCTGCCGGGAGGCCGGGGTCTCGTTCCGGACGATGCCGGGGATCTACGAGCTGATCGGCGGGCAGGTCAACGTCTCGCGGCTGCGGGAGGTCCAGATCACGGACCTGCTGCGGCGCAAGCCGGCCGCGGCCTCGAGCGACCGGGTCGGCCCGATCCTGAGCGGGAAAAGCGTCCTGGTGACCGGCGCCGGGGGCTCGATCGGGATCGAGCTGTGCCGGCAGATCGGGCGCTGGGGGCCGTCCGAGATCGTCCTGCTCGGCCACGGCGAAAACAGCATCTTCGAGGCCGTACTCGAACTGCAGTCCGTCTTTCCCGGGCTGCCGATGTTCCCCGTCATCGCCGATATCCGCGACAGCAACCGGCTCTACGCCGTCTTCGAACGCTACCGCCCGGAGGTCGTCTTCCACGCCGCGGCGCACAAACACGTCACTTTGATGGAGACCAACGTCGAGGAATCGGTCACCAACAACGTCCTGGGCACCCGCAACGTGTTGGATATGGCGATCTCTTTCGATGTCGAGCGGCTGGTGATGATCTCGACCGACAAGGCCGTCCGGCCGACCAGCGTGATGGGCGCCACCAAGCGGATCGCCGAGATGCTCGTGGTCGATGCGGCCAACAAGACCGGGCAGCCGTATTCCGTCGTCCGCTTCGGGAACGTGCTCGGGAGCCGGGGCAGCATCGTCCCGATCTTCCAGCAGCAGATCAAGAAGGGCGGCCCGGTCACCGTCACGCACCCCGAGATGCGGCGCTATTTCATGACCATCCCCGAGGCCGTGCACCTGGTGCTCCAGGCCGCCTCGTTCGGGCAGGGGGGCGAGGTCTTCCTGCTCAACATGGGCGAGCAGATCCGGGTGCTGGACCTGGCGGAGGACCTGATCCGCCTATCCGGCCTCGAGCCCAACACCGATATCGAGATCGTCTTCACCGGCGTCCGCTCGGGGGAGAAGCTGCGCGAGGAGCTGTGGGACGACCTGACCGACCTGACCCGCACCGACCACCCCGAGATCGTCCGCATGACCCGCGATGAGCCGGTCAACGGGCAGCAGCTGACTCAGGCCGTCGGGGAGCTGATCTACCTGGCCCGCGAGGGCGATTCGGCCGCCATCCTGCACCTGCTGGATAAACTGGTGCCGGGCGCCACTGTGAGCAGCACGCCGCCGTCGGATCTGATCTCCGTCGTGTAATTTAGAAAAATATGGACCGCCCTGCGGTGCTGCGCACCGCAGGGCGGTCCATATTTTCCACTCGTAAAAAATGCCCACCCTCTCCCCCGATCAATGGAAGGAAGTCATATCCTCCCACGCCAACGCCCACCTCCTGCAGACGGCCGAGTGGGGCCGGCTCAAGACGGAATTCGGCTGGGAGGCCGTGCATATCCTGCGGGATGGGGTCGGGGCGCAGGTCCTGTTCCGGCGGCTGCCGCTGGGGTTCTCGCTGGGGTACCTGCCGAAGGGGCCGGTCGGCGGGCCGATCGGCGGGCTGCTGCCGGAACTGGACGATCTGTGCCGGAAGCGGCGGGCGGTGGTCCTCAAGCTCGAACCGAACGCCTGGCAAGGTGCGGGCGCCTGGGAAGGTGCGGGCGCCTGGGAAGGTGCGGGCACTGGGGAAAGTGCGGGCGCTGGGGAAGGTGCGGGCGCTGGGGAAGGCGTTGACGCCGGGGGGCCGCCGGCCGGGTTCCGGGCCGGGGGTCGCCCGGTCCAGCCGCCGCGGACCGTCGTCGTCGACCTGGTTGGGAGTGAAGACGTGCTGCTCGAGCGGATGAAGCAGAAGACGCGCTACAACATCCGGCTCGGCCAGCGCAAGGGCGTCGTCGTGCGCCGCTCGGGTGATCTGGACACCTTCAACAGCCTGATCGCCGAGACGGGTGAGCGCGATGCCTTCGGCGTCCACAGCCCGGACTATTACCGCCGGGTCCACGAGATCTTCCACCCCAGGGACATGTGCGAACTGCTGGTGGCGGAGGCGGGCGGAGGCACGGACTCCGCCGGCGTCCCACTGGCCGCCCTGATGGTCTTCGCCCGGGGGAATCGAGCCTGGTACCTGTACGGGGCCTCGTCGAACGAACACCGCAACTACATGGCGACCTACGTCCTGCAGTGGGAGGCGATGCGCTGGGCGCGCGACCGCGGCTGCACGGAATACGACCTGTGGGGCGTCCCGGACGAGGACGGAGACACTTTGGAAGCAAACTTTACAAAGCGCACGGACGGCCTGTGGGGCGTCTACCGCTTCAAGCGCGGGTTTGGGGGAGAGGTGCGCCGGGCGGCGGGGCCGTGGGACCGGGTTTACCGGCCGGCTCTGTACCGGTTGATGGAGTTCTGGACATCCCGGGGCTGACCGCGCCTCGTTGGAACCACCCGCACCACCCCCGCCCGTAGGGGCGCTCCGGTGGGTCAACTGGTCTAACTTAATCGCCTGCTGATCAGGTCCTAATGGCGCGTCCTATTCGATGTCATCCTGAACGAAGTGAAGGATCCCTGAAGCGCGTGTTTTCAAGGCGTCTGCGCGGGGAACGAGAAGGACCGCATTATTCAGCCCGCGATCGCACTTCAAGAGTTTGATTCCGGGGATCCTTCACTTTGTTCAGGATGACATCACAATGGAGGCGCCGGAGGGACCTGTTTAGCATATGATTTAGTAGGAACAGATGCCCGCCGGGTAGCCCCTACAACGGCGCCCTGTGTGGGACAATAGACCGATGGAAACAACCGATTGGAACC